>JABINT010000041.1 GCA_018698075.1 Acidiferrobacteraceae bacterium
ATTGGTACTGGTATTTGTTCTAATCTCGTTTGATCCGCCGCGGGTTCTTTTTTTGGCGTTTAGCTCCTACGCGGTTTCGGGAATCGTTACTTGGGCTCTAAAACATCGCAAGGGCGAAAAAGTTTTTGCACCGTCAGACGATGAATCGGAATCGTACGATTCGGAGTCAGGATCGACTCGTGACAAGATGTCTAATTAGCATGAGGCAATTGAATTAACGGCTGAGTAGGGCTTGGTGCTGATGAGGCTTTGCCCTAAATGGGGGACGCGGTATACTGGCGCAATGCAACCGCGTATTTCCCCTCGAAACTTCGCACCAATCACAGGACGGCTGCGACCCGACGCGCGCCTGCTGACCAGCCACGCTCTTCAGATTCTGCTGCGCCGTTTGGCGCACTAACTTCTCAACCATTTATCACTCCGCAACATCACAGCCGCCGCTGCTAAAGCGAACGGCTATGATTGCGGGTTATCCGCTGCTGTTTCAGCTGAAAACACAATACCAGCTTTGGAGAGTTGAGTATGAGTAGCCAACTAATTATTTTTGACACCACCTTGCGAGACGGGGAGCAAAGCCCGGGCGCTTCGATGACAGTGGACGAGAAGGTGCGTATCGCACGCATTTTAGAAAAACTGGGAGTCGACGTGATTGAAGCCGGGTTTCCTGCCGCCAGCGTGGGCGATTTCGAGGCCGTTCAGAAGGTTGCGAGCCAAATCGGGGATAGCCGTATTTGTGCCTTGGCTCGAGCAAATCCAGGCGATGTGTCTCGCGCCGCTGAGGCGATCCGTGGGGCCCGCGCTTCGCGGATTCATACCTTCATTGCGACCTCTCCAATTCACATGAAAGCTAAGCTACGGATGTCCCCTGAAGATGTACTCGAGAAAGCTGTAGCAGCTGTTAAGCAGGCCCGAGCCAGCACTGATGATGTCGAGTTTTCAGCAGAAGATGCTGGTCGATCGGATGAGGATTTTCTTTGCCGAATATTTGAGGCCGTGATCGATGCTGGTGCGAGCACCGTAAACGTTCCCGACACAGTCGGCTACACCATGCCTGAGCAGTTCGGCGAGATGTTCGCAAGATTGATGAACCGGATTCCGAATGCCGATAAGGTAGTCTTTTCGGTGCACTGTCATAACGATCTAGGTGTCGCGGTTGCGAATTCCTTGGCCGCGATTAAGGCCGGGGCCCGGCAGGTTGAATGTACGATCAATGGGCTCGGCGAGCGTGCCGGGAACGCCTCCCTTGAGGAGATCGTAATGGCCGTGCGCACCCGTCAGGATTTTTTCCCCTGTGACAGCAGGCTCGATACCACCCACATTCTTGCTGCCAGTCGTCTGGTTTCCAATATCACAGGTTTCCCGGTGCAACCAAACAAGGCGATCGTTGGTGCTAACGCATTCGCTCACGAGGCGGGGATACATCAAGATGGCGTGCTGAAACAGCGTGATACCTACGAGATCATGCGTGCCGAGGACGTCGGCTGGAGCGCCAATCAGATTGTGCTTGGAAAACATTCGGGCCGGAATGCATTCAGGGAACGTATGGTTGCTTTGGGTATTGAGTTCTCGAGCGAGGCGGAATTGAATCTGGCGTTCGACCGTTTTAAAGAGCTGGCCGATAAAAAACATGAGATTTTTGATGATGATCTTCAAGTGTTGGCCGGGGACAGCGCCGCTTCACATCGCGACGAAACCCTGCGGTTTGTTTCATTAAAAACCGTTTCCCAGACGGGCGATGCTCCGGTAGCTGAATTGACCCTTGAGAAGGCTGGCTCTGAAGAGACCGCCAAGACAACCGGCGATGGTTTGGTGGATGCGTCCTTTAGGGCAGTTGACGACATTGTGCCTGGAAATCGTGCACTTCTACTCTATTCGGTTAATGCCATTACAGCAGGGTCCGATTCACAAGGCGAGGTCAGTGTCCGGCTACAGGAAAACGGGCGTATCGTTAACGGGCAAGGTACCGATACAGATATCGTTGTTGCATCGGTGAAGGCGTATGTAAACGCCCTGAATAAGTTGCAGATGAGCCCCCAACGATTTAATCCGCAAAGTGGCGATACCGTTTAGGACATCGGGCCGATGAGGAGCCGGTCCCAGTATCTTCGTGAGATGGGATTGACACCATGGGCCCTGACTACTGACACGCGAGGTATCGCCAGTCAGCATGTCGAACCAGCCTCGAGCGATGTAGAGCCTTTAGGAAAGGTACCACCTTCGGGTTGGGCCTCATTACAGCAGCAGGTAGGTAATTGTACGAGGTGCAACCTACATACCACCCGCAAAACAACGGTTTTCGGCGAAGGAGATCCTAAAGCGGACTGGCTGTTGGTCGGTGAGGCGCCGGGCGCTGAGGAGGACCGGCAGGGGCTACCCTTTGTAGGGCGCGCCGGTCAATTACTGAATCGAATGTTATTCAGTGTAGATCTCGCGCGCGATGAGGTTTTTGTTGCCAACGTTCTTAAGTGTCGACCGCCTGATAACCGGGATCCGTTTGGCGAAGAGGTGAGCACGTGTGTGTCATTCCTGCATCAACAGGTCACGTTTATTCAACCTAAAATTATTCTCGCAATGGGGCGCTTTGCCGCTCAGGCGCTACTTCGGACGGATCAGACCATAGGCCAACTTCGAGGGCGGATCCACCGGTATCCTGCCTATGACATCCCATTGGTGGTTACGTATCACCCGGCATATCTTTTACGTTCACCACAAGCCAAAGCGAAGGCCTGGGACGACCTGATCCTTGCCCTGGCTGAATTCGACGGGGCGGCAGGTAGTGAGAATGTTTGACAATCTGGGAAGTTGCCCGGCCCGCCTGCGTACCTGCGGGGCCGGCGGGCGAGGTTCCCTGGAATTGCGCATCTCCTGTGTGCCTTGGACTGTGCACGTTAATGCTGCCACGTAAAAACTGGACGGGATCAGGTGAGGTCGGTGCCAAGGCCTTAGCCAGCCACACCGGGCTCAAGGCCTGGTTTGATGGACCTCTGGGAAAGACTGTTTCACGGTCTGCCGTTGAAAAAAGTTCTGAATTAATACCGCGCACCTATTATCCGACAGGGCTGCAACTGGGGCCTGGTCCAGAAGATTTTCTTTCAAAGGTGGACCTTGGGCTCGCCATTTATTCTCCCAGCGTCCGCGCGTCGAGTCCTCAGCACGTAGTCACCACCGCAAGCGAGGCACTTCCATTTAGTGCGCGCTCTATCGATTTACTTATCCTCCCTCACACGCTGGATTTTTCGAATGAACCGCATAGGGTCCTGCGCGAGGTGGGCTCGATTCTGGCGGCAGAGGGGATTCTCGTCGTTTGTGGTTTTAATCGATGGAGTCTGTGGGGTCTGAGGCGGGCTGTAACTGCTCGCCCGAGGCCCTCGCCCTGGAGCGGCGATTTCCTGTCTCCTGCAAGGGTCCAAGACTGGATGCGCCTGCTGGGTTTGGAAATACTAGGCGGTAAGATGATGTTCTATCAGCCTCCCGTTAGCGCGACGGGCCTGCTTCGCAAAACCGACTTTCTCGAAAAGGCGGGCGATCGCTGGTGGCCGCTTCTCGGTGGGATCTACTTGCTCGTCGCCCGTAAAAAGCGACTGGGACTTACCGGTACCAAGATAAGAATGGCGAGGCATCGGCCGTTCGGCATCGATGCGATGGCACCTACAATTCCTCGCCAAACTAAGATAAGAGGGCCCAGATTGTGAAAACGGAAACCGCAGACGAAGGAGAAGTTCGCATTTATACCGACGGCGCCTGTCGCGGGAACCCGGGAATAGGGGGCTGGGGCGTACTCATTATTGGCGAATCCTCGCAAACAGAGCTTTTAGGGG
This sequence comes from Acidiferrobacteraceae bacterium, assembly GCA_018698075.1. Classification (GTDB taxonomy): domain Bacteria; phylum Pseudomonadota; class Gammaproteobacteria; order Arenicellales; family UBA868; genus UBA868. The sequence continues at coordinate 3,819 of JABINT010000041.1, forward strand.
CTGAACCGGCTACAACCAACAACCGTATGGAACTTAAAGCGGCGATAGAAGGTCTTGAAGCAGTAGGGGCTAGCCAACCGGTCGCGGTCTATACAGACTCACAGTATGTTCGTAACGGCATTACCGACTGGATGACTAAGTGGAAGCGAAATGGCTGGCGTACCGCCTCGCGCAAAGCGGTCAAAAATCAGGACTTATGGGAGGCATTAGACAATGCAAGGCAGGCTCGGTCAGTCAGTTGGCACTGGGTCCGGGGCCATAGTGGACACCCACAAAACGAACGGGCCGATGCTCTGGCGAATCTGGCAATAGATGATTATTTAAAGGACGGGGAGAGAAATTGACTACACGATTGGTTGTTTTGGATACTGAGACGACAGGACTTGATGCAACGGCCGGCCATCGGGTGATCGAAGTGGGCGGCGTAGCTATTTCGGATCGAAAGCACAGTGATGAGCAATTTCATTCTTACCTTAACCCTGAGCGCAGCATCGATGCTGGCGCTCTCGAAGTCCACGGGATCACAGAATCTTTTCTCGCCGATAAACCATTGTTCAAAGATATCCTGGAATCGTTTGTCGAGTTTGTGACGGGCGCAGAGTTGGTTATTCATAATGCCCCGTTTGACCTGGGTTTTCTTAATAATGAGCTCGAGTTGGCGGGGGACCCCCGCAGGCTTGAGGACTTCTGTACGGTAACAGACACTCTGAAGTTGGCCCGGGAGCTTCACCCGGGGCAGCGCAACAGCTTAGATGCTTTATGTCGCCGTTATGGCGTAGATAACTCCGGTCGAACCCTTCATGGGGCACTACTTGATGCTGAAATTCTGGCGGATGTTTACTTGGCGATGACCGGTGGACAAACCGATCTGCAGCTAGAGGGGGTTTCGGGTCAGATCGGGATGGATCGGCGACCGGGCAGGTCTGGCAGTAACGCCGGGCGGAATTTCGCGATAATTCCCGCCTCGAATGAAGAGTTGGTTGCCCATCGCAAATGGGTTGATCTATTGGGCGCAAGCAGCGTCTGGAATTCAGTGGATTCGCCTGGCGACAATGAATCTGGCTGAAATATCCTGATAGAAGAGCCCCGCAGGCCTTTGGCTCTACTTTTTAACTTAAGCATCCATTGGCTTAAAATACCCGAAGAAGGGAGAGAATGAATGTCAATTGATCAAAGCAAAGGAGCGTCAGATGAGTGACAGTATTATTCACAAAGTTAATTCAAACTTTGCGCAAGATGCCCATATCAATGAAGAGCAGTATCGACATATGTACCAGCAATCAATCGCGGACCCGGATAGTTTTTGGGCGGATCAAGCTGAGAAATTTGTCAGTTGGTTTAGCCCCTGGCATACGGTAAGCAATTGGGACTACCACACCGGGGACATCCGGTGGTTCGAAGGGGCGACCCTAAACGTTTCCTATAACTGTATTGATCGGCACCTCGAAACCCGATCCGACCAGGTGGCAATAATCTGGGAAGGTGACGATCCGACCGACGATAAGAAGTTGACTTACCGGCAGCTGCATGACCAGGTTTGCCGATTTGCGAATGTTCTTAAGGATCGGGGTGTCAGCAAGGGCGATTGTGTGTCCATTTACATGCCTATGATTCCAGAAGCCGCGGTGGCGATGTTGGCCTGCGCACGTATTGGCGCAATTCACTCAGTCGTTTTTGGCGGATTCTCGCCGGATGCGCTACGGGATCGAATCCTGGATTCTGACTGCCGGGTGGTAATTACTGCAGACGAAGGGCCACGCGGCGGCAAGGCGGTGCCCTTAAAGGCTAATGTGGAGACAGCACTCGCCGGATGTCCGGATGTCCACACGACTATTGTGGTGCGGCGGACCGGCAAAGATGTGCCTGCCAGTGCTAGCCGTGATGTCTGGTATGACGAAGCTATGGCAGTTGCATCGCCTGATTGTGATCCGGAGCCAATGGGTGCCGAGGATCCACTTTTCATATTGTATACATCCGGCTCGACCGGGAAGCCAAAAGGAGTTCTACATACCTGCGGCGGATACCAACTGTACACCGCGATGACCCATCGCTATGTGTTTGACTATCACGATGGCGATGTCTACTGGTGTACCGCTGACGTCGGCTGGATCACTGGGCACAGCTATATTGTCTATGGCCCCCTGACCAACGGAGCGATAACCTTGATGTTCGAGGGGGTGCCTACCTACCCGGATGCCTCGCGTTTCTGGCAAGTGGTAGATAAACATCAGGTGAACATCTTCTACACCGCGCCCACTGCCATCCGGGCATTGATGGGGCAAGGTAACCAACCGGTCGATTCGACCAGCCGCACCAGTCTCAAGCTGTTGGGAACGGTAGGAGAGCCGATTAATCCAGAGGCATGGGAGTGGTATTTCAATACCGTCGGCGATGGGCGTTGCCCAGTTGTGGATACCTGGTGGCAGACAGAAACCGGTGGAATTTTGATTACCCCGTTGCCAGGGGCGACCGACCTTAAACCGGGATCGGCCACACGACCATTTTTCGGAATCGAACCTGCCTTGTTGAACGCCGACGGCCAGGTTCTCGAAGGCGCGGCCGAGGGCAACCTGGTGATCACGGGCTCCTGGCCTGGACAGATGCGTACAATCTACGGGGATCACGAGCGGTTTATTCAGACTTACTTTTCAGCGTACCCAGGTTATTACACTACAGGTGATGGGGCCCGCCGCGATGACGACGGTTATTATTGGATTACCGGTCGCGTGGACGACGTGATCAACGTATCCGGGCACCGCATGGGAACCGCCGAGGTAGAAAGTGCCCTGGTTTCGCATGAGCAGGTCGCAGAAGCTGCGGTTGTCGGATACCCCCATGAAATCAAGGGACAAGGGATTTACGCGTACGTCACTCCTATGGCCGGTGTGACGCCGAGCGAGGAGCTTCGCCGGGGGCTCATAGCCCAGGTACGCAAGGAAATCGGCCCTATTGCAAGCCCGGATATCATCCAATGGGCGCCGGGCCTACCTAAAACCCGATCGGGAAAGATCATGCGCCGTATCCTGCGCAAAATAGCCGCGAATGAGCTGGAAAATCTTGGTGATACATCCACTCTGGCAGAGCCAGCGGTGGTAGATGAATTGATCAAGAATCGGGTAAATTAGGTCGTTCGGCCCGGATCCGAGTCTAATCCGGCTTGCCTGATAACCCTTTGGCGGCTAGAATTGCGCGCCTTAAGCGCTAAAAAAGCGCGCTCCTTGCCTCACCGCGAAATATTGGGAGGCTCCAACTCGAAGGGAGAATACTCATGCGACACTACGAAGTCGTGTTCCTTGTGCATCCAGATCAGAGCGAGCAGGTGCCCGCGATGGTCGAAAAATATCGCGGCCTCATCGAAGGCAACGGTGGCCAGATTCATCGTTGTGAGGACTGGGGCCGGCGTCCACTTGCTTATACCATCGGCAAAGTGCATAAGGCCCATTATGTTTTGATGAACGTTGAAATAGATCAGCCAACGATGGATGAAATGGCGAATATGTTCAAGTTCAGCGATGCCGTCATCCGTAACCTTGTGATCCGTCGAAAAGAGGCTGTTACTGAGGCCTCGGCACTGGTAGTTGAGGCTGGAGCAGGCGCAGTTGACAGTGAACAAAAGCCTGCTGAGGTCGCCCCGAAAACCCAGAGCAGTCCAGTTGAGCCAGTAGCACAGGTAGAGCCCGCAGAGGCTGACGGCCCGGACCTCGTGCGAGTCGAGGCCGATTCCACCCAAACCCCCAAGACTCTGGCGGATGACCCACCTGTTATTGATCAGCCTGACGACCCGCCTGTTATTGATGAGCCTAAAGAGGACCAAGTGTGATGAACAGGTTTAATAAAAGACGCAAGTACTGCCGGTTTACCGCGCTAGGGATTAAAGAGGTCGACTACAAGGACCTCGAGACTCTTAAAGGGTTTATCACTGAGACCGGCAAGATTATGCCCAGCCGTAATACCGGCACCAAGGCCCGTTATCAGCGGCAACTAGCAACGGCAATCAAGCGCGCTCGGTTTTTAGCACTATTGCCGTATACAGATCAGCACTGAGGGGCAGGCAGATGGAATTAATACTGCTTGAAAAAATCCAGAATCTGGGCGATCTGGGCGATTTGGTAAACGTGAAGTCGGGGTATGGGCGAAATTACCTGATCCCCCAAGGAAAGGCAGTTCCTGCCACCGGAGAAGCTCGTGAAAAAGTAGAAACGCGGCGCCGGGAATTGGCAAAAATGGATTCGGTACGCCTTGAAGCGGCCCAGGCCAAAGCTGCATTACTGCCGGAAAAGATTACCGTGTCTCGGCTTGCCAGTGAGGAAGGGAGGCTTTTTGGCTCGGTCAGTTCGACCGACATCGCCGAATTGCTTCAGGCGACAGACATTGCGATTCAGCGTTCAGAAATTGATATGCCCGAGGGCCCGATCAAGACCACGGGAGAGCATCAGGTTTCGGTAATCCTCCACCCAGAAATCCAGAGTAACCTGATAGTCTTGGTCGAAGCGGAGGCTTCGCCTGAATCAGAGATTAAGGTATCGGACGTAGACCTCGAGGGTAGCACTCCAGAGTAAAAACAAGAGGTTGTCAATTCGCTCAGCCGAACCGCTGACCTCTCTTTTTACGCTCATAGCCCTTGGTGGCTATTAAAGCCCGGAGCCGTTGTCTACAATAGTTGTTCTGTAGACATAATCGTCACCTATGACAAACGGCAACACAGTTTATGCCTCAGTCCGAACTTAGTAAAAAACCCACGAGTTTGGAGGCACGCATCCCGCCTCAGGCGCTCGAGGCCGAGCAGTCGGTTCTCGGCGGCCTGCTGGTCGATGCCCGGCGTTGGGACGAGGTGGCCGAGGCGGTCGCAACCGAGGATTTTTACACGCGATCCCACCGGGAGATCTTTACGGCGATCCGTTCTTTGAACGAGAGCGGTGAAGCCGTCGATATCGTTACGGCGTCTGAATGGCTAAAGAATAACGGGACTCTTGAGAAGGCAGGAGGCCTGGCATACTTGGGTGAACTGGCGAACCGTACACCAGGAACGGCCAATGTCACTGCCTATGCCCGGATCGTTAAAGAGCGATCTGTACTACGATCGTTGATCAATGCAGCGGCTGAGATCACAGAAAAGGCCTATTACCCAGATGGAGTCGACACAGCTTCACTGATCGACTTCGCGGAAAAACTGGTTTTTGATATATCTGATTCTGACCGACGCCAGTCGGGAGCATTTCAGTCAATTCAAGGCCTGTTGACTCAGGCGGTAGATCGGATTGAAGAGCTTTATGAGTCCAAACAGCCGATCACCGGTGTAGCAAGTGGGTTCAAAGACCTGGATAACCTGACCTCCGGATTTCAGCCTGCAGACCTCGTTGTGGTGGCTGGCCGCCCATCGATGGGAAAGACCAGCCTGGCGATGAATATTGCAGAAAATGCTGCCGTTGGAAGTAAGCTTCCCGTCGCAGTCTTCAGTATGGAGATGCCCGGACAGCAGCTGGCGATGCGGATGTTAGCCTCACTGGGGCGAATTAATGCCCACCGAGTCAGAACTGGTCAACTCAGCCAAGAGGACTGGCCTCGTTTGACCTCTGCGGTTGGCTTACTTGATGAGTCGCCAATTTTTATTGACGATACTCCCGCACTGACGCCTATGGACTTGCGCACGCGGCTTCGCCGGTTGATTCGTGAGCATGGGCAGTTGGGCGTGGTGGTTGTTGATTATCTTCAGTTAATGCAGACTGGCCAGAGCACCGAGAACCGTGCGGTTGAGGTGGCGAATATCACCCGGGCATTAAAGATCATTGCAAGAGAGGCCCGGGTCCCGGTAGTGGTTCTGTCCCAGCTTAACCGGGGGCTTGAACAGCGTCCCAACAAGCGCCCCATCATGTCTGATCTTCGAGAATCCGGTGCGATCGAGCAAGATGCAGACGTGATTTTGTTTATTTATAGAGACGAGGTATATAACGAAGACAGTCCTGAGAAAGGCACGGCTGAGATCATCGTAGCCAAGCAACGCAACGGGCCAATAGGAACGGTGCGCCTTACTTTTTTGGGCGAATACACTCGATTCGAAAACTATACGCCGGCCTTTGAGAATTCTGGGTATTGACCGAGCGGTGGGCCCGGATGTGTGCCGATACACCGGCTAGCGCCTATTCTCCTGTGACACTTTTACCCCGACCCTTTGGTGGCCATGCTGCTCGAGTGACTACTTTGCTAGCCGCCAAGACATGCGCCAAACCGAGTAATGACGTGACCTGATGCCACGATCTGAAACCTTAACCCGTTATATCTGTGCCAGTTGCGGACAGGGTTTCGGCAAATGGACCGGACAGTGCGCCGGCTGCATGCAATGGAACACGTTGGCAGAGCAGGCCGTCGTGACGACTCGCTCGAGACGCGGGAAAAATCCCGCGACCGCCCCCCAGTCTTTGGCTCAGGTGGGTGCGCAGGCGAGCACTCGCCACCTCACCGGGTTAGGAGAGCTTGATCGAGTACTGGGCGGAGGCATCGTTCCAGGGTCCGTGATACTACTTGGTGGAGAGCCGGGGATCGGCAAGAGCACGCTTGCGTTACAAACGCTCGCGGGTTTATCCCAGGATCAACCTACCTTGTACGCCAGTGGGGAAGAATCTTTGGAGCAATTGGCGTTGCGTAGTCGACGTTTGGGACTTGAGGATTCCCAGATTCAGGCTCTGTCGACAAACCGCCTTGGCGCGGTGCTTGATGCGGCCGTTTCGGGCGCCACCCGTTTCTTGGTTGTAGATTCTATCCAGACTCTTGCTAGCGATGAGCTCGAATCGGCGCCTGGGAGTGTTGGGCAAATTAGGGAATGTGCCGATCGCTTAATCGAGTTTGCTAAAACCAGAGGCAGCGCTGTTTTATTGATCGGTCATGTGACCAAGGAGGGAGCCCTTGCGGGTCCGAAAGTCCTTGAGCATCTGGTAGATACGGTATTGTATTTCGAGGGGGACACAGCAAGTCGCTACCGCCTGGTTCGCGCTTTTAAGAATCGTTTTGGAGCAGTCAATGAGATCGGTGTGTTCGCAATGACCCAGGCGGGGCTGAAGCCGGTGAACAACCCGTCGGCGATGTTTCTGTCTCGCGGTGAGATTGACGCACCAGGAAGCGCCGTACTGGTGAGTCAGGAAGGGACTCGCCCGCTTCTGGTGGAGGTTCAGGCACTGGTTGATCCGAGCACGCTTGGGAACCCACGACGGCTGTGTGTTGGATTTGACGCCAACCGTCTAGGGATGCTGCTCGCAATATTGCATCGGCACGCAGGACTTTCCTTGTTTGATCAGGATATATTCGTTAACGTTGCGGGCGGCGTCAGAATCACTGAAACTGCGGCGGATCTGGCGATCAGTGCGGCCGTAATCTCCAGCTTAATAGACAAAGTGCTTGGACGGCAGACGGCGTTTTTTGGCGAGCTGGGCCTTTCAGGCGAAGTTCGCCCTGTGACGCGCGGCGAGGACCGATTGCGTGAAGCCGCGAAACTTGGATTTTCAAGAGCATTTATTCCACAGGGAAACCGAATTAAAGAAAGCCCTGAGGGGTTGAATGTTATTAAAATCAATTCGGCAGCCCAGTTGTTCGAGCAACTGAACGAGAGCTGAGCTTCAAGCTACCGTATTTTGCCGATTGCAAAACCCAAAGGGCCATAGCCCCGCGGAATCTAGAGATCTCGCAACAACTCGTTAATGCCGACCTTAGCGCGGGTTTTTTCGTCTACCTGCTTTACGATTACCGCGCAATACAGCGAATGAGATCCATCAGCCGCCGGCAGCGAACCCGATACCACGACCGAGCCGGCAGGGATTCGGCCATAACTGATTTTCCCAGTTGCGCGATCAAGGATGCGGGTGCTCTGGCCGAGGTACACACCCATGGAAATTACCGAGCCTCGCTCAACAACAACACCTTCGACGACTTCGCTGCGTGCGCCAATGAAGCAGTTGTCCTCAATGATCGTTGGGGAGGCCTGCAGGGGCTCCAGTACGCCACCAATACCAACACCCCCCGACAGGTGAACGTTTTTACCGATTTGGGCACAAGACCCTACGGTTGCCCAGGTATCGACCATAGTGCCATCGTCAACGTAGGCGCCAATGTTGACATAACTTGGCATCAACACCACGCCACGACCGAGGTAGGCCCCGCGCCGAACCATGGCTGGTGGGACAACCCGGTAGCCACCAGCCTCGAAATCTTCGCCAGTAAAGTGATCAAATTTTCCTGGCACCTTATCAAAATAACGAGTGTCCCCCCCTTCGATAACCTCGTTGCTGTGCAATACAAAAGACAGCAGGACGGCCTTTTTTAACCATTCGCAGACAACCCACTGATCGTCGATCGGTTCGGCTACACGCAACATTCCTGAATCCAGTTGAATAATTGCCTCATTGACAGCGTCGTGGAGTTCCGAATTAACGACCTGCGATAGGTCGTTGCGCTGTTCGAAGGCAGATTCAATCGCAGTTTGCATATCTTTCATGAGTGTTGGTTCCGGTTTAGCCCCGCCGAGGGGGGTGGGTTTGATGCAGGTAAAGCAGTGCGAATCATCTCACTGATGCAGGTATGTTGAACCGCATCGGTTACGGGTTGGCCGTCGCGATCGGTAATAAAGAAAACATCTTCTGCGCGTTCTCCAAAAGTGCTGACTTTGGCAGTGACCAGGCGTATTTTGAAGGCAAGCAGGGCATTTGCCACCTGCAGCAAAAGCCCCGGCCGGTCCTGGGCTGTGACTTCCATAATGGTGGTATCCGCGTTTTCTGAGTTTGAAAAGCGCACGGCGGTCTCTATTGGGAAATATTTCAAGGTCCTGGGGATGTGTACTGGGTGCCCTGGTGGTTTTGTTCGAGGCTCAAGCACTTCCTGACGTAAACGTTTCGCCGCGGCTTCCAGGTCTGCCGCTGATGGAGTCCCCTGCGCACCTGGGAGGACAACAAACACCATGATCACCAGGTTAGACCGCATTCGATGAACTCGAGCGTCGACGATATTCATATTCAGCCTGTCAAAACCTGCGGTGACGTCACACAGAAGTTTTTCTGAATCTGGAGCGCACACGAAGAATCGAACGGTGCCAGAATCGTTGTCCTTGCGGGCGTCGATCAGTGGTAGTTCCCCGGCGCGCTGTTCTAGCAGTTGGGCAGCATGCCAGGCAATGACATCAGGTGAGTTGCGCAAGAAATAGTCCTGGTCAAACAGACTCCAAAGATCGCCTGCCGCATCCGACTGAGTGGGGTCGAGGAGTTGTAAGGCCTCCACCTTCAAATCTCGCAGCTTTTCTTCAACCTGAATGGGCGTGCCCTTACCTCGCCGCAGCGCTCGGGTGGTTTCGTTGTAAAGATCGCCAAGAAGTTTTCCTTTCCAATCATTCCAGACTTTTGGACTGGTCCCACGAATATCGGCGACTGTGAGCAAATAGAGGTTATCCAAGCGTTCCTGTTCGCCAACCTGGTTGGCAAAGCGATTTATTACCTCGGGGTCAGAAATATCTTCTCGCTGCGCTACCCAAGACATCAAAAGGTGAGTGCGCACCAGCCAGGCCACAAAATGCCCATCGTAGTCGCTAAGATCGTGCGATTTGCAAAAACGCAATGCATCGCGTTCTCCCAGAGTCGAATGGTCACCTCCACGACCTTTGGCAATATCATGAAATAACGCAGCGAGATACAGACGGTGCTTTTTAAACAGACCCTGCATAAGTTCGCTACACAGAGGTAGTTCGGCATTATGTTCCGGAATATTCATGCGCCTGAGATTTCGAAGCACGAACAAAAGATGCGCATCCACTGTGTAGACGTGGAACAAGTCGTGTTGCATCTGCCCGACCACGCGGCCAAAAGCCGGGATATACGCCCCAAGAATTCCATAGGCATTCATTTGCCGAAGCGTTCGAGTTTGCCCAGATGCCGCTTTGATTATCTCCATAAATAGCGAGCGGCACCGGATATCGCGCCGAAAATCAGCATCTACCAGGTGAGCACTGGCGCGAATCAAACGAACGGTGTTTCCGCGAATTCCGCGCAGCCGTGAGTCCTGGGACAACAGCAGAAACGCCTCCATCAGAGCGAACGGTTGTCGCGAAAAGACCTGAGGGCCGACAGCCTCAAGCATTCCGTCAACGGCGCGAAAACGACGGTTAATTCGCACGGTATTCTTTTTGCCCGGGTGCAGAATAGCCTCTTCAAAATGCTGTAGCAGGATTTCGTTCAGCACCCGCAATTCTTTGATGGTGCGGTAAAAGCGTTTCATCAATTTCTCAACGGCGAGTTGCGCTGAGTCCTTGTAGCGAAACTGGCGAGCAATTTCGTGCTGGTAGTCAAACAACAATCGATCCTCGCAGCGGCCAGTCAGGAAATGTAGTGCGTTTCTGAGCTGCCATAGAAAGTCACGCCCCTTAAGGAGGGCGTTCATTTCGCCTTCGGTTAAAAAGTCCTCGGTTTTAAGCTCCCGAAGATCAGGAGTGCCGAAATAACGTTGCGCGACCCACTGGATAGTCTGAATATCACGCAGCCCTCCGGGCCCTTCCTTAAGGTGCGGCTCAAGGTTATAAGCGGTGTCGCCGTAACGGGCGTGGCGTACAATCTGTTCGCGCAGTTTTGCTGCGAAAAACTTGCGGGCAGGCCACATCTTATTTGTCTGAATTTTCTTTTTTAACCTCTCAACCAGGCGCCCGTCTCCGATCAGCAGGCGGGCCTCCATCAGGTTGGTCACGATGGTAATATCAGATGCCCCCTGCTGAGCGCATTCTTTAAGAGTCCGGGTGCTGTGGCCGACTTCAAGTCCCATATCCCATAGAAATCGGATAAAAGTTCCAATGAATGCGCCTTGTTCACCAGTCGCTTGACCGTTAAGCAGAAATAGCAGGTCAATGTCAGAGTAAGGGTGTAACTCCGCTCGCCCGTAGCCGCCGACCGCTACCAGTTCCATTGAGCCTTTGTCAGCACCGGTAGTGGGGAGATCATCCCAGGCACGCTGTAAAAGCGAATCGACAAGCCAACTGTGAGCCTGAAGTATTTCTTCGGCCCCGGCGCCAGCGGCATAAGATTCTCCAAGTGCCGCCCGGCCCCGTTTTAGAGCATCCTTAAAGAGCTCAAGCAACCCGGACTTGCCCTGCGCCGATTCAAAAAGGGAATCGGAACTGAATATTGTTTCCCGGACGATGCGCACGGTTAAAGCTTATGGCTTGGGTGCCGTTAGGATCTCGACGCCATTATCGGTTACAGCAAGAGTATGCTCCCATTGGGCGCTTAGGGAATGATCTTTGGTGACCACTGTCCATCCATCCGACAGCAGCCGGGTCTCGGGTCGACCGGCGTTAATCATTGGCTCTATCGTAAACGTCATTCCGGGCTTGATCTCCAGGCCCTGACCGACGGTTCCGTAGTGCAAGACCTGCGGGTCTTCATGAAAACCCCTGCCGATGCCGTGGCCACAATACTCTCGCACCACAGAAAATCCAGCGGCCTCGGCATGCTGTTGTATTGCCGCACCGATATCGCCCAGGCGACTCCCAGGTCGAACCGTCGCGATTCCTTTTTCCAGACATTCCTGGCATGTCTTAATCAGGCGGCGGCCGAGGATAGACGTCTGGCCTACGGCGAACATCCGGCTCGCGTCGCCGTGGAATCCATCCTTAATTACGGTGATATCGACATTAATAATATCGCCGTTTTTTAGACGCTTTCCACCAGGAATTCCGTGGCAGATGACATGGTTGACGCTGGTACAGATGGACTTGGGGAATCCCCGATAGTTTAAGGGAGCAGGGATTGCATCAAGTGCATCGACGATGAAACTATGACAGATCTGATCCAATTCAAGTGTCGTCACACCGGGTTGAATATGTGGACCGATCATATCCAGCACTTGCCGGGTGAGATCCCCGGCGATGCGCATTTGGGTCAGATCGAAATCCGATTTCAGGTGAATTGGCATAGGGTTTGTGGTCCTCGAAACTCCGTAATTCTAGTCCAAATGAAGACAGCCAGACTTTATGAGTTACGCTCATTCAGGGGTCTGCCCTAGAGGTGGCGTAACACGCGTCGAGCCGTTAGAATACGCCCCCCCAATCCTGGTGTGGTTTTATATTCGGACGTCCGGGTGCTCTCGTGAACGATATCACGGGGGTCGGCGTTCGAGGCCGCTCTGAATCCTAACCCGAAAGGAGAACAACATGACTGACGTTTCGATGCGCCAGATGCTGGAGGCCGGCGTACATTTTGGCCACCAAACGCGTTTTTGGTCACCGAAGATGAGCCCTTATATCTTTGGTGCACGCAATAAAATTCATATTATCAATCTGGAGAAAACGCTCCCGCTGTATCGGGACGCGATGAATTTCCTCGGCAGCGTTGCGACAGGGAAAGGCAAAATCCTTTTTGTCGGCACCAAACGCCAGGCCAGTAAAGCGGTTCGTGAAGAGGCGATGCGCTGCAACTGCCCGTTCGTTGATCATCGTTGGCTTGGCGGCATGTTAACCAACTTTAAGACGGTAAAGAATTCAATTGCCCGACTGGTGGAATTGGATGAAATGGCGAGCAGTGGTACTAGTGTCGGCCTTACTAAAAAAGAGACCCTGATGCTCGAGCGTGAGCGGGCCAAGCTTGATAGAAGTCTTTCCGGAATCCGTGAGATGAAAGGGCTGCCTGATGCCTTGCTGGTGATTGATGTTGATCATGAGCGAATCGCGGTGTCGGAGGCACGCAAACTGGGAATTCCAGTTGTGGGCGTTTGTGATACCAATAGCTCCCCTGATGGAATTGACTACCCGATCCCAGGTAACGATGACGCGCTTCGGGCGATCAAACTCTATCTGGGCGGTGCGGCGGATGCGATTCTCGAGGCCAGGGCCGTTGCGGCGCCGGTGATCGAAGGAGATGCCAATGACTACGTTGAGGTAACCGAGGAAGCTCCTGTCGACATCAAAACGGAGCCTGAGAAGTCGCCACAAGATGGCCCGGGACAAGGTGCTGCGGGCGACGGTACGCCTGAAAAAGCCTCTGGCGATCCAGAGATTTTAGTTGAGTCAGGAAATGTTCCCAGTGACAAACCCAATGACGAACCCAGTAGCAAAGATGTACAGGCGAAACCAGAGTCCTGATCCAATCTTGGCCAGTTTAATTAGCAAAAGGATAACTGATGGCAATTACCGCAACCCAGGTTAAAGAGCTTCGTGAGCGCACCGCAGCGGGGATGATGGAATGCAAAAGGGCGCTTACTGAAACTGACGGTAATATGGAAAGCGCGATTGAGTTGCTGCGTAAAAATGGAGCCGCGAGTGCCGAAAAAAAATCCGGCCGGATTGCAGCAGAAGGAGTCATTGCTTTAGCCATAGACCCTGACCAATCCCACGGTGTACTTGTCGAAATAAACTGCGAGACTGATTTTGTTGCGAAAGATCAGTCGTTTCTCGCTTTCTCGAAGGAATTGACCAAGACAGTGCTGGCCGAACACCCGACTGATATATCGGCCGTGTCATTGATGTTGCTCTCCGGGGGGAAATCAGTTGAGGAGACTCGACAAACCTTGATCGCAAAGATTGGGGAAAATATTTCTGTTAGGCGGTTCGAAGTGATCCAAGGAGAGCCAGGAGAAGTATTTGGCTATTCTCACGGCACTCGCATAGGCGTGCTGGTGAAGATGGTCAATTCAGATACTCCCAGCCTGGGTCGCGACATTGCGATGCACGTGGCGGCCAGCCAACCGGTGTGTATCGACGAAGCCGGGATGCCTTCCGATGTACTCCAAAAGGAGCGGGACATCTATAAGGCTCAAGCGATCGACAGCGGTAAGAGCGACGAAATCGTTCAGAAAATGGTTGAAGGGAAGGTTCGCAAATTCTTGAAGGACAACACATTGGTGGGCCAGCCTTTTGTTAAAGACCCGGATACAACAGTTCGGGATTTGCTGAAGGCCCACGGGGCAGTTGTAGTCGCGGTGCCTCGATTCGAAGTGGGTGAGGGATTAGAAAAGCGAGCCGACGATTTTGTTTCGGAGGTAATGGCGCAGGCGCAGGCGGGCTGACCAGTGCAAAGACGGGGCGGTTCGTCTCCAGCCCGTTTTCTGGTAAAGCTGAGTGGAGAAGCCCTGGGCGGGCCTTCAGGTGTCGGTGTCGATGGCACTGCCGTAGCCAACATTGGGCGCGAGGTCGCCCAAGCCCACAACCAAGCTGAAGGTTTAGCGGTTGTTATCGGAGGAGGGAACTTTTTCCGTGGTGGCCGATCGCTACCCTGGTCGCTCGACCGGGTAACCGGTGACCACGTGGGGATGCTGGCGACAGTGATGAACGGGTTGTTGTTGCACGATTGGTTTAAGAGTTCCGGTGTTCGGGTTTCAGTTTTTTCAGCCCTGCCGGTATCCGGAGTAATCCAGCCGTATAACCCTCATCGGGTCCGAGAAGATCTGGCGCAGGGAATACTGGTAATCCTGGCAGGCGGGACCGGAAATCCCTATTTCACGACCGATACTACTGCTTGTATCCGGGGGTTAGAGATCGGCGCGACTGCTGTTATTAAGGCCACCCGCGTGGACGGGGTTTTTGATCGTGACCCGGAGACCGATTCATCAGCAATGCGGTATGATCGAGTCACGTTTGATATTGCAATACAAAAGGGCCTAGCCATTATGGACTCGACCGCGTTTGCGATTTGCCGGGACAACAAATTGAAGGTTCGGGTTCTCGATATCGCTAAACCCGGCAATCTGGCCCGCGCGGTCCAAGGAGAGCCAGTGGGTACTTTAGTGACCTGGGAAGAGGAGGCTGAATGATCAACGAGATCCTGATCGACGCTGAGCGGCGGATGAAAAAAAGCAGCGAAGCGGTTGCCGCCGAGTTCACGCGTATCCGAACCGGAAGAGCGAGCCCCGCACTTCTCAACCACATAATGGTTGACTACTATGGTAGCTCAGTGCCGATCGCACAGGCCGCGACGATCAGCGTTTCTGACGCTCGAACTTTGCAAGTCCAAGCCTGGGAGAAAAGTATGGTTGCTGCGATTGAAAGAGCGATAATGGAGTCAGATCTCGGATTGAACCCGATGACCGCCGGTGAAGTCATCCGAATTCCCTTGCCAGTCTTGAGCGAGGAGCGGCGAATCGAGATGACAAAAATCGTGCGGCACGAAGGAGAGAATGGCAAGATTGCTATCCGGAACATTCGACGGGATGCACTTGGCGACGCGCGCGATCTGGTAAAGGAAAAAGAAATCGGCGAAGATGAAGAAAAGCGTGCCGAGGCTGAAATTCAGATTCTTACTGATCGTTTCGTTGGGCTGGTCGAACAAATGGTCTCGGAAAAAGAAACCGAGGTAATGGAGGTCTGAAGTTGGGCGTCAAAGCGCCACCTCCCATTGATCGCGGCGAGTTATCCACAGAGCCGACGAAAAACCGCTTGGTACCGCGGCATGTGGCGGTGGTGATGGATGGCAACGGTCGCTGGGCCCAGGTCCGGGGAAAAGCCAGAATTCAAGGCCACCGCCGTGGTGTCGAGACTGCCAGGCAATTGACCTCACTGTGCGGTCGGGCTGGCGTCGAATACTTGACACTTTTTGCATTTAGTAGCGAGAACTGGAAACGCCCGCCAGAAGAAGTGCGTTTTTTGACCCGCCTACTCATTAGCTCGCTCGAAAACGAGATTTCCCGCCTTCAGGAGAATCAGATTCGGCTGAATGTCATCGGAGATTTTCGACCCTTTGGGCAAAAAGTGGAAGAATTAATCGCACGCGCGCGTGAGCAAACCTTTAGTAACACGGCGATGACGCTGACCATTGCGTTGAATTATGGGGGGCGCTGGGATCTGACCAACGCAGTTCGAGAACTCGCAACAGCCTGTGAAGAACGACGTATGACGGCGAGCGATATCGACGAGTCGATTCTAAGTCAGGCCCTCAGTACCGGGAACCTCCCCGACCCCGATCTATTCATTCGAACGGGCGGAGAAATCCGGCTTAGTAATTTTCTGTTGTGGCAGTTGGCTTATACCGAACTCTTCTTTACTGACAGCCTGTGGCCTGACTTCAGCGAAGAGCACTTTGAGCAAGCACTCGACGCTTACCAACGTCGACAGCGCCGATTTGGCCAGACCGGCGATCAAGTGACAACATGAATTTGAGGAGTGGTTGAATGTTCAGGCAACGGCTTGTGACTGCGGTTGTACTGGGCTTCGCAGCGGTCGCCGGTGTACTGTATCTGCCGACCCCGCTCGTCGCTTTACTGACAACGCTGATGGCAATGACAGCAGCCTGGGAGTGGATTCACTTGCCACAGGTGCCACCGAAAAAACACCTCGCGTGGCTGTACGTTGTGGCGATTGGTGGCCTCGTTCAGGTGGGGTGGCGGGTCTTTGACCAGTTCTCGGAAGCAGTGTTTGTGGGGGCGGCGATATGGACAGTCTTGTTAGGAGTGGTCGCGGTTCGAAAATATCAAAATAGCAAGCAGATGGTTTCGCCCAGTTTGATATTGGGAGTAGTTGTGATCGTCCCAGCTCTGGCGACGGTGCCGGTCTTGCATGGACAAGCGAACTTCGGCCCTCATCTGGTACTGGCAATATGCGCGGTCATCTGGATAGGCGACATTGGTGCGTATGGGATAGGCAAGCGTTGGGGCTTTAGGCTGCTGGCCCCGAACATTAGCCCGGGGAAGACGGTTGAAGGTGCCCTAGGCGGAGGCTTGCTTGCGGTCGCGACGGGGGTAGTGGCAATAACAACCATCACTGGGCCGGCGGTTTCTCTTGCTTGGTTAGTGTTGGCGATGGTGTTGGTGAGTGCTGCTGCAGTTCTTGCGGATCTACTAGAGAGCATGGTGAAACGAGCTAGCGGAAAAAAGGACAGCGGACAGCTGCTGCCAGGCCATGGTGGTCTGTTGGATCGAATCGATAGCTTGTTGGGAGCAGTGCCGATATTCACTGCCCTTTGGTTTTTTTGGCTTAACCCCGCGACCCTTGGCTAGAGCGCTGGTGTTTCAGTCGGTCGCTGTCTTGGGAGCAACCGGCTCAATCGGGACGAGCACCCTGGAGGTTATTCGACTTCATCGGGACCGTTTTCAGGTTTTGGCTCTCAGCGGCTGGCACCAGGCAGAGGCGCTTGGGAGGTTGGCTCAGGAATTTAGGCCGAAAACGATTGTTGTCGCGCCAGGGCTCGCAAAAACTGTTCGCCGGGTAGCAGGGCTGACAGAAGGCGAGACGGTCGTTCTGGAGGGCGCCGATGGCCTCGTTCAGATTGCTTCTTCCGAGCAAATCGACACCGTGGTCACCGGGGTTGTTGGGGCGGCAGGGCTTGCTTCCACCTATGCGGCCGTTTGTGCCGGTAAGCGCGTACTGGTCGCCAACAAAGAACCGCTGGTTATGATGGGCCCACTGCTTATCCGAAAAGCCAATGAGACCGGCGCGCAGATTCTGCCGACTGACAGTGAGCACAATGCAGTATTCCAGTGCCTTCCCGAAGCCAGCCAACAACAGATTCTCGGCGGTGGCAAGCTGAATTCGACTCCTGGACTGGGACGCCAGATCGTTGGGATAACGCTCACAGCCTCTGGAGGGCCGTTTTTGCGAACCCCGGCAAGCGAGTTAGGGCGGGTCACGGTCAAGCAGGCGGTAAAACATCCAAACTGGAAGATGGGGTCTAAGATCTCCATTGATTCCGCCACGCTGATGAACAAAGGCCTTGAGCTCATTGAAGCCTGTGCACTATTTAACTTGCCTGAGTCCCAGGTTGATGTGGTTGTTCACCCACAAAGCGTCGTGCATTCTCTGGTTGAATTTCAAGATGGATCGATGTTGGCGCAAATGGGAAGCGCCGATATGAGAATTCCAATTGCGTATTCGCTATCCTACCCGGAGCGGATTGTATCTGGGGCAAAACCGCTTCGGTTGACTGAGATCGCCAGATTGGATTTTGATAGGCCGGATATCGGACGCTTTCCTTGCTTGCGGCTCGCCCGGGAGGCAGCGCGGACGGGCGGTAATGCTCCAGCAATCCTGAATGCCGCGAACGAAATTGCGGTACAGGCCTTCCAGGATAAAATATTGGGTTTTATGAATATTCCAGAATTGATAGAGAGAGTTCTTGAGGCGTGCCCATATGAATCGATCACAGACATTAACCAGGTTCTCAGTGTTGATCTTATGGCACGGCGGGTTGCCAGAGAGATTCTTCAGGCGAAATCCTGGCCTAAAACCGTTTCGGGAAACTGAGTGTAGATCATGAGTGTAGTGACTAATTTGGGTTTTTTCCTCCTGGCCGTCGCCGTGTTAGTCAGTTTTCATGAATTCGGGCATTTTATTGTCGCTCGTTGGATGGGTGTTAGGGTGCTCAAGTTTTCGGTTGGTTTCGGCCGCACAGTTTGGCGCTGGCAAACGGATCCTGACAAAACCGAATACGCGATCGGGCTTGTGCCGCTCGGGGGTTATGTGCAAATGCTTGATGAGCGCGAGGGTGAGGTCGAGCCCAGTCAAAGACATCTCGCGTTTAACCGAAAAAGCCTTGTCCGGCGTTCAGCGATTGTTTTGGCAGGCCCGGCTGCCAACCTGTTACTTGCAGTGTGTTTGTATTGGGTAACTGGACTGATAGGCGGTAGTGATCTTGCCCCGATCGTCAAGACCGTGGTACCGGGTAGCCCGGCTGCTGCAGCTGGCTTCCGGGAGTCGGACCGAATCGTATTGATTGATGGCCGTGCTGTTCAGGGGTGGAGCCAGCATCGGCTTTATTTGCTTAATCAGGTATCGCGTGAGCGAGCACTGCATTTCGATGTAGAACGTGGCGAGAGTCAGTTGATCCGACTGACCATCCCTGCGGTCGCGTTTGAGGGCGCGTCCTTTGAGCCCTCAGTACTCGCAAGAACTGTGGGGCTCATCCCTCGCCTACCAGTCCTCCCGGCAGCCGTGGGAGCCGTTCTCGAGGGTGGTCCAGCCGAGCGTTCAGGTCTACAGGTTAATGACCTGGTTCAAAAGATTGACGGGAAAGCAATCGAGGGCTGGGGTGATCTGGTTAATGTCGTTGGTGCGAATCCAGAGCGTGAACTGTCCTTTAGAGTCTTAAGGGCTGGGGAGACTTTGACAGTGCGGATTACCCCCGAATCGACCCGGATTGAGGACAAGCTTATTGGCCGGATTGGCATTCAAAGTCGGCCGGGCGGAGGCTTGGCGGACCACTTGGTACAGGTTCGGTACGGGCCAGTTGCCGGCGTCACCCACGCGGTTGAGACGACCTGGTTGATGTCATCTCTGACCGTGCGTCTGCTGGCAGATATGCTGGTTGGAAAGGCATCTACCGAAAGCATCAGCGGGCCGGTCTCAATCGCCCGTTACGCTGGCCAGTCTGCAAAACTCGGACCTGTCCAGTTTTTGCTTTTCCTGGCTGTGCTGAGCGTCAGTCTGGGCGTCCTGAACCTCCTTCCAATTCCGGTATTAGACGGAGGCCACCTGGTTTATTTTTTGGTTGAGGCAATTCAGGGAAAGCCAGTTTCCCAGCGGGTTATGCAATGGGGTCAGCAACTGGGGATAGGTATAATTATCCTGTTGATGGCCCTGGCGTTTTATAATGACATCCTGAGCCTGCTGAGATAACACCTCAAATGATTAATTCCCCTAACGCAATATCCGGTCTGACAAAAATCGCAGCCCTACTGTTGAGTGGTTGGCTGCTCAGCGCCCAAGCGCTAGAAGGCTTCGTAGTGAGCGATATTCGTGTGGAGGGCGCACAGAATATCGAAGTAGGTACTATTTTCAATTACCTCCCGGTCAAGGTAGGGGACACCATTGACAACGATCTAAGCAACCAGTCGATCAAGGCGTTGTTTGCTACAGGGTTTTTTCGTGATGTGGAGCTTCGCCAGGAAGGCAACGTGCTGGTCGTCATTGTCGCCGAACGACCCGCGATCGCAAGCGTCGAGTACAGCGGCAACAAAGACCTGTCGGACGAAAAAATTGATGAGGCACTTAACCAGACCGGCGTTACCGAAGGGCAGATCTTCAACGACCCATTGCTCGAACAGTTAGTGCAAGCGATCGAGGAGAGGTACTTTGCCCGCGGACGTTACTCCGCCAGCGTTGATGCGGTTGTTACCCCATTGGATCTTAACCGGGTCGCGATCTCACTTGATATCGACGAGGGGCGTATTGCCCGGATTAAAGAGATCAACATTATCGGCAACGAGGCTTTCTCCGAGTCCGAGTTGCTCTCCGAGATGTCATTGAGCGAGGAAAGCTGGCACAGCGCGATTTCCCAAAGTGGGCGATACGCTAAGGAGGAATTGCTCGCAGATATTGAGAGCTTGCGAAGTTTTTACCTCGACCGGGGCTTCATGAATTTTCAACTACTCTCGTCAGATGTTTCTATTAGTCAGAATAAACAGGACATCTTTATTAGCCTGGCGCTTGCCGAAGGAGAGCGTTTTTCAGTTGGTGAGATAGCAGTTGAGGGGGGCGGGGGCTTTTCAGCACAAGATTTGATTGCGCTGGTTTCAATGGTCGAAGGTGAATTCTTTTCGCGAAAAGACCTGGTAGCATCGCGTTCGGCCATAGAGCAACTACTGGGTGATCATGGCTACGCGTTTGCTAATGTAAACACCATCACAGATATTGGTGAGGATACCCAACGTGTCGACTTCGTCTTTGCCGTCGACCCTGGGCCGTTAGTTTATGTCCGCAAAATCAACATTTCAGGAAACCAGGCTACTCGCGATGAAGTGATACGGCGCGAGGTCCGGCAGTTGGAATCGTCAGTATTTTCGGCTGAAAAAATCCGACGCTCCCGTGAGCGGATTAGACGTCTGGGCTTTTTCGATGATGTCAATATTGAAACGGCATCGGTTCCCGGAGCTGTTGATCAGGTTGATCTGGCTATCTCTGTTAAGGAGCGGGCGACTGGTAATTTTATGTTTGGCGCCGGCTACGCAGACTCTGACGGGCTTTTTCTGGTAGCTGAGGTCCATCGGGCGAATCTTTTCGGTACAGGACGAGAGCTGAGTTTTGAGGTTGAAGTTTCCAAGATCGATCAAGTTTTCGATATTGAGTACCGCAATCCCTACCATACCGCAGAAGGCGTAAGCCGCGCGTTTTTTCTAAAGCGTGAGCAGATTGATACGGAATCGGCGACTACAGCTGATTATTCGTCGCAAACCACTGGCGCAGGGATTCGCTACAAAATTCCTATGTCTGAATACAATGCGTTGAGTTTCAGCGCTGCGTTCGAGCAGATCGACCTTGAGGAGAACCTCAACACGCCACTTGAATATAGGTCGTTCATAGATTTGCACCCGGACAATACCAATTTCAACCTGAGCACTGGGTTTTCTAAAGACACGCGAGACAGCATCTTTTTCCCCAAAACTGGCTTTTACCGGCGAATCTCAGGGGAGGCGGCCATACCAGGAAGCGATCTTGAATACTATAAAGTATCTCTTAGGGGGAGTTGGTATCGCAGGCTGGCCGGCCGCCTGGTTCTTAATTTACGCGGTGATGTGGGCTACGGGGATGGCTACGGAGGCCTTGATCAATTGCCATTCTTTAAAAACTACTATGCCGGGGGCGCATCCAGTGTTCGAGGCTTTGAGTCCCGTTCATTAGGTCCTGTCAGCAGTGACCTGGAATCCGACCCGTTGGGCGGCAATGTCCGTACGGTAGCGAGTATCGAAATGTTTGCGCCCATTCCTGGGCTTGAAGATGGTAACGACAAACGCCTTAGTGTATTTTTTGATAGTGGCCAGGTTTTCGGGGAAGATCAGAATTTCGAGTTTGACCAGTTGCGGTTGAGCTTTGGCGCTGGGTTTCACTGGTTCTCGCCGGTCGGGCCAATCTCTTTGAGTTATGCGCAACCACTGAATGACAAGGCAGGAGATGATGTTAAGAAGATTCAATTTACCTTGGGCGCAGTGCGCTGATCCGTTGAATCCGAGCCGATGTTAAAAAGCACAAAAAGCAAAACCGGCAAGCACTGGGCAGTGCCGATCTTGGCTGTTATTACTTTGTTTGCTTCGGCGGCCCATGCGCAGCAAGTTGTTCGAATTGGATTTATCGATCCCGTGCGACTGATTGAGCAGGCTCCTCAGGGTGGCCGGGCCCTGGAACAATTGGAGATCGAGTTCCAGCCCTCGAATGAAAGTCTGATGAAACAGCACAATCGAGTTCAGGAGATGGAAGCTGAGCTTGAAAAAAATATTCTGGTCATTAGTGCCAGCGATGCGCAGGTGCGGCAACGGGAAATAGATAATCTGAAACGACGACTTAAACGATCACAGCAGGAAGCCCGTGAGGACTATAACCTGCGGCGCAACGAAGAAGTAGGAAAGCTCCAGGCACTGGTCCGAGAGATCGTCGTCGAACTCGCAAAAGAACAAGGCTATGACCTCATCATAGAGCAAGCGGTTTACGTCAGCGAAGCGGTAAATCTCACTGACGAGGTGCTTGGGCGTCTTGCCCAATTGCCATAGGGGGCAATTTATAGGATGCCCGCCGATCTTTTCCAATCCCCTCGCTTCTTCTACGACACCTTGCTTTGATGATCGGTTTGCGGCCTCCAGACAACAGGACTATTTGATAAAAAATGGAAATCGACATTCATCGAATTGAGGATATTCTGCCTCATCGTTATCCGTTTCTTCTTATCGATAGAATCACCGATGTCACCCCGGGGGAGAGTCTTAGAGCTTTAAAAAACGTCACGATTAACGAGCCATTTTTTGGTGGCCACTTCCCTCATCGCCCCGTATTTCCCGGGGTGCTCATGCTTGAGAGTATTGCGCAAGCCTCGGCGGTCTTGGTTAGCCTCATTATTGACGCGAAAGCCAGCCGCAAAAACGTGTATCTTTTTGCCGGTGTCGACAAGGCGCGTTTCAGATCTCCTGCCGAGCCGGGAGATCAGCTCATCATTGATATTACGCTCGGCGCTCATAGACGGGATTTGTGGCGCTGTTCGGGTCTGATAACGGTGGATGGGAAGACCGTTTGCACCTCGGACGTGTTGTTTACCCACAGGCCAATTGAGTGATAGATGATCGCGCTGCCATCCACCCGGATGCACGAATTGGTTCAGATGTCAGCATCGGCCCCTTTACGATCGTTGAGGCCGGTGTAACGATCGGTTCAGGTACCCGCGTGGGGTCACATGTCGTGATTCGGGAGGGGACCCGCCTGGGACAGGACAACCGTATTTATTCTTTCGCCTCGATCGGAGAAGATCCACAGTTCGCCGGATATTCTGGGGAGAACACCGTCCTTGAGGTCGGTGATAACAACGTTATTCGCGAATATGTAACCTTGAACCGAGGCTCACCCGCTGGTACAGGTACTACCCAGATCGGCAGCCATAATTTTCTCATGGCTTATTGCCATATCGCGCATGACAGCGTGCTGGGAGATCACATCGTTTTCGCTAATGGCGCGAGCCTCGCCGGGCACGTTGTGGTGGGTGATTACGCGATTTTGGGCGGCTTCACACTGGTTCACCAGTTTTGTAGAGTGGGCGCTCACTGCCTCACTGGGATTGGTACTGTCGCCTTAAAAGATGTCGCTCCTTACGTCATTGTGGCAGGTAATCCAGCAAAAAGTTACGGAGTCAATGTTCGTGGTCTCCGTCGCCGCGGCTTTGGCGAAGATCAAATCGTTGAATTAAAAAAAACCTACAAGGAAGTCTTCCGTAATACCGCCCGCACCAATACGGAGTCGATTTCCTGCAACAAGGCTTCACCAGGTAGCTCGCCCAGTGCACAACTACTGACGTTTGCTGGCGAGTCCCGGCGCGGCCTTATTCGTTAGCGCTCGCCCAATGGAAGGTGCTCTTCGCTTAGGGGTGGTTGCGGCCGAAACCTCAGGGGATAAATTGGGGGGTGGAGTAGTCCGGGCGTTGCGGAGCCGCTACCCCAAGTTAACGATTCGGGGCATCGGCGGGCCTGAACTTGCGTCGGAAGGGTTGGAATCTCTGTGTGATATTCACGACCTTTCGGTAATGGGCTTAGAGGATATCGTGCGCAAACTGCCACGGGCCTTATTGCTCCGTCGCAGACTCTTTCAGGATTTCCTAAAGGATCCGCCGGACGTTTTTCTGGGAATCGATTCTCCGGACTTCAATTTGACGCTAGAGTCGTGGCTGCGCGGCGCCGGAATACCTGTCGCACACCTTGTCAGCCCAACGGTCTGGGCCTGGCGGGGCTATCGGGTTAGGAAGATTAGACGTGCGGTGGACCGCATGCTGGTGCTGTTTCCTTTTGAAGAGGCGTTCTACCGTGAGCGTGGGGTACCAGCCACTTTTGTAGGACACCCGGCGGCGGACGAAGTAGCCGACCTTAATCGAGCGAACGCACGTCGGTGCCTGGCTGTTGCGCCTGGCAAACGTGTCGTCTCGATTCTTCCCGGGAGTCGGGTATCTGAAATCAAGCACCTCGCTCCTGTGTTTACCCAAACGATAAACAAGTTGGCGCTAACCGATCCAGACCTTGAGTTCTTGCTGCCTTTTGCCAGCGCGAAAGTCCGCGAGACGTTCTTTGAAGCTGTTGGCGAGAGCGCATCTTTGCCACAGGTCAGGTTTCTCGATGGGCAGGCCCGAACTGCACTTGCGGCGAGTGATGCGGCGTTGTTGGCCTCTGGGACGGCTGCGCTTGAGGCAGCACTGCTGGGGTGTCCTATGGTCGTTGCTTACCGCGTGTCGGCCGCGTCCTTCTGGCTTGCCCGGATGCTGGCGACAACACGATACGTGTCGATGCCCAATCATTTAATGCCGACCCCGTTGGTACCAGAGTTTTTGCAGGATCAAGCTGATCAATCTAATCTGAGTGGCGCTATTGCCAGGTTACTGAATGCGCCGGACCACCGTAATGAGATGCTCCAAGGGTTAAGTGGGATTCGCGACAGCCTTCAAAGAGATGCGAATTACAACATTGCTCGGCTTCTCGGGGAGCTTGCCTTCGGATGACTGGAGCTTATGGGCCGGTGATTGCCGGTGTTGATGAGGCGGGTCGAGGACCACTCGCTGGCCCGGTAGTGGCTGCAGCGGTAATACTGTCGCATTCGGTAGACCTGAGTGGTTTAGCTGACTCCAAGGCTTTGACCCAGAAACGCCGCGAGGCTATTGAGCCCAAAATTCGAGAATTGTCGTGGGATTGGTCGATTGGTGCGTCTTCTCCCGGAGAAATAGATCGGTTGAACATTCACCAGGCAACCCTTTTGGCTATGCGCCGAGCGATCCTTGGGCTCAAGCGGGTCCCAGACTACGTTCTGGTCGATGGCTGTTTCTATCCGCGCGTACCTTATCCAGGCGAAGCAATAGTTCGTGGCGATCAAAGCCAGCCAGTCATCTCGGCGGCTTCTATTTTGGCCAAGGTGTTTCGTGACCGTTATATGAGGGGTCTCGATGCGCGAATTACCGGCTATGGTTTTTCTCGTCATAAGGGGTATCCTACGAAGGCACACCTGGAGGCTTTACAGGTTCTGGGCCCGTGCCGAGAGCATCGTCAGTCTTTTAAGCCTGTGTTAGCAGTGTCCTAAAAGAATCACCATCGCGATATTTAAGGAAAGCATGGCACGATGAACAGCCAAGTGCCTTTTGTACACCTGAATGTTCATACCGAATATTCGCTTGTAGATGGCATCGCCAGGGTTAAAGAGTTGGCTGCATCCGTCCGCGATGCGCATATGCCCGCAGTTGCGATGACTGATGTTTCTAATATGTACGCCGCGGTTAAATTCTATCGCGCCTGTAAGGAGGCGTCCGTCAAGCCACTCCTGGGCACAGAGATTACAGTCTGTGGCGATGCTGACGATCGAGCGAAGGGTCAGATGATCCTGCTGTGTCGTAATAATAATGGGCTCCAACGTCTGGGACGGCTACTTACCCAGACTTACGTCCGTCCCCGGTCGAGTCACGGAATTACAATCACAAGGAACGAGCTGTTTGACGCGGCGGACGACCTGATCGTAGTGTCAGGCGGCATTGATAGCGATGTGGCCGTGTTGCTGCGGGCTGGGCACCCAGACCAGGCCTTAGAACTTCTCATGCAGTACCGAACTGCATTTGGCGACCGTTACTATCTGGAAATAAGCCGGACCGGGCGCCCTGGGGAGAGTGAGTATGAAGTGGGCGTGCTTGATCTTGCCGAAAAAACGGGAATCCCGCTGGTCGCCTCAAATGTGGTCCGCTTCCTGGGCGCGGCTGATTTTGAGGCCCATGAGATCCGTGTCTGTATTCACGAAGGTCGAGTGATCGATGACCCTAGGCGGCCAAGGCGATTTACGGATCAGCAATATCTGCGAAACGGCGCTGAAATGACCGAGTTATTTTCAGATTTACCATCGGCTGTTGAAAACTCTATCCAGATTGCACGGCGTTGTAACGTATTTCTTGATTTCGAGTCGACCCATATGCCCCAATTTCCCTTGCCCGGAGGGCGTTCGGCTGAAGATGAGCTACTCGCTCAGGCCAGGACGGGGCTGGAAGCATTTCAGCAAACAAAGCCAGATCTTGACCGCCTAATTTACCAGGAACGACTGAAAACCGAGGTCGACACTATCAATGGGATGGGATTTGCTGGATATTTTCTTATCGTTGCGGATTTCATACGCTGGGCTATCAGCAATGGTGTTCCGGTCGGCCCGGGCCGGGGATCCGGGGCAGGCTCGCTGGTCGCATTCGCTCTTGGGATTACCCGACTGGACCCGATCCGTTATGGACTCCTATTTGAGCGGTTCTTGAACCCAGAGCGGGTTTCACTGCCTGATTTTGATATCGATTTCTGCATGGTTGGGCGGGATCGGGTGATTGACTATGTCAGCGGTAAGTATGGCGCGGAAAAGGTCGCTCAGATAATTACCTATAACAGCCTTGCGGCCAGGGCGGTGGTTCGCGATGTTGGTCGAGTGATGGGTATGCCTTACGGGTTTTGCGATGTGTTGGCCAAACTGATTCCTTTTGAAGTGGGAATGACCCTTGAGCGTGCATTGGAGCAGGATGACGAGCTTAGACGGCGGTACCGTGGAGAGGCAGAAGTATCGCAGTTGATTAACAACGCCCGGCGCCTCGAGGGGCTGCCACGCAATGCGGGAAAGCACGCGGGCGGCCTGGTTATCGCGCCTCGTGCGATCTCTGATTTCTCCCCGTTGTACTGGGAGCCAGGCATGACGCAGCCGGTGACTCAGTTCGATAAAGACGACCTTGAAGCGATCGGGCTGGTTAAATTTGACTTTCTGGGCCTGCGCACGCTCACTATCATTGACTGGGCATTGGATCTGGTAAATGCTCGAAGAGCAAAATCCGGTGAGGATCCAATTGTGCTTGACTCACTTGAATTGGATGATCCAAAGGTGTACCGCCTGATCTGTACGGGGCGTACGACTGCATTATTCCAACTGGAATCACGCGGTATGCAGGAACTTATCCAACGCCTCAAGCCGGATCATTTTGAAGAACTCGTCGCGTTGGTGGCGCTGTTTCGTCCTGGACCATTGCAGTCCGGAATGGTTGATGATTTCATTAACCGAAAACACGGCCGTGAGCCTGTTCTTTACGTCCACAAGGCGCTTGAGGAGGTTTTGGAGCCAACCTACGGGGTAATCCTGTATCAAGAGCAAGTCATGAAGATTGCTCAACTGCTTGCCGGCTATAGCCTGGGTGCCGCTGATTTGCTGCGCCGCGCAATGGGTAAAAAAAAGGCCGAAGAAATGGAGAAGCAAAGGCAAGGCTTCATTGATGGCGCAACGGCAAGAGGGGTCGAGGGTGCGATTGCCAGACACATTTTCGACCTGATTGAAAAATTTGCAGGGTACGGATTCAACAAATCGCACTCCGCGGCCTATGCGCTTCTTAGCTACCATACCGGCTGGCTCAAGTGCCACTATCCCGCAGAATTTCTCTCGGCCGCTTTGTCGGCTGATATGGAGCATACCGACAGGGTCGTCATTCTCGTGAATGAAGCGAAGGCGCTCGGTTTGAAACTAAGCCCGCCAGATATCAATCGGGGAGGGCTGAGATTTGAAGTCGCCGAGCGCGATACGATCATTTACGGGTTAGGTGCGATCAAAGGAGTGGGTGAGAAAGCCCTCGAAGACATACTGAGCGAAAGATCCAGCGACGGGCCATTTTCAGATCTTTTCTCCCTTTGTCGCCGTATCAACAGCCAAAAGGTCAACAGGAAGACTCTGGACGCCTTGATTTGTGCTGGGGCCTTGGATAGTTTTGGCCAACACAGGGCTGAACTTCTGGGTCACCTCGATGCAGCGATGAACGCAGCCAATCAACATGGGGCAAACTTGTCCTCTGGGCAAGACGATATGTTTGGCCTTGGAGCGGTAAATGCAGTTGTTGAATCTGCATTAGATGTGAGGCCGTGGTCGGAAAGGAAAACACTCGAAATGGAACGACTCAGCCTTGGCCTATATCTGACAGGGCATCCGGTAGATCACCATCGAGCGGAACTCGCAGAGATGACGAGCGGTCCAATCGGGAAAATCAGGGCGCAGCCAGAACGCATGATCATATTGGCAGGGCTGATTACGGGGCTGCGGACCTTTCAAAACCGCAGGGGTGAGACAATGGCGTTTTTTCAATTAGATGATCCAACCGGTCGAGCTGATGTCAGTGTGTTTGGCGACCTCTATTCGAAGGTGCGGGGAACCCTCGGCTCGCAAGGCGTGGTGGTTGTCCGGGGTATTTGTGGAACGGACGAGCGCTCAGGATTGCTTGCTGTGAAGGCGGACAGGGTTTTGGCGCTGGAGGATTCGCGAGCTACGCTTTTACGACGGATAGCTGTCCACCTGTCGTCGAGCCGGAAAGGGCCGGCACTTCTGGAAGAATTGCAGCGCCTGCTGTTAAGTCACCAGCCGGGAACTACGGAAGTTGCCTTGCATTACCTTAATCCAAGCGGCGATGAAGTGTGCATGACCTTGGGGTCTGAGTGGCATGTGTTTCCCCGGTCTGATTTACTCGATTCCCTTCGCGAATTAGCGGGTGAGGAGGGGGTCAGGCTTGTTTTCGACCCAACCGCCAGTCTCCAGGAGGTCACCGATTCAAGCCCTATCGCTGCGTAGGACCCGGTGGGTTGTCCGCAGGCGTTAAAATAACGACATCATGGCGAATTCACTGGATTTCGAACAGCCGATTGTTGATCTGGAAGCAAAGATCGAGGAGTTACGGCGTGTCGAAAGTGCGGGCGAACTTGATCTACAAAGCGAGATCGAGAAGTTGGAGCTCAAGAGTCAAAAACTGACTCGGGAGATTTTTTCATCGCTTAGTGCATGGCAGATCACTCAGCTCGCTCGGCATCCGGCCCGACCCCATTCTCTCGACTATATCCCGCGAATCTTCTCCGATTTCCAGGAGCTTTCAGGCGACCGGATGTTTGGTGATGACCGGGCGATTGTCGCGGGGCTGGCCCGTCTAGGGGGTAACGGTGTCGTGGTTGTTGGACATCAAAAAGGGCGCGATACCCGGGAGAAGGTTCGACGGAATTTCGGCATGCCGCGCCCGGAAGGGTACCGCAAGTCACAACGAATTATGAAACTTGCTGCGCGTTTTGGGTTGCCGGTGATCACGCTGATTGACACCCCTGGTGCGTACCCAGGCATCGGCGCAGAAGAGCGGGGACAAAGCGAGGCGATTGCTCGTAGCATCGCGCTTATGGCTGATTTGCCGGTGCCAATAATCTCCGTGGTGATTGGCGAAGGGGGGTCTGGTGGGGCCTTGGCGATCGGCGTATGTGATCGTTTGGTCATGCTGGAATACGCTACTTATTCTGTGATCAGTCCGGAGGGATGCGCTGCGATTTTATGGAAAAGTGCCCAAAAAGCCCAAGTTGCGGCCGAGGCGATGAAACTGACCTCTTCGGGTTTAAAAACCAACAAACTTGTGGATGACATCGTCAGCGAACCTCTGGGAGGGGCGCACCGTGACCCTCTCAAGACCGCTGAAGATTTAAAGGGGTCAATTATTGGGCACCTGACAGAACTGAAACAACTTGAGATCGAGGAAATGCTGGCCCAGCGTTATACACGTCTTCAGGAGTTTGGGCGGTTTAATGAGAGTGCATGAGGGGTTCAAACTCGACTCCGGCAAGGTCCTAGACGCGCTGGTACCTGTCTTCGAAAAATACTCGGGCAGCACAGTGAACATTGCGTTCAGCGGCGGTGTCGACTCCAGTGTGCTACTCCACGCAGCGAGCACTCTTCGACAACGTTACCGGGTATCGCTTCGGGCGCTCCATGTAAACCACAGGTGGTCAGCCCAGTCTGATATCTGGCAGCAGCACTGCGAGGCTGCTTGTAGTACTTTGGATGTGGATTTTTTGACGACCCGATTGGCGGATTCCTTAACTGATGAGCTGCCCAGCGAAACCCTTGCTCGAGCCAAGCGACTTCAATGGTTTGTTGAAGTCGTTGATTTTGGGACACCGCTTCTGACGGCACACCACGCCGATGATCAGGCGGAGACGCTCTTGTTGCGTTTGCTGCGAGGATCCGGTGTTCAGGGGCTAGGAGGGATGCATGATGACCGTAATGTTGGAAACCTTCGGATTCTGCGTCCTTTTTTGCGGTTGTCTCGAGCTGACCTGGAGATGTGGGCAAAGGATTACAGTTTGCAGGCGATAAATGACCCCGGAAACTCAGATACAAGGTTTGAGCGAAATTTTTTGCGCCATGAGATTTTGCCGCGACTGGTGTCGCGGTGGGCCAGTGCCCAGGGAACCCTCAGCCGCGCAGCAGGTTCTTTTCAGGCTACTCAGAGCCTGCTCGATGAGGTTGGACATGAGGACCTGACCGCATGTCGGCGCTCTGTAGATCAATGCTTGCTCGGAGTATATGGAACGCTATCCATTTCAGCTTTAGATAAACTCAGCCCAGCACGCAGGCTCAACCTGTTGCGGTATTGGTTTCGCCTTTTCTCACTTGAAACAGCCAGCGAAAATAGCCTTAGCGAGTTTCTTCGCCAACTTCGCGATGGTGCTTCAGAGTGCGCACCTGTGCTTAGAGTTGGTCAATGCTGGTTACGAAGGTATCGGGATAGCCTTTTCCTATTGCCCGGCGGCCCTGTCGCTCAGGAAAAATATTCAACCAGCAGACCGTGGAATGCCGGGCCGACCCAGATCAAAGGTGCGGATATTGGAATCGAGGGAAAGATAACGGATGGTATGGGTCTGAAACTTTCTTGCCTTAAAGGGGGTCTGTTAGAACTTCGTTGGCAGAAGGGAAATGCTCGGCTCCGCCCGACTGCGAATGGGCATCATCGTCGAGTGAAACATCTATTCCAGGAAGCAGGAGTTCCTCCTTGGGAGAGGTCCCGATTGCCTTTGGTCTATTACGCCGATCAATTGGCCTGTGTGCCAGGCGTTGCGGTGGAACACTCTCTTTCGGCTTCGGTTGGTGAGCCTGGCATTCAGATATTGATCTCAGATCTGCGTATTGCCAGTGCCGGGGGCTTAGCGTAGCCGGGAACCGCGGCTTCATTGTATCCACGAGGCTCCTCTGCTATCCTAACCATCCGTCGGGCCAGAGCGCGAAATTCAGTTGGCGCTGCTGCCCGGGCAAACGAGAAATAAAACATGCCCGACGGTACATCTCCAAAATACGCTTTTGTGACCGGTGGTGTTGTCTCATCACTGGGAAAAGGGCTCTCCGCGTCCTCATTGGGAGCGCTTCTGGAGGCTCGCGGGCTCCAGGTTACCCTGATTAAGCTCGACCCGTATATCAACGTGGATCCGGGGACTATGAGCCCGTTCCAACATGGCGAGGTTTTCGTAACCGATGACGGGGCCGAAACCGACCTCGATCTAGGCCACTATGAGCGATTCGTTCGGACACGAATGGGTAAGTCCAATAACTTTACCACCGGACAGATCTATGAACGGGTAATCCGAAAAGAAAGGCGCGGGGATTATCTTGGAGGAACTGTTCAGGTGATTCCCCATATCACTAACGAGATAAAACAGTCAATTCAGGCTGCGGGGGAGGGTTTTGATGTTTGCCTGGTAGAGATCGGCGGTACGGTAGGGGACATTGAGTCGCTACCTTTTCTGGAAGCGATCCGGCAGATGCGTATTGAACTTGGTAGAGCGAATACGATTTTTCTTCATCTCACTTTAGTTCCCGAACTGTTCGCGGCCGGGGAAATCAAGACTAAGCCGACTCAGCATTCGGTTAAAGAGTTGCGCAGTATCGGTATCCAGCCTGATGTAGTTCTATGCCGTGCCCGACAGCCGTTACCCGATGACGCCCGAAAAAAAATATCCCTGTTTACCAACGTCGAGGAATCTGCTGTTATTTCAGCGGAGGATGTCGATAATATTTACTCGATCCCACGGCGATACCACGAACAGGATCTGGATGGCATCGTAGTAAGACATCTGGGATTGCCAACCGCTCAGGCAGATCTGGGGGAATGGGATCGGGTTGTGGAAACCATGGATAACCCCGATTCAGAGGTTACTATTGCGATGGTTGGGAAGTACGTCAGCCTGACAGAGTCCTACAAGTCGCTCTCAGAGGCTTTGGTTCATGCAGGTATCCAGAATCGCACCCGTGTTTCGGTCGTATATATCGACGCCGAGACACTTGAAGAAGGAGACAGTGAATCTCTTGAAAAGGTTGATGCGATTTTAGTGCCAGGTGGCTTCGGTATTCGCGGTTCTGAAGGCATGATCCGGGCCGTAGAGTATGCGCGTACTCGCAAAATACCCTATCTTGGTATCTGTCTTGGTCTGCAGATTGCGATTATCGAGTTTGCCCGTAATGTCGCACTTCTTGAGAACGCGCAGAGTACCGAGTTTGATTCGGCGACGAAAAATCCGGTGGTCGCATTAGTCACTGAATGGACCCAGTCTGATGGCAACGTCGTCGCGAGGAACGAAAACGACGATCTCGGGGGAACCATGCGACTTGGCGCCCAAGATTCGATACTGAGGCCGGACTCACTGTGCGCGCAGATCTATGGGAAAGCTCGAATTCAGGAGCGCCATCGCCACCGCTATGAGGTGAACAACAACTACCGTGATCAATTTGAGAGCCAAGGGCTGCGTATATCCGGGTGCTCTGAAGATGACCTGGTGGAGATGATTGAATTGCCCGGGCATCCGTGGTTTGTGGCATGCCAGTTCCACCCAGAATTTACGTCTACGCCACGAGACGGACACCCACTGTTCTCGGCTTATGTTGCAGCAATGCTTCAGGCTAAAAGCCAGGGTGGTATAAATAAACCAGAGGCGGTTGACGGGTGAAACTGTTCGGTCGCAAGGTCGGCCGGGGGCAGCCGCTGTTTCTGGTTGCTGGCCCGTGTGTCATCGAAAGCCGTGAGAACGCGCTGGCTACTGCGGTTCGGCTTGCGGCCATAGGTAAGGCACTCGATGTTCTGATCATTTATAAGTCATCGTTCGATAAGGGCAACCGCACCTCTGGTAGATCGTTTCGCGGTCCAGGGCTCGATGAAGGACTTGAAATTCTTCAAATGATTAAAACCCAAACCGGGCTTCCGGTTTTGACTGACGTGCATACGCCGGAACAGGCAACACTTTGTGGCGAGGTGGTTGATGCGCTCCAGACCCCAGCGTTTCTGTGTCGTCAGACCGATTTGATTGAAGCAGCGGCAAAAACAGGGAAACCGGTAAATATTAAGAAAGGTCAATTTTTATCTCCCGGCGAAATGACAAGCGTTGTGGCAAAGGCACGAGCGGTTGGGAACACGGACATCTTGGTTTGTGAGCGTGGGACAACCTTCGGCTACAACAATCTGGTCGTTGATATGCGCTCGCTTGATATTTTGCACAGCCTTGGTTGCCCGGTAGTGTTCGATGCAACCCATTCGGTCCAGTTACCTGGTGGGGCAGGAGACCGATCCGGTGGCCAGAGAGAATTTGTCCCGGTGCTAGCGCGGGCGGCGGTTGGTGCCGGCATTTCCGGACTATTTATGGAAACCCACATCGATCCGGATCAGGCGCTCAGTGATGGACCCAATGCGTGGCCACTGGATAACCTTGAGTCATTGCTGGGGGACTTGCTTGCTCAAGATCGTGTGGTTAAAAGCGGCAGTTGGATCCGAGATGGAATCGCGATATGACCGGTGCCCAGACGGTTTTAGTGCAGATGTGAGCCAAGAGGGTGCTATGAATTTGGTCGTTGAGTCGGTCCTCGGGCGCGAGATTCTAGACTCGCGGGGTTTCCCCACAGTCGAGGCGGAAGTTCGCCTTCGAGGCGGGGCTCATGGTCGTGCGGCCGTGCCTTCAGGCGCTTCCACGGGAAAGCTCGAAGCGTTAGAACTGCGTGATGGTGATCCGCTACGCTACGACGGCAAAGGGGTTCGCAAGGCGGTAGGCAATATTAACGGTGAGATTGCCAGTTGTCTTCGGGGGATGGAAGGGTCGAACCAACGGGCGGCAGATCTAGCAATGATCGGGCTCGACAACACGCCCAACAAGAGCCGGCTCGGCGCAAATGCGATCCTTGCAGTGTCGCTTGCCCTCGCACACGCTGTAGCGCGACAACTCGCCGTTCCTTTGTATCGTCACATTGCCACGTTGCACGGTAACTTGAACCCGACGCGCCTTCCTGTCCCGCAGATGAATATCGTAAATGGCGGAGCCCATGCAGATAATAGCGTAGATTTTCAAGAGTTTATGATCGTGCCTGTAGGCCGGGCCAGTTTTGCTGAGGCGTTACGCGCGGGCGCCGAGATTTTTCACAAACTGCGCCTGGTCTTAATAGCGCAAGGATTGCAAACCGGGGTCGGCGATGAAGGTGGCTTTGCGCCGGACTTTGCTTCCAATGAGAGCGTGGTTACTGCGGTACTTCAGGCCATTGACGACGCCGGGTACCGTGTTGGGGATGAGGTCTACCTTGGGCTGGATCTGGCGAGTTCAGAATTTTACTCAGCAGGGCATTACAATTTAGATTCTGAGGGTCGAAAATTTAGCACGGGGGAATTTATCGACCTGATCTACGACTGGATAACCCGGTTCCCCATTATCTCTGTCGAGGACGCGCTATCCGAGGAGGATTGGGACGGCTGGAAGGCGCTGAGTGCGAGAATCAAAAACAAGGTGCAACTTACCGGCGATGATCTGTTTGTGACCAACTCTGCTATCTTGAAACGAGGAATTGACCAAGGGCTTGCCAATTCGATACTGATCAAGCCGAATCAGATTGGCACCCTTAGCGAGACATTAGATGCGGTCGCGCTTGCGCAGGGCCACGGTTACGGGGTTACCATTTCGCACAGATCAGGCGAGACTGAGGATACAACTATCGCGGACCTCGCGGTGGGGGTCGGTGCGGGGCAAATTAAGACCGGATCGTTGTCGCGTTCAGAACGGGTCGCCAAATATAATCGCCTTTTAAGAATCGAACAGGAACTGGGGCCGCAGGCTCAATACGCCGGAATGGCGGGATTCCCCCACCGGGGCAATCACTAGAGAGTATGTAGGGCGCAGAATTCGTGTACCGCAGGGCCCTCATTTTCACATTGATTGTTGGGGTGCTGACCCTCCAGTGGGCGCTGTGGGCCGGGAAAAGCAATATCGTTGATTTGATTTATCTGCAGCAGACCCTAGCCAGTCTCGAAACTAAAAATGCGTCCCTTCGCCACCGAAATGATCGCCTTCATGCGGACATCAACGAGATAAAAAGTCGGCTGGAAGCCATTGAGGCCCGAGCACGAAAGGAGCTTGGCTTGATTTTGCCTGGAGAAACCTACTACCAGACGGTGCTGCCAGAAGGAAGTGTATCGAGGATCCCTACCGATTAAAACGGAGCATCTTTCTTATTCCGGTAACCCTAGGTCGTAGGGTAGGGGTTGAGTGACAAGGCATTGCCCGTCAATCTGGGTCTTTGCGGTGGAATGGCCCTGCAGCCAGGCAATTGGGATGGATGCTAATACTTCCCAATCGCCAGTATCCGAATTTTTGGCGGCGTCTACGACCACTCCCTGTTGGACCGACTCCTCGCCACCTCCAGTCACCACAGTTCCGGGCCCAATAACTGAAGCCGTTTTGACAGTGCCTCGTATCATGCGGGTTTTTAACCGACCGAGGTACCGGACACGGGCAACAATTTCCTGACCCGGATAGCACCCTTTTTGAAAGCTCACTCCACCGATCAAGTCGAGGTTGACCGATTGAGGAATAAACATCTCGTGGGTTTGCAAAAAGATCAAGGGGAGGCCGTTTTGAATGCACGCAAGGGCGAATGTGTTGTTTGAGTCACTTGTAGCCGAAGAAAAAGTATTTTGATCTATCGCCTCGGCAATACCCTCGGTATTGAGCGTAAACTCGAACGGCAATACAGCAGGAAATCTATGTTCAACCGGCGTCTGTGACAGATCCAGGGATGCGCTTTGGCCATTGTA
Source organism: Acidiferrobacteraceae bacterium (assembly GCA_018698075.1). Classification (GTDB taxonomy): domain Bacteria; phylum Pseudomonadota; class Gammaproteobacteria; order Arenicellales; family UBA868; genus UBA868. The sequence goes on from JABINT010000041.1 coordinate 40,121, forward strand.
TGAAACGTGAGAAAATCCCACCTGCCAAGTGGGATTCAAGGTGACATCCACTCGTGCACGAAGGATGAACATCTGCAAACGTTTGATCAATTTATCCAGAATTTGAGGGTCCGTGATGAGCCAAAAATCTGACGCGGTTCGCAATACAAAAAATATTGCCAGTAGGCGCCCTTTGGGTGAACAGTATCCGCTCAGCACGCAACCGCCTATTGGAATGGCCTCGATATTCGCGGTCAGTTGGGCTTGAAGGAACTGGACTGCCTCGTCGCCGGAACATCGAGCAACCGCCAGTTGGTTCGTTATAAGCAACGGCGGGGTTAAACTGGTCACTGGGAGGCCCTGATGAATTGGCAGAGCGGCTGCCTGGCTCTCAAAAGTCGCGTTCGGTCAGAGGCTTGATTTACTGAGGGCATAGGAGTGAAGATCGTCAAAAAGGTAAAAAATTGCAAAAAGGCGAACCAGACCTTGAAAGTGTAGGGGCAAAAACGTGAAAATCAAATATGGTGCGATGCACAAAAGGAAAATGACAAAGGTGATAGCGGCTTCCTCAGATCCGGACAAAGAGATAGCCTCGCCTATTCGAAAGGCAGGATCTACTCCTGTTGAGGGCACGGACGGTGGGTCCGGCAAGCAAACTGGCCCGAAAGAGCTAGAGCCAACTCGTTACGGTGATTGGGAGCGCAACGGGCGTTGCATAGATTTTTGACATCGGTAAATGTTACTTCGGTTCAAGGCGAGGTTGGCCGGTGAAGGCTGCCGTTAACCGACCACTTTCGCCACACCTGCAGGTTTATCGACCTCAGTTGACTTCGGTTCTATCTATTGGACACCGGGCTACAGGAATCATTCTTTGTTTCGGAGCGGTGGCGCTGTCTGCATGGCTGATTTCACTCGCGTTGGGCGAGCAGATGTTCAACGGCTACACCGGATTATTGAATACGTTGATCGGCAAAGTATTTATGTTGGGCTGGCTTTTCAGCTTTTTTTATCATTTGTGCAATGGGGTACGCCATCTGTGCTGGGACGCGGGGTATGGGTATGAGATAACCCAAGTTTACCAAAGCGGGTGGATGGTGGTGCTCGTTGCATTCGGTATGACGATTGGTGCACTTATCAGCGCGGGCTGATATGTGTTTCATTATGAGTCAGATATGAAGTCAGCCTTGGATCAACCTTCGCAGTTTCACTCCGGTGTCCGTCATTGGCGCCTCCAGAGGATCTCAGCGATCGCGTTGATTCCACTTTCGCTGTGGGCGGTCATTGAGTTGGTGCCTCTGCCGGCGCAGAACTACGCGACAGCGCTTGAGTGGATTCATCAGCCTTTATCAATTGGGTTGCTATTATTTCTTGTACCGATGCTTTATCTGCACGCGGCCCTTGGAGTTCAAGTTGTTCTTGAGGATTATATTTCGGACCCACTACGCCGCCGTCTGGTAGTAATAACCCACGCGGTCGCCAGTGTTGCGGCGCTTGGGACGCTGGGCGCGTTATTTTCAGCTTAGGGAATCAGGTATCCGTGAGTCTTTCAAGCGCTTACAAAATTATCCGGCATGAGCATGACGTTGTCGTTGTCGGGGCTGGTGGGGCGGGTCTTCGCGCCTGCCTCGGCCTCGCCGAGGCAGGTCTGCGTACAGCTTGTGTGACCAAGGTTTTCCCAACCCGCTCGCACACAGTAGCCGCACAGGGCGGAATGAGCGCAGCGCTTGGGAATATGGGAGAAGATGACTGGCGCTGGCACATGTATGACACCGTTAAAGGGTCAGACTGGCTAGGGGATCAGGAGGCGATCGCGTTCATGTGTCGCGAAGCGCCGTCTGCGGTGATCGAACTGGAACATTACGGAGTACCTTTTTCGCGAACCGCGGATGGAAATATCTATCAGCGCGCATTTGGCGGCATGACAACACATTTTGGTCAGGGGCAGGCGCAGCGTACTTGTGCCGCAGCTGATCGAACCGGGCACGCGATCCTCCACACGCTCTACCAACAGTCATTACGGCAAAAAGTCGAATTTTTTATTGAATACTTCGCACTGGATTTGATTATCGAAGACGGACAGTGTCGGGGCGTTGTTGCCTGGTGCCTCGAAACCGGTTCTATTCACGTCTTTTCAGCAAATCTGGTGGTGCTTGCCACTGGCGGTTACGGGCGAGCCTATTTCTCAGCGACTTCGGCGCATACCTGCACCGGCGATGGTAATGCAATGGTTCTTCGCGCCGGGCTGGCGCTCCAGGATATGGAGTTCGTCCAATTTCACCCTACCGGAATCTATGGTTCCGGCTGCCTGATCACGGAGGGTGCTCGTGGCGAAGGGGGGTTCCTGACCAATGCCTCTGGTGAGCGTTTCATGGAACGTTATGCCCCCAACGCTCGCGACCTTGCATCCCGAGACGTGGTCAGCAGGTCTATGACTATGGAAATCCGTGCCGGAAGAGGCCTCGGTGCCGAGGCGGATCATATTCACCTGCACCTTGAGCATTTGGGCCCCGAGGTCCTTGCCGAGCGACTTCCGGGTATCTCGGAGACCGCAAAAGTTTTTGCAGGAGTAGACGTGACCCGGGAACCCATCCCGGTATTGCCGACGGTGCACTACAACATGGGCGGGATACCGGCCAACATTCATGGTGAATGCTTAGGTTTCAGCGAGAACGACCCAACGTCTGTAGTTCCAGGGCTGATGGCGATTGGAGAGGCCGCCTGTGTCTCTGTTCATGGTGCTAATCGTTTGGGATCGAATAGCTTGCTCGATCTGATAGTTTTTGGGCGCGCTGCTGCGAAACGGGCCGAGGCGACGATCGAGGCCGGTGGCGCGATTCCAAGTGTGACTCAAGATTCTGTAGACATCTCGCTTGCGCGATTTGACCGTTTGCGCCATGCCCGCGGCTCCGAGTCAACCGCCCGAATTCGCATTGGAATGCAAAAAGCGATGCAGTCAAACTGTGCGGTGTTTCGAAATCACGACATACTGACGGAAGGCTGCGAGAAAATTGATACGCTCGTCAACAGTTTTCAGGAAGTCGGGCTCTCGGATCGATCGATGATCTGGAATACCGATCTGGTCGAAACTCTTGAGCTCGAGAACCTGCTCAGCCAGGCTCGGGTAAGTGTTGAAAGCGCTTTAGCTCGCAAGGAGAGCCGTGGCGCTCATGCCCGTGAGGATTTCCCCGATCGGGACGACGAAAACTGGATGAAACACAGCTTGTCCCGACTCGTTGAAGGTTGTGTAACACTCCAGTATCGACCGGTGACCGTCAGTACCGGCGACTATGAAGTCGATAGCATTCCACCCAAGGCGAGAGTGTATTGACGGTGTAATGGCCGAATTCAGCTTAAATCAAGGATCCAAGGTCCACAAGGGGAAACGCCACAATAATGGCGACTTGATGGGTAAGCCCCAGTGGTTTGAGATCTATCGGTGGGACCCGGACGACGACTCTAACCCCAGGTTGGATCAGTATGCGGTTGATACTGCAACGTGTGGACCTATGGTTCTCGACGCACTGTTAAAAATCAAGGATGAGATTGACTCTACACTCACCTTTCGGCGCTCTTGTCGAGAGGGGATCTGCGGCTCCTGTGCGATGAATATTAACGGGGTCAATACTTTAGCCTGTACCCAGTCGATACAGGCACTAAAGGCACCTGTAAGAATTTACCCACTACCGCACATGCAGGTCATCAAGGATCTGGTTCCAGATCTGTCTCATTTCTTTGCGCAACACGCCGCTCTGGAACCCTGGTTGAAGACTTCTGGACCGGTTCCGGACTTAGAGCGGCCGCAGACGCCTGCACAACGACAGGCTTTGGACGGACTTTACGAATGCATCTTGTGCGCCTGTTGTTCCACCAGTTGTCCCAGCTACTGGTGGAATTCCGATCAATATCTTGGGCCGGCGAATCTGCTTCAGGCCTATCGCTGGATAGCCGACAGCCGGGATGATGCGACCGAATCCCGCCTTGATCAGCTAGACGATACTTTTGCGCTTTATCGATGCCACACCATCATGAACTGCACCAGTGCTTGCCCGAAGGGATTAAATCCTGGTCAAGCAATTGGCAAGATCAAGTCGATGATCGCCAAAGGCGAGCGATGAACCTTGGCCTGAGCCGCGCCAAACTAGCGTGGCGAGCGCGCCGGGGAGCGCGCGAGCTTGACAGTCTGTTGCTGCCCTATATGCGGGATCGGGGCGCTGGGCTGAGCGAGGACACGCTCAAAACGATGGAGCAACTCCTCAGTGAGCCAGACCCAGTGCTGCTCGACTGGTTTTTAGAAAGAAAAGTGCCGGCCGAGCCTCAAGTCGCGGCTTTGATTCACGATATCCTTAATTACTCAGAACAGCGTCACCAAGATCAAAGGTCGCCTAGCGGTTCATAACCTTGGGGTAAGAGTCGTATTCTGACATAGCGATGGGTCCGCGCTGGGATAGTCCAATGTGTAGTGTAATCCTCGACTTTCTTTCCGTTGAGCGGCACACCGCACAATAAGTTCGGAAACGAGCACCAAGTTGCGTAGTTCTAGAAGATCCTGGCTGATCGTAAAATTGCTGTAAAAATCACGTATTTCCTCATTCAGGAGTTGAAGCCGATTCGCCGCGCGTTGCAGGCGCCTTGAGGTGCGAACAATCCCCACGTAGTCCCACATAAAATGACGCAGCTCTTCCCAGTTGTGGGAAATCACCACGAGTTCGTCTGGGTCTGTCACTTTGCTTTCGTCCCATGGTGGAAGGTCAATCTCGGTGTGCCTTTGCCGATCAAGCGCGCGCGCAATGTCGTCAGCTGCTCTTTTCGAGAAAACCACGCACTCCAAAAGAGAGTTACTGGCTAGCCGGTTGGCACCATGAAAGCCGGCATCAGAATTTTCACCGAGTGCATATAGCCCGTCCAACTCAGTGCGGCCCTGAAGGTTTGTGGTAATGCCGCCGCAGGTATAGTGCGCTGCGGGCACTACGGGAACTGGATCATGCGCCATATCGATGCCCAAGGTCTGGCAGCGTTCATAGATCGCAGGAAAGTGTTGGGTAATATGATCCCGGCCTTTATGGGAGATATCTAGGTAGACACAGTCGAGACCCCCTTTCTTCATTTCATAATCAATCGCTCGTGCAACAATATCCCGACTCGCAAGTTCTGCTCTGGAATCGTGGGCATTCATAAAGGCCGATCCATCAGGTAACACCAAAATTCCACCCTCGCCCCGGACAGCCTCAGAAATGAGAAAACTCCCGGCATGTGGGTGAAAGAGGCAAGTCGGGTGAAACTGTACGAATTCCATGTTCGATACTGAGCACCCCGCGCGCCATGCCATTGCAATGCCGTCACCTGTAGAGGTGTCCGGGTTGCTGGTATACAGATACGCTTTTGAGGCGCCTCCGGTGGCAAGCACAACAATATCAGCCGAAACGGTCTCGACCTGGCCCGCAGCAACATTCAGTGCATATAACCCTGTGATCCGGGGCGGGTTCCCCACCCCGGTGGTCAGATCTACCGCAGTATAGTTTTCCAAAACTGTGACCCGTTCAGCTGCTAGTAGCTGCTCTTCGAGCGTCTTAATCACAGCTTGCCCGGTGGTATCGGCGACATGGGCGACGCGGCGGTGGGCATGACCGCCTTCGCGAGCAAGATGTAGCTGGTCGGGGATTGATTGTTTCAGATCAAAATGAACCCCAGCTTGCATAAGCCAATCGATGGCATTGGGCGCCTGTTCAACCACTGTTCGAACGGTCTGCTCATCACAAAGGCCTGCGCCGGCTGCCAGCGTGTCTTGTATATGCGACTCAAAACTATCCTTGGGATCAAGTACGGCCGCAATTCCTCCTTGAGCCCACAAACTCGATCCCGATGCCAAAGCGGACTTGGTGAGGACAATGCAATCGATCCCCTGGTCGGATAGTCGTAAAGCCAGGCTGAGTCCGGCGAGCCCGCTACCGACGATTGCGACTTGTGTCTGGTGAGCGACCATAGAGTTGGCTGGATGGTAAAAGCCGAATTATAGATGGGTCGATGCCCGCGCAACGAATATGGTGATTTGATTGTTATTGATGCATATAAGATCTATGCGAGATAAAATCGGGGTTGGTGCTACTTCTACCGGCATCAGGCCTACACAGACCCGCTGTGACTGGCCCATTTTCTCGAGAACCCCAAACATGGATTCAGGCGCTCAAAGCCGGATCAGGAATTTTGCGATCATTGCGCATATTGATCATGGCAAGTCGACCTTGGCCGACAGGCTGATTCAACACTGTGGTGGATTGTCGAAGCGCGAAATGACCGATCAGGTTCTGGACTCAATGGATCTGGAACGTGAAAGGGGAATCACCATTAAGGCGCAAAGCGTTTCCCTCACTTACTGCGCCCAAGGCGGCGACCTTTATCAGATTAATTTGATTGATACCCCTGGGCATGTGGATTTTGCCTACGAGGTGTCACGCTCTTTAAGCGCCTGTGAGGGGGCTTTGTTAATTGTTGATGCCTCACAGGGTGTCGAAGCGCAAACCGTTGCTAACTGCTATGCCGCGGTAGACCTGGGGCTGGAGGTCATTCCGATACTCAACAAAATCGATCTGCCTGCTGCTGAGCCGGATCAGGCGGCGATTGAGATCGAGGACCTCATAGGTTTGGACTGCACCGATGCCTTGCGCGTGAGCGCTAAATCTGGCCTAGGTATTCCGGAGGTTCTCCAACGGATCGTATCGGACATTCCAGCACCTACAGGCGATCGGTCGGCGCCACTTAAGGCGTTAATTATTGATTCGTGGTTTGATAACTACCTGGGCACGGTTTCATTGGTTCGTGTCATTGACGGACAGATGACGACTCGAATGAAAATTCGGATGATGTCGACTGGGAACTCCTACCAAGTTGAGCAAGTGGGCCGTTTCACACCAAAACGGCTCACGGTGCCTTCGTTGAAGGCTGGAGAGGTAGGTTATGTGGTTGCAGGGATTAAAGACATAAAGGCGGCCCGAGTGGGGGATACTATTACCGGGCATGCCCACCCCGCTGACACTGCATTCGAGGGATTTAAGAGTGAAAAACCAGTTGTGTTTGCGGGCCTTTACCCAATTAATAACGCTGATTTCGAGGGGTTTCGTGACGCGCTAGAAAAATTAAGTCTGAATGATGCATCTTTACTTTATGAGCCTGAGGTATCGCCGGCTTTGGGATTCGGATTTAGATGCGGCTTCTTGGGATTGTTGCATATGGAGATTATTCAAGAACGTCTGGAAAGGGAGTATGCGCTTGATCTAATTACCACCGCCCCGACGGTGGTGTATCGAATGTTAGGAAACGACAACATCACCCACTTTGTCCACAATCCCTCACAGATGCCCAAAGTAGGTACAATTTCAGAAATCTTTGAGCCCTTTATCCATGCTCGGGTTCTGTGTCCGCCCGAACATGTCGGCGCTGTCATCAGTCTTTGCATCGAAAAACGAGGGGAACAAAAAGACATTACCTATCATGGGCGCCAGGTGGTGGTCGAATTCAACCTGCCTCTTTCTGAGGTGGTGCTTGATTTTCATGATTCACTGAAGTCTGTGAGTCGAGGGTTTGCCTCTTTTGACTATGAAATCATTGAAGATCGCCCGGCCGACATGGTTCGTATTGACATCATGATTAATGGGGAGCGTGTTGATCCCTTATCGGTGCTAGTAAATCGCACGCAAGCACCATACCGAGCGCGAGAGCTTGTCAGCCGGATGAAGAAGCTGATTCCCCGGCAAATGTTCGATGTTGCGATTCAGGCCGCTATCGGGTCGAAAATTATTACTCGGGAGACAGTAAAGGCCTTACGCAAGAATGTGACTGCAAAATGTTATGGCGGTGACATTAGTCGTAAGCGAAAACTGCTTGAGAAACAAAAAGAAGGGAAAAAGCGGATGAAACAGATCGGTTCGGTATCTATCCCACAAGAAGCATTTTTGTCTGTACTGAAGGTGGGAGACTGATATGGATTTTTCTCTAGCTCTTTTTATCGCGCTGGTCATAACTGGCGCAATCAACTATTGGGATCGGTTCTTTGGCAAGCCTCGGCGCAGTACAAAGGCCAGGTCGACAACGGGCAAGGTAAAGCCGGCTTCGATGCCGCTGCTGGTGGAGTACTCCCGTGCGTTTTTCCCGGTCATTCTCGCAGTGTTTCTGCTGCGTTCATTTGTAATTGAACCGTTCCGGATTCCCTCAGGATCTATGCTACCCAGCCTTTATATTGGGGATTTTATTCTTGTTTCAAAGTTCAGTTATGGGGTTCGGCTTCCAATTCTTAATACCATGGTTGTGCCTGTTGGCGAGCCAGATCGCGGGGACGTCATGGTATTTCGCTTCCCCCAGGATCCATCCACTAATTTCATAAAAAGAGTTATCGGCTTGCCCGGTGATGTGATTACTTACCGAGGTAAACGGCTTTCGGTGAACGGTGAGCCGGTCGCCGTGCAAAAGACGGCGCTGTTGCCTGAGCTTGGAGCGCAGCGAGGGGAACGCAGCCTGTCGTCATTTCTTGAATCTTTTGGGCAATCCAGCCACGCCATTTTCCTGGATGACAATCGCCAATCCCGATCGTGGCCTCCTATAGTCGTCCCCCCGGAACATTTCTTCGTAATGGGGGATAACCGCGATCACAGTAATGACAGTCGCTACTGGGGTTTCGTTCCGAAGGAAAATATAGTGGGTAAGGCATTCTTTGTCTGGTTCAGTTGGGATTCACCTGGTGGGGGCGGGGTCAATTGGCATCGACTTGGAACGGTCATCCAATAACAAAGATGACGCCCGCCGAGCGACTGCAAAAGGCAATTGGATATGATTTTTCCGATTTGACTATTTTGAGAGCTGCGCTCCGACACCGTAGCGTGGGGTCAGGTCATAACGAACGGCTGGAGTTTCTTGGAGATAGCATCCTTGGAATGGTGGTCGCGGCTGTGCTGTATGAGCGTTACGGCGATGCAGGAGAGGGCGAATTGACCCGCTTGCGAGCACAGCTGGTTCGCCAGCGGACACTGGCCAACGTTGCCCGACGGATTGATCTCGGAGCGGCACTACAACTTGGTGTTGGTGCAGCTCGTAGTGGTGGGGCAGACCGATCGTCCATTTTGTCGGATGGGCTCGAAGCACTTATTGCCGCGATGTTTCTTGATTCCGATTTTTCAACAGTTCGGTCCGCGATCATTTCCCTGTTTCAACCAGAACTTCTCGAGATTGCTAGCGCAGCGCCAGCGAAAGATCCAAAGACCCGGCTCCAGGAGTTGCTTCAGGGAGAGGGATTTACGCCCCCTGCCTATCGGGTATCCCAAACCCTCGGTCAACCTCACCAGAGGGAATTCGTTGTTGAATGCGAAATACCCGAAAGGGGACTGCTTACCCACGGGAGAGGGACCAGCCGAAAAGCCGCGGAGCAGCAAGCTGCAACGCTTGGCATTGAAAAACTACTCAAAGAAAGGTCAGAAGATGACTGATACGCACCGTTTCGGAGTGATTGCCCTGGTAGGTCGACCCAACGTAGGCAAGTCAAGCCTGCTTAATCAACTGGTCCGCGCTAAAGTTTCAATAATCTCACGCCGACCCCAGACAACCTGGCGACGCATTGAAGCGATCCGCAGCGTAGAAGATGCCCAACTCGTGATTGTCGATACTCCTGGCCTTCATAAGGCTCGTGGAAGACTGCTTAGTCGGATCGCAAACCAATCGGCTCGTGGGGCTGCCGAGGGCGCGCACGTAGTGTGCCAGGTGATTGACGCACGAGTCTGGTCCCAAGCCGACCAGAGCGTGCTTGACCACTTCTCCGGGCCTTCGACTCCATTGTGGGTAGTCTTGAACAAAGTAGATCTTTTGCCAAATGTGAACCACGTACTACCCCGAATTAAAGCGCTCCAGGAGATTCACCCGTGGGTAGAGATTGTTCCAGTTTCGGCGAAATCCGGTTATAACTGTGAACGATTGTTTGAGTTGCTCCAGGCTGCAGCGCCTAGTGGAAACCCCGGTTACCCAAGTAACGAGCTGACTACTGCCTCATCCAGTTTTATCGCTGCAGAACTTGTTCGCGAGCAGATTTTCAGGCAGATGGGTGATGAAATTCCCTACGGCAGTGGTGTAGAGCTTACCCTATTTGAAACCGATGAAAATCAACTTCTCCACATTGAGATCAATATCTGGTGCGAAACTGAAGGTCAAAAAGCAGCTTTGATAGGGGTCGGTGGAGAGCGGCTTAAAAAAATCGGCTCCGCCGCGCGACGTCAAATCGAAAACGTGTTGAATTGTCGGGTTCATCTGGCACAACGGGTTAAAGTAAAACGCGGGTGGGTCGATGACCGAAAGTCGGTTGTTGATTTGGGATATGGTGTTTAACACCTCTCAAACCCGATGACGGCAGTGCGTGTTAAAGGCCAGCCTGGCTTCGTGCTTCATCGAAGACCTTATTCGGAAACCAGTTTGCTCGTGGACCTTTTTTCACGTGAGCATGGCCGGCTCACCGTAATCGCCAAAGGTGCTCGCCAGCGAAAATCGCAGGTTCGGGGTGTTTTACGGCCGTTTGGGTTGATTACTCTTGGGTGGTCAGGAAAGGGAGAAGTCAAAACCCTGACTCAGTGCGAGTCCCCAGGCCCTGCTTTTAACCTGCGCAGGCGACGTCTTTTCTGTGGGTACTATTTGAACGAGCTTTTGTTGAAATTCCTTCACCGTTACGATCCGCATGAGGCTCTATTTGATTACTACCAGGCAGCAGTCGCGCAATTGGCCCAAGGTGTAGATGATGAGACTGTGTTGCGAGTCTTTGAGAAACAGTTGATGAATGAAGCCGGGTATGGCTTACAGTTAGACCGTGATCAGGACAGCGGCACAGCGGTGAAGGCAGGTAAAATCTATCGATATTTGCCGGGGGTGGGCGCTTTTGTAGATAAACCCGGACGAAATGAAGGGATCCTGGTTCACGGGTCTTCGATGATCGCGTTGCGCACGGAGACCGGATTTGATGAGCGGGCCCGTCTTGAACTTAAACAGCTTAACCGGTCAGTGCTGCGAGTTTTGCTTGAGGGCCGATCGCTCCTATCACGGGCGGTTTATTCGCGGTTATACCCCGCTAATAGCAGACCTAGCAAGGGCCTTCAAGATCTGATGTAAGTGGCCTCCAATCCTCAAAGATAAACAAAGGAGAAAATATGGAATTGGGCGTTAATATTGATCATGTTGCCACATTGCGACAGGCGCGAGGTACCCGCTATCCCGACCTGGCCGAGGCGGTTCGTATTTGCGAAGGGACTGGTGCCGATCTAATTACATTACATTTGCGTGAAGATCGTCGGCACATACAGGATGCCGACGTTTACCAACTGTGTGAGGTCATCACGACGAGGATGAACCTGGAAATGGCTGCCATAGAAGAGATGCTCGACCTCGCGATTCAGGTGCAACCCAATGATGTCTGTCTGGTGCCGGAAAAGCGCGCTGAATTGACTACCGAGGGTGGTTTGGATGCCGCCTCGCAGATAAATACACTTACTCCGTTGGTCAAAGCACTGAAAGACACTGATATTCGGGTCTCGCTTTTCATTGACCCCGATCCAGTCCAAATTGACGCTGCCAAGGTGATAGGGGCTGATGCTGTTGAGATTCACACCGGGGGTTTCGCAGACGCAGGTAGTTCAACAAGGTCGAAGGCGGAACTCGGGCGAATCGTCAATGCTGTCGATCTTGGCGCCTCTTTAGGGCTCAGAGTGAACGCGGGGCACGGACTCAACTACGATAATCTTGGGCCAGTCGCATCGATCTCAAAAATCTCAGAGCTCAACATCGGGCATTCGATCATAGCCCGCGCGGTATTTTCAGGGTTGGGTGCGGCTGTTGCTGAGATACGCTCGCTGATGGACCAGGCGAGCCAGTAGGAGGTCACTTTTTGCTCGGGGCAAATCCTTGTGGAACCGCCCCTAGGTCACCCTCACCGAAAAGGAATCCCAGCATGTGTTGCTCGACCAGATCAATGGATTGGGGGTCGGCTGAGCTTAGCTGGTTTTCGTTGATGATCAACACTTGTCTCTCGAGCCATTGCTGCCAGCCTTCTTGCGAGACGGTGTCAAAAATCCGCTGACCGAGATCCCCAGGGTAGGGGAGTTCCTCGAGGGCATCCGCCTCGGCATCTAGGACAACGCAATGGATTCGCCGCATGTTAAAATTTCCGGTCAACCCACATACTGGGTGAGGTTTTTAGAGTCACATATTATCTCCCGACACAGTATATCTGGGCAATCAATATTCGCCCAAGATTAGGACGCGCAATCATGAACACTTCTCAAACTGAATTATCCCCGGATTCACTCACGGTGACTGTATCGGCTCGTGAAAAAATTACGCAGTTGCTCGCAGATGCCGACGACGGCCTTAGTGCTGTTCGGGTTTTCGTCTCCGGCGGAGGCTGCGGGGGAATGAATTACGGAATGACCTTTGCGGAATCTGTCGGGTCGAAAGACCGGACAATGAGCGACGAGTCCGGCTTTGCGCTGGTGGTCGACCCGATTGCATACTCGTATATTCATGGCGCGGAGATTGACTTTAAAGACGACGGCGTTAGTGCGTCGTTTGTATTCAATAATGTATTTCAGTCGGTCGGTGGTAGCGGTGCCTGCGGGGGTTGTGGCGGCGCCCATTAAAGGTCATACGATTGGTTTTAAAATAGCGCTGAGCGCAGGCGTTGGACTTATTGTCAGTGGTTTTGCGGTTGCCTAAATCGAATGGTTCTTGACGCTGCTTTCGACTGAAAAAAATCCCCGGGCGCTCCTGATCGCGCCGGATCGCAGCTATCGGACCGGCGCTTTTGTGCTTGCGGCACATAAACTTGGCATCGAACTGGTAGTCGCTTCATTTGGTGAGGCATGCCTAGCGAGCCGCTCCGGCGGTCTTGCGTTAAATCGTGAATCTGGGGCCGAGGCTCTTGATACTATTTCCAGGGCCGTTGCTGAAAATCCATTTGCTGCGATTTTGGCAAGTGATGATGAGACCGTTGCGTTGGCGGGCGTCGCGGCTGAGCGCAATGGTTTGCCCGGTAATTCAGCGGATGCTATCAAGGCACTAACCAGTAAAATTCACTTTCGTCGTTTCTGCCAGTCCAATGATACCCGGGGTCCCGGATTTATTGCGTTGGATTCAAAAAACCTCGACCGGGGAGCCCCGCCTGGTGTTCACTATCCTTGTGTGGCTAAACCCGCCATGCTTTCTGCCAGCCGTGGTGTGATTCGCTGCGATAACCCCGGGGAATTGAGTCGGGCGCTCAAGCGGATCCGCAGCCTGCTGTATTCCGAGGGGAAACTGGGTGAAGAAGCCGTGCTTGTTGAAGATTACATTGATGGGCTCGAATACGCGGTAGACGGATTGCTCAAGCGGGGGCGCTTGCAGGTCCTGGCTATTTTTGAGAAACCTGGCCCAATGGCGGGGCCGTTTTTCGAAGAAACGATCTATCTGACACCACCGAGGCTCAGTCACAAGGTTACTGGGCAAGTCATTAGTGCCTTAGAAAACTTGTGTCGAAAGTTGGGAATATGTGAGGGCGCTTTGCATGCCGAACTTCGTATCAATTCATCGGGGGTTTGGTTTCTTGAAATCGCCGGGCGGACAGTTGGGGGTCGCTGCGGGCGGGTGCTTGAATTTCAAACTGGACGTTCGCTGGAGGAACTCGTGTTGGCTAATGCGACACGGCTGCCAGCAGCAGTGGGCGAGAGCACGGGCTCTAGCGGGGTCATGATGATTCCAGTGGCAAAAGGCGGAGTGCTCCGTCGGGTTGAAGGCATTAGCGCGGCCCGGCGCGTACCCGGCATTGTCGATGTCGAGATCGACGTTCGAGAAGGCCAGATCTTAGTACCGTGGCCCGAAGGCTGCGCTTACCCGGGGTTTATCTTCGCACGGGCCGGAACAGTGGCTGATGTGGAGCGGGCGCTTAGGGCCGCTCATAGATGCCTGAATTTTGTGCTTGCGCCTCACTTGCCCGCCACCATCGCACCTTAAGAATTTAACCACCGCTCCAAACTAAGAAGATAAACCCATTAATAAAACAACCATAAAGAGCCTGAATGACACCTAACTTGTTAGCTTCATGTATGAGATTTCCCGCCGCTAAACCGACTCCAATCTAAGCGATTGAGCATGGCTGGACCGGACGCCCACTGAGCTTTTCGGCTAAACATTTTCGCTCTATCTTTGACGTTTTTCGGCCCAGCGCTTTTTTGGGCCTTTTTTTGACAGCGGTGCTGTGTCAGTATTCGCCTGTCCGGTGTGGGTAGAATTAATTGCTGCCCCACCCGGTTTGGTTTATGAACAACAGAAAAACACAAGGAGGAATCCGATGAGAAAGGTATTTTTGGCTTTTGTGACCGGCGCGATGCTCTCAGGGGCTGCGATCGCCGATGATGTCAAGATAGGAATAATTTTGGGCTTCACCGGGCCGATTGAATCTCTGACACCGGCCATGGCAGCCGGCGCTGAATTGGCCATCGCAGAGGTGAATGCGAGTGGGTCATTTATGGGTGGAACGGGGATTACCAGCATCCGTGCAGATTCAACCTGTATTGACTCGGCAGCCGCTACAGCCGCCGCCGAACGCTTGATCACCTCGGACAAAGTCAATGCCATTATGGGGGCCGACTGCTCTGGCGTCACTGGCGCAATCCTGGCGAATGTCGCGATGGCGAATGGGGTCGTAATGATCTCTCCCTCTGCTACCTCGCCCGGTCTATCAACGGCGGAGGATAATGGTTTGTTTTTCCGCACCGCGCCATCGGATGCTCGTCAGGGCCAGGTGGTCTCCCAAATTCTGGGCGATCACGGCTATAAAAGCGCCGCGATTACCTACACCAACAATGACTATGGCAAGGGACTCGCGGATAGTATTGAAAGCAACTTCAAGGCCGCTGGCGGTAACGTCACAATCAACGTAGCTCACGAAGACGGAAAAGGTGACTACAGCGCTGAGGTCGCGGCACTTGCACAGGCTGGCGGTGATATTTTGGTGGTTGCCGGTTATCTCAATGACGGTGGTAAGGGCATAATCCAGGCATCACTTGATACCGGGGCTTTTGACATCTTCTATTTGCCAGACGGAATGATTGGAGACAGCCTGCCCACCGATATAGGTGATGGATTAAACGGATCTATCGGCGACGTACCAGGGACCGATAGCCCGGGCGCCGCGATGTTTACCGAGATGGCTAAAGCGGCTGGTTTTGAAAGTGGTCCGTTTTCGCCGGAGTCCTACGACGCCGCAGCGCTTCTTATCCTCGCTATGCAGGCAGCGAAGTCTACCGACAGCCAAGACTTTAAATCGAAGGTAATGGACGTCGCGAATGCACCAGGTCAGAAAGTCTTTCCTGGGGATCTTGGAAAGGCGCTGGAACATATTGCCAACGGAGGAGATGTTGACTATGTGGGCGCTTCTGCGGTTGAGTTAATCGGCCCAGGTGAATCTGCGGGCAGCTACAAAGAAATTCTGGTTAAAGGCGGGAAGAACACCACCGTCGGTTACCGGTAAATCGGATCAGTTACGGCCCGGGTTATGCCGGGCCGTTTTTTTTTGCCGGCGGTTCGACATTTGATTATCATCGAGCACCTGTATAAACACTTTGGCGGCATCCGCGCGGTCGAAGATGCCTCGCTTGTGATCGAGCAGGGGAGTATTACGGGACTGATCGGTCCCAACGGCGCTGGGAAAACGACTCTTTTTAACGTTATCGCCGGAATTTACCCTCCAGACGAGGGAAAAGTCCTACTGAACGGCGAAGATATCACTGGGCGCCAGCCCCATGAGCTTTTTGCGAAAGGCATTTTGCGTACCTTCCAGATTGCCCACGAATTCTCGTCGTTAAGTGTTCGCGAAAACCTGATGATGGTTCCAAATGGACAGTCCGGTGAGAGCCTGGTTGCAACCTGGTTACACCCTGGGCAAGTTATTGCTGAAGAAACAGTCATAAGGCAACGTGCCGATGAGGTTGTTGATTTTCTCCAACTCAGTTCGGTCGTAAACGAGCTTGCCGGTAACTTGTCGGGTGGTCAAAAGAAACTTCTTGAACTGGGCCGCACGATGATGGCCGAACCGAAAATAGTATTTCTCGATGAAGTTGGGGCTGGGGTCAATCGCACTCTCCTGCGAACCATTGGCGATTCCATTTTGCGGCTTAATCGGGAGCAAGGCTATACCTTCTGCATGATCGAACACGATATGGATTTCATTTCCAGGTTATGTGATCCAGTTATTGTCATGGCATCGGGCAGCGTGCTGGCACAAGGCACAGCCGCCAATATTATGAATAACGAGGCGGTTATTGAGGCCTACCTTGGAACCGGGCGAAAACAGGCCCAACAGGAGCCATTGTGACCTACCTTGCGGGAGAAGGTATGTGTGGGGGTTACGGAGGCGTTGATATCCTGCACCAGTGTAGCATCGGGGTAGACAAAGGTGAGGTTGCGGTGGTGGTGGGCCCCAACGGCGCTGGCAAATCGACGGCGATGAAAGCAGTGTTCGGTATGCTGGAGCTAAGGGAGGGTCAGGTAACGATGGATGGCCAGGATATCAGCCACCTGAAGCCCGAACAGCGGGTACAGCTCGGCATGGGTTTCGTGCCGCAAAGTGCCAACGTATTCACCTCGATGACTGTGCAGGAGAACCTGGAGATGGGCGCTTTTATCCGCCGTGATGACATCTCGGAAACCATGTCTGGGGTCTACGAGCTTTTTCCGGTGTTACGGGAGAAGCGCCGCCAATTAGCGGGCGAACTGTCTGGCGGCCAACGCCAGCAGGTAGCGGTGGGCAGAGCTCTGATGACTCAGCCCAAAGTGTTAATGCTGGATGAGCCGACCGCGGGGGTCTCACCCATGGTTATGGACGAGTTGTTCGACCGCATCATCGAAATAGCGCGTACGGGAATTGCGATTCTCATGGTCGAACAGAATGCTCGACAGGCCCTCAGTATTGCTGATCGGGGCTACGTGTTGGTTCAGGGCCGCAACCGTTACACGGATACTGGCACAGCTCTGCTGGCGAACATCGAGGTTCGCAAGGCCTTTCTTGGCGGGTAAAAAAGGGTGCTGATAGATCTTCTAAACGCCTTGGCCCTGATTGGAAACTTTGTTGTGGTGCCGGGGATCGCATACGGCAGCCAACTCGCGCTCGGGGCCCTGGGCGTCACTATGGTCTACGCGGTTTTGCGGTTCTCTAATTTTGCCCACGGCGAGACTATGTCCTTCGGCGCAATGGTCACCATTCTTGTGACCTGGGCATTGCAAGCACACGGGTTTGGCTTGGGGCCGCTCCCTACTGCATTACTGGCGCTCCCCGTCGGGATGATCGTGACCATCGGGTTATGTCTGGGAACCGACCGCCTTATCTATCGCTACTATCGCGAAAAAAAAGCCGTCCCAGTAACCTATCTTATCGTTTCTGTAGGGGTGCTTTTTTTCTTGAGCGGTCTGATCCGATTTATTATTGGACCTAAAGATCAGGTTTTCGCTGACGGCGAACGTTTCATAATGAAGGCCCGCGCATTCAAGGAGATGACCGGGTTGGATCAGGGCTTGGCGATTAAGACCTCTCAGGGCATCACGGTAATCACTGCCGTAGTGATTGTGGCCCTTTTATTTTGGTTTCTCAATCGAACCCGAACGGGAAAGTCCATGCGGGCCTACTCAGACAACGAAGATCTCGCCTTACTGTCTGGTATTAACCCCGAGCGGGTCGTGATGATTACCTGGATTATTACTGGTGCGTTGGCTGCCATTGCCGGGACCCTTTACGGCTTGGATAAAGGTTATAAACCTTTTACCTATCTGGGGTTGGTCTTGCCGATCTTTGCTTCGGCAATCGTGGGGGGAGTAGGCAATCCGTTGGGAGCTATTGCGGGGGGCTTTGTTATCGCCTTCTCGGAGTTGCTGGTAACTTTCGCCTATAAACGAGTAGTGGGTTACCTGACGCCGGGCGATTGGGTTCCAGATGGCTTAGTACAGTTACTGTCAACCGATTACAAGCTTGCTGTCTCGTTCTTTATCCTGGTCATCGTCCTACTGATAAAGCCCACGGGAATTTTTAGTGGAAAGACATTGTGAACTGGTCTTTGAAAAACGTTTTGCTTTTTGCCGGGATGGGTGTGCTTTTAATACTGGTTGGCACTATGCAAAGTTGGAACGTCGCCCTTGCGATTCTGAATATGTGCTTGATCTCAGCTGTCATGGCTCTTGGCGTGAATATTCAGTGGGGCTATGCGGGGCTTTTTAACGCTGGAGTGATGGGATTTACCGCCTTAGGGGGCCTAGCCGCCATTGTGATCTCTGTCGCACCAGTGCCCGCAGCCTGGGATGCAGGTGGCGCCCGCGCCATACTGGGTTTGTTGGCTGGGCTTGCGACGATTGCAGGGGGAATATGGTTATGGAAAAAACTCCGGGTATCCAAAACCGCCCGGATATGGCTAACGGCCTTGCTTGCGGTTAGCGGATACGGATTGATGCGCCTTATTCTGGACCCCGCGGTCGATGCGATCGAGGCGGTTGAGCCAGCACTGACTGGGTTTTTGGGTGGGTTTGGCTTGCCTATCATGTTTTCGTGGATTGTTGGAGGGCTCTTTGCCGCGATTGTTGCCTGGGCTATTGGCAAAGTAGCGCTGGGACTGCGCTCTGATTACCTGGCGATTGCCACCTTGGGCATCTCAGAGATCATCATTTATTTTCTAAAAAATGAAGATTGGCTTACGCGAGGAGTTAAAAACGTCAACGGGCTCCCGAGGCCAGTACCTTATGAAATAGATCTTCAAGGGGCATTATGGCTTCATGATCTCGCCGCTTGGGTAGGGATTCCGGTTGTGGAAGCCTCTTCGCTTATTGTGAAATTGAACTACGCCGCGCTTTTTCTGGTTGTGCTTGTAGCTATCTTCTGGCTCTCAGAGCGGGCGTTGAAGTCTCCCTGGGGGAGAATGATGCGCGCGATCCGCGATAACGAGATTGCTGCCGGCGCGATGGGCAAAAACGTAACCGGACGTCACCTTCAAGTATTTGTGCTCGGCTCTGCAGTAATCGGTATTGCAGGGGCTATGCTTGCCACTTTGGATGGTCAGTTTACTCCGGCATCTTACCAGCCGTTGCGATTCACTTTCCTAGTATGGGTTATGGTGATCGTGGGCGGTTCGGGTAATAATCTGGGCTCGATCCTTGGTGGTTTTGTGATCTGGTTTTTCTGGATTGAGGCCGAACCGATAGGCCTCGCGTTGATGAATTTTGTTACCTCGGGGATGGCGCTCGATAGCCCCTTGCGGCTACATCTGTTGGAGAACGCGGCGCACACGCGATTGATGACGATGGGGCTGGTACTGCTTTTGGTGCTGCGCTTTTCACCGCGAGGGCTTATTCCGGAGGTTAAACGTTAACCGTAGTTGCCGTATCACAGAGACTTAGCTGATACTGGCCAACGAGGCGTGCAGGGCCGAAAGATCGGCTTCGCTCAAAGGCAGGACCGGTAAACGGCAGTCCCCCACATCGAATCCCCGGTGGCGAGCGGCCGCCTTGACCGAGGCGTTGTATTGATGAGACCAGACGAACAGTTGGGAATCTACAAGTTTGCACCAAAGCGAAGCCGCCTCGTTAAGTTGGCCAGAGGAAACCAACTGATAGAGCGTGACCGACTCGTCGGGCAGGAAATTGACTGAACCCCAGACACAGCCCACGCAACCCGCGGCGAGCGCTGGGTAGGTGATCGGATCGCCGCCATTAAAAATCTTCCCGCCGGTCTGCAAAAGTTCCTGAATTCGTATTAAATCGCCGGTACTGTCTTTGATGTAGTCGATACCATCTATCTCAAGCAATTTTTCGAACAAGGCCGGTGTGACATCGAAGCCTGAATGTACGGGTATGTTGTATACCATCACCGGAACTGAGCTGGCCTTGGCAACTGCCTCGTAGTGGGAAATTACACCGCGTTCATCGGGACCCTCGAAATACGGCGGTAACACCATAACCGCATCTGCGCCGTGATCAATGGCATGGCGGGTTGTGGCTAGAGTGTCTTCCAGGTAAATAGCGGATGTTTGGGCGATTACCGCAGCGCGCCCGTCAACGTGTTTTGCAGTGATCTCAATCAAGCGCCTTTTTTCTTCCCTGCTTAGGTAAGCAAATTCGCCGGTTCCGCCACAAGGAAGGATAATATCCACGCCAGATTCGAGCATACGGTCTACATGGGCAAGGTAGCGCGTCTCGTCAACCTGAGCCCCGTTATCATCAAATACCGTGCAGACGGGCACACATACACCACTAAGATTACTCATCACTCGTGCTCCTTATGCGTTTGGACTAAATGCAAATCGAATAATATCGAAGGCCCAGAGTGTAAAGGAAGTTAGCCGTAGATGAATACATGACCTCAACTTTCAGGACAGGACAAAGGAGAAGCTGATGGACGCAGAAAAGGTTGCAATTGTTACCGCAGGCGGAGGCGGTATTGGCAGGGCCGTTAGTGAGGAACTGTACCGGCAAGGGTATCAGTTAGCACTCATGTCACGCAGCGATGCCTGCGAAAACCTGGCGCAGGAAGTTGGAGGTATTGGGTTGCGGGGTTCGGTAACCGAGGCGGCAGACCTTGAACGTTTGGTTGATGTGACGCTCGAGCGTTACGGCAGAATTGATGCCGTCGTCAATCATACGGCTCACCCGCCAAAAGGCGACCTTCTCTCACTCGATGATCAGGCATGGCAGTCCGGTTTTGATATGCTGATTTTAAATGTGGTCCGGATGACCCGGCTGATTACCCCAGTTATGCAACAACAAAAAGCCGGCGCCTGGGTGAATATCTCAACTTTTGCCGCGTTCGAGCCCGAACAGGCATTGCCCGTGTCATGCACGCTGCGGGCGGGATTGTCCGTCTATTCCAAACTGTATGCGGATCGCTACGCCAAGGATAATATTCGCATGAATAACGTCTTGCCTGGGTTTATCGATAGTTTGCCCCACAAAGACGAGGTCGCGAAGAGCATCCCGATGGGTCGGATTGGTACGGTCGATGAGATTGCGAAGACCACCGCGTTTTTGCTCTCGGATGGGGCTGGATACATCACTGGGCAGAGTTTGGTCGTAGATGGGGGGGTTACCCGTCATGTTTAACATTCTGGAACCAGAAAGTCGGCAATAACCATAACGAACAGGCTAATACATAATTCTGGGACCGGGCTCTAGGCGGTTTCGGTGTATCGGCCAGGATAGTGGTGCCGATATCATGGTCAAGGCGAAATAATTTTGGTTCTAATAGTTCGCATTGGCCGACCCCGGCTCAGCATTGACGTTGACGATAATTTGGATCCTGTCGTTAATATGGGCTTTAGTCCAACGAAGAGCACACCATGGACGAAGTGGGGCGGCGCCGAATTCACAACTCTGGCAGCAGAATTCGTATCTCCATCCCGGCTGAGCGTCACTCGCTTTCAAAGATTAATTGCTTTTGCGGGCCTTCGGCGTTTTATGACCCCTCGCACCGGCTGGCAGAGTAACTGGCACGCATATTGCTGCTGGAGTGAGTAAGAACTGGCGAACGTGATCAACGTGATGCCGAATCTGCTAAGGTGCGTCGTCGGTGTTGTATTGGCCAATAACGGTTAGGTCTGCGTGGGATTCCTGCTCTTGCGACCGTACATAGTAAAACGCGTTCTTCTCATGATTCCAACCCTTCTTGGGGCGGGTGTCTTGATATTCTTTCTCATGCGTGTCATCCCCGGTGACATCTGTTTAGCCAGATGGGTGGACTACGGCACCGATCTTGATCCCGCACTTCTTGAGCTCTGCCGAGACAGGCTGGGCCTGAATGAGCCCCTACATATACAGTTCTTTAATTTTATTCGGGGTGTTCTGTCTTTTGATTTCGGTGTTTCCATGTGGACAGGGCGCTCGATTATTGAGGAGTTGGATCTTCGTTTCGCGTTGTCACTCCAGTTAGCGGTGATGGCGACTGTCGTGACACTTCTCATTGGTGTTCCGCTGGGTATCGTTGCGGCCTTGAAACAAAATACCTGGGTCGATTATCTGGTCCGTACGGTTGCCATTGCGGGAGTGGCGATGCCATCCTTCTGGCTCGGCATCTTGATTATCCTGGGATTTTTGATTTTTTCCCAGGCATGGTTTGGCGAACCGTGGATGCCCCCGATCTATTATGTTTCTCCATTTAAGGATTTCTGGGGAAATATGTCTCAACTCATCTGGCCAGCGTTGGTAGCAGGGTATCGCTATTGTGCAGTCGTGACTCGAATGACCCGCTCGGCCCTGCTTGAGGTTCTGCGTGAGGACTACATTCGAACTGCGCGGACCAAAGGTCTCACGGAGAGGACTATTCTCAATCGCCATGCATTGAGAAATTCGTTTTTGCCGGTAATTACTATTATCGGCATCGAGTTTTCATTTTTTATGGGAGGACTCGTGGTTACGGAACAGGTGTTTAATTTGAATGGTTTAGGCAGGCTGCTCGTCGATTCAGTGCTGTACGCAGACTACAATATGATTCAAGCGCTGGTGATGATCGTTGTCGCTGTGTCCGTTTTGGTTAACCTCCTCGTTGATCTGTCTTACGCTTGGCTCGATCCGCGCATTCGGTACAGCTGAGATCATATCTCACCAGCAACGGCGGCCCCTACGACCCGGAGTTTCAGATGTCAGCCTTTAGTGAAACCCCCGAGGTGCTAGCGATCCGGGACTGGAGATACCAGTCTTTAGTGAAACCCAAGAGGGACTAGCAATCCGGTGGCTCTGGCGATTGGGGAATAAAATGAATCCCATCACGTATCTGTCTGATTCGTCTAGCCAACCGTTGTCGCTCGGCCAGCAGATAGTTGAATTGCACATCACAGCCCGCGATAGGAGTGGGGTATGACTGGAGTTGTGCCTCAACCGACTTAAGGGCTTGCAGCACCTTTTGTTCAGTTTTTGAGATCAATTTGGGAAATGGTGGCGTTGCATGGTCTGGCTGGAAGAGGCTGCCCTGCTTAGGCGGTCGGTTTTTCTCGCTGTTGCTGGCGTTTCAGCCAGCGCGACGCTAATAGCGGCACCGTCACGGTAATCAATAATACCCGTACGGCGTGGTGTGAGGCCACAAACACCGGGTCTATATTCAAGATCAAAGCAAGCATGCCGATCTCTGCGAGGCCCCCAGGTACAAAGGCCAGAAGCAAGGCTGCGAAGCCGATGCCGGTCCAAACGTTGAACACGTAGGCAAATAAAATTACCAAAGCCAGTAGCAGCAAAGTAAGGCCGCTGGAAAGCATAAAGGTTTTAAACAGCTCGTGTGGCTTTGCGCCGGAGAACGCTGTGCCGATGCCGGCGCCAATAATCACCTGGGTAACGTTGATAAATACTATAGGTATTGCGAAATCTGTTAAATCGGTCACCTGTGTGCTGGCGATGAGAATCAATGGGCCCAACAAGTATGGGGAGGGTAGGCGCAGACCCTTGGCAATCAACGAGCCAAGTGCGGCAAGGGAAACAAACAACCCGGCGTTAGCGAGATCAAGAGATGCTATGGGTCTATTCGCTGCTGCTGTCACGTCGAGATCAATCCCGGTCAATTGGCGCAATAAAAAGGGCAGAACCATCAGAATCGTGGCAAGTCTGGCTGTATGCGCAAGCGCCGTTGTCCGCGGATTTGCACCCGCACTCGCGCCGAGAATCACCATCACCCCCAAACCGCCGGGAATACTGGAAAAAGCGGCCGTCAGCTTATCGAATCCCGTAACCTTGCGCCCGTAATAAAAGGCGCAGGGAATCGCTATAGCCAGATAACAGAGCATTCCGGCCATGGTGACAGACCATCGATGAACACGATCCAGAAGTTCTGGCGAGAAAGCGGTCCCGAGCATGGCCCCGAGCCCGATGAACGCGATTGACTTTAGCCATTGAGGGACTGCGAGGGACGCCCCTTGCATACTGGCTGCAATGTTTGCCACCATAGCGCCCAGCAGCCAGCCGAGTGGAATATCTAGGCAGGCTCCAACCGCGCCACCTATGACACCCAGCCCCAGTGAATAAATGGCTTTTTTCATAACGGTTGTATTCTTAGCATATCAAGTGCGATATTGGGCAGCCAAGATGCCCTGGCTAGGGCTCGGGAAACAGCATGAGTTCGGGCCTGTGTATTTGATTGCCATCCTGGGATTTTGGAGTTAAGTGCCAATGAGCGAAAAAAAAAGAAAAGAGTTTGCGGATCGTCTACGGCAAGGAGAATACATGACCTTGCCGGGAGTGTTTGATTTAATCTCTGCAAGAGTTGCCGACCGTATGGGGTTTCCGGGACTCTACATGACTGGGTACG
>JABINT010000172.1 GCA_018698075.1 Acidiferrobacteraceae bacterium
CCTGCAGCCGACCCAGCGCCCGCACTGCACAGCATCGCGAGAGCGAGTTATCCCGTTCCAGAACGCCGCGCAACGCCGCCGCCACGACATCCCGTGCCGGGTCTTCGTTCACTGGCAACTGCTCCTCTTCCATCGCTTTACTTCACTGGAGTCGCGTTATGATTATTGCCAATCGCCACGCAGAAATAGTGCGCTCACCGTGTAAGAAGCACAGCTTTGAATGGCCGGTAACTGCCCGGGGCTGAAACTGCCTTGCCTCCCTGGTTTTTGCTTCGCTTGGGCGGATAACCTCACCTAGGTGATATCCCGCCGTTTGAAGCTCATTTGGGAAAATGAGTGCTTGAACGTAGACTCACCGATTCGGGTTACCCGTGCTGAGGCAATCTTGTAACGGTAGTTCATGGTGATCGGATCAGGTACCCGGGGCGTGATCACATTGGCTGGCATTGAGGGTTTGAGGAATTCGCTGAAAGCCACACCCTGCTTGATCGCCGGCGTGACCATGGCAATCGCCGAATACGCCCCCGAGACCAGTTCGATATGGCCGTCTTTCATCAACCCGGAAAACCACATATCGTCACTCTTGACACCCAGATTGAAGTTCTTCTGCACCGGCACCCGACGCGACTCAACAGCGACCAGATCTCCAGACTCAATACCGCGGGCCAACGCATCCGCAGGGTGAATCTCGATGAAATTCATCGGCCAACGCTGCTGGGTGTAGGGGCGGCGTTCGTAGTCATCGAAGCCAGACTCCCACAATTCGTTGATACGCCCGTTGGTAACCCACAGCTCATCACCCTTGGGCTGCATGAACTCGTAAAAATCGGCCCACAGTTTCCAGGGTGACTTCACCAGGTTGAGCTTGCCGGTCTGAGTCTTGAACGCCAGCAGGCGCTTGTTATGCACCGTGGTGGCTTCTGGCCCACTATCGGGAATGTCTTTACGGTTGTAATCGTGCAGGCGCTTGGTCTGGACGATACGGTCGCCGTCCAGTAACAAGGGTGCTTGCAAGCCTTTGGTACCAAAGCCCCGTAGGAAATCGTGGGCGCGCATACCTTTACGCCGGGCTACCACCCGAATGGCGTTATAGTCCTTGCGCGAGCCGCGGCTGAAGCGACAGGTCTCCTCGAAGACCTCGTTACTATCCTTCCAGTCAAATCCCTTGAAGCCCATCTTTTTGGCCAGTGAGGCCGCAATCTTCCAGTCGGGCATGGCTTCGCCCGGGGCATCACAGAACTTGCCGTACAGGCGTACTCGCCGCTCTGAGTTGGCCCGTGTGAAATCTTCCTCACCCCAGCCGGCCGCTGGGAACACCAGGTCTGCGTACTGGTTGCCGATCGGGTCGCGAAGGTAAATATCCTGATTGGCAATCACCATACCGCCCGAGTCGACCCGGCGCTTGAGGGTGTCGATAATGGTCTGCTTGTCGAAACTTCGCACCTGGTGGGGATTGAACTTGGTCAGTTTTTTAAAGGCATCTTCCAATGCCGAAGAACCGGGCATGGCCTGAATCCAGGTGGTCCCCACCACGTAGGCAAAACGCACGTGGCCATCCTCAAGCCAGCGGTCCAGATCCAGTCGGTGGCGCCGGCGGCCCGGCACCTTGTACGGTGATTTCCAGGTCGGGTACTTACCGCCACTGACGCCGCCGCGCTGGTGGCCACCCAGACGGGTCATAATCTGACCTGGCCGGCCACCACATCCGAGTATCACACCTAAGGTGCCGATCGATGCTGTATTCAGGTAGTTGTTCGACCAGTAATTACCCTTCTCAATACAGATCGAGGTCTTGACCCGCTCGCCGTTGGCTTTGGGTTTGGCCATCATCTGCGCAGCAAGGTAGATCTTCTGTGGGTCGATACCAGCGATTTTGGCTGCTACCTCGACTTTCGATTCTTCCTGGGCTAACAGCCATTGCTTCCAATCCTCGAATCCTTTCACCTGAAACTTGCCCCAGGTGGTACGCCACTGCCAGGGAGTGTTACGGGTTCCCTGGCCAAAACCGGAGTCGGTCTCCCACTGATTGGCCACGTGCTTTTTGATAAATTCAGCGTCCTCCCAACCGTTTTCCACGATTACACGCTCGATCGCCATGTGCACCACGGTGTCCGCTCCCGGCACGATATCCAGGTGCAAACCGCCGTGTTTCTCAGCGTAAGCCACCCCGGCGGTGCGCCGAGGGTTAACCATGATGACCTTGGTGTGGTTACCATTAATGCCTTTGAGAATCCAGTGGTTCCACAGCGTGGTCTTGGTCTCGAAAGGATCGGTGCCTGATATCAGCACACAATCCGCCAACGCAAAGTCCTCATGAGAGGCGCCAAAAATGTCGTAGCCAATGTCTACCCACCCGGGGGCTGAATTGACGAACGAAGGATGGTCATGGTGCGCCACCGCAGGGCTGTTAATTGCTTTTAACGCCAGTTTGGTCAGCGCATAGGTGTTCTCAAAGTATTGGTATGAAAAATACTTCATGGCCCAGGCTGACTCGCCATGGGCTTTGATTACGTGGTTGGATACTTCGGCCGCGATGTCCAAGGCAAAATCCCAGGTCACCGGCATCAGCAGATCGTTGATCCGCACCATCGGGTGCTGCAGGCGATCCTGGGTGGGCTTTTGCGGGTTATAGACCTTCTGTGCGATACAACCCCCGCGGATACTGTGGCCCCCACCTACGTTTACCACCCGCGACTTGTGGTCACCGACTACGGCGATATGGTGCATCTTGCCATTCCACTTACCCTGGGTGTATTGGTTGGGCCCCACCCAGCCCCCCTGCCCGGGCCGCAGCGGGTAATTCAGACCCAGTGCATTCTGGTCTCTTTTCGGGCCCCCGCTGGGAGCACCCACCGGCCAGCGGTACACCTTGAAACCACAGGCCATGACACAATAGTCACAGCACGTGGTGATGACATCGGCATCCTTCGGTGGCAGGGGTACCTGGTCCTCTGGTTGATAGAACGGCTGTGAGTCTTTAGCTTTTTTTGACATATCCAGTCACCCCGTGTTCAGGTTATCGAAGCGGCCGTAGATCAGGCCAAGCATGCCGACGGCATAGATATCGTCGCCTTCCAGTTCCAGCAACACCTGCGGAAGGCTCTCGGTTGCATGACCGCCAATGACTATGCCGTGGCGCGTCAAATCG
Organism: Acidiferrobacteraceae bacterium; assembly: GCA_018698075.1. Classification (GTDB taxonomy): domain Bacteria; phylum Pseudomonadota; class Gammaproteobacteria; order Arenicellales; family UBA868; genus UBA868. The sequence continues at coordinate 3,149 of JABINT010000172.1, forward strand.
AAACTGGTCTGGTGCAATGGACAAGGTCCGAGCGCCTGATCCGGCGCACTAAACGCATCGGGGCCCTCAAGAGAACCTCCCATATGCGTGCACAGGGCGTTAAACGCGACGATATTCTGGTCTGGGCCAATTCCACCACCAGCCAATGCGTCCAACCGGAAAAGCAGACTATTAGAATTCTGGGCCTCATCCGGATAATTGAATTTGTGTGGCGAATTCAACTTCAGTGCGCTCAATTTACCAATCAACTTGCGCGGATAACGGGCTACCTCAGCCGCCAGGGCCTTACCATCCAGGCCTGGCAAGCCCGGCAACAGCACCGTGCTGACGACTGCTGCACTGCCACCAAAAAGGAATGCTCGACGCGTCATGCAGACGCCTGGTTTTTGAGTATCATCAATCGGATTTGACATGGCTTTTTCCTGTTATTGTTGGCCAGCCGCAGCCAGGTAGCTTTCGAGGCCGATACGTTTAGCGCGGATTTGGGTTAATCCGGGCACATTCGGCAACACACCGTAAGGCGGTACCTCGGGAAGTTTCATCCGGATCTCATCACCACTGATCTCTTCGAGAAAAACCACCAGGGCTTCTTTTTCCTCGTCGCTCAGATTTAACGGCTTTAAGATTGGCGTCTTGTTCTCCAGGCCATGGGTGCCATCGGTGAACTCATTCTCACCACCACCTTCGTTGTAGAAGTCGATTACTTCTTCCAAGGTGTAGAACTGTCCAGCGTGCATATAAGGTGCGGTATAAACGAGGTAACGCAGCGGTGCCGTACGGTGTTTACCTACATCTACTGGCCGCTTGCTAGAAAAATACAGGCCGGCGTCATCCTTCCAATTGCGGTAGTGTTTCTCGTAAACGCCCTTGGCGTAGTTCTCCCAGCGGAAGGTCACGGTGTTGAGCCCCATTTCTTCCCACTCAAATGGTCGTGGTACACCCAGGTTGTAATACTTCTCGTCCGTCAGGGTCGAGCCGTTGTGACATTCGATGCAATTTGCCTTACCCTCAAACAACTGTTTACCCATCACCGCCTGCTCGGATAATGCATCCAGGTCGCCAGCCAGATAACGATCAAGTGGTGTATCTTGCTGACTCAGGGTTCGTTCAAAGGTGGCAACGGCCATCCACGCGTCCCCTAGGTTAGGCTGCTGGGTTCCGAAAACCTCACGAAATTTTTCGATGTAGTACGGTGTCTGACGCAACCTGGCTTCCATCACGTCGTCCTCACCGTTGCCTGCCACAGCCCCTTTGTTGGCGATGGGTGCTTGCGCTTCGAGACTCTTGGCGTTTCCCTGCCAGAACAGTTTGCTCAGATAGGCGGTATTAACAACAGTCTGCGAATTACGCCAGTGAACCGCGCCGGGATATCCGCGCGAGATCGGATCGTTAAACCCCCAACCTTGTTTGGGATCATGGCAGTCACCACAACTGAGGCTGGCGTCACCGGTCAACTTAGGGTCAAAGAACAGCATCATGCCCAGATCCGCTTTCGCTTGTGTAATCGGGTTATCCGGTGGGGCCGGTGGAGGCGGTAACGGTGCCAACGGTGGATCGATGTCTGGGTCACCCGTCGCCAGGGACGCGGGGCTCGCCAGAAACAGTGCCGTAGCCAGAGTCACGACTAACGATAGGGGCATCTGCAGTTGCGCTTTCATGATGTTCTCCACTGGGTTAGTTCGGGACTTCGAGCCAGTTGTCAATGATTTCGTACTCCAGGGGTATGCTGACCTTCTCTGCGGTAGGTGCAGTAGGGCTGCTGAGGCTGCGTAAAAACGCCACCAGTTGTGCCTGTTCTGAACCGTTCAGATCCAGCGGCACAAGTTCAGTCGCCAGAGGATCATCATGGCCGCCTCCGGCGGCATAGAACTCGACCACCTCTTCAAGCGTCTGCAATACGCCGTTGTGCATATAGGGCGCGGTGTAAACCGTTTCCCGTAGTGTCGGAGTGATGAAACTGCCCACATCCTTGTAATCCTTGCTGACCAGGAAATAGCCCACGTCACGGCGCCAGATATCGGCTTTGGGAACACCATGATTGGTGATTACCGCGCGGTAAGCGATGTGTCGCAGGGGGTCGCGGAAGATCTCGAGATTCTCCGGCACACCAGTGTTGTGCGGTCTGCCATCGGAGAAATACGGGCCGTTGTGACAGGCGATACAACCCGCCTTTCCCTCGAACAGGATGCGGCCCAATTGGGCCTCTCCCGACAGCATCCCAGTGTCGAATGGGGTGTTGCTCGAAGTGAGCGTGCGCATGAATGCGTCTAGCGCCTTGCGACCCCTGCCCGAACTGCACTCGCCGTTGAAATTCTCCTGACACATCTGGACATAGACCGGGTCTTGTTTCATGCGCTCGTGCATCAATCGCATGTCCGTGTTCATCATCATGGTTTCAGTTATCTGGTCGCGCACGACATCGTTAAGGTTGGCCCCCATGTGGCCATCCCAACCCCATCCGGTATCAGCAAAGTCCTCCTTGTACGCTACGTTGAGAAGCGTAGGTGCGTTTCGGAAATGGCGGGTACCGGGATAGGCGTCCGACAGCGCCATGGGCTGGCCTTTCTTATCAGTCTGGCGGGTAAAACCCTGGCGTGGGTCATGGCAGGTTGCGCAACTGATGGCGCCGTCTCCTGAAACCCGAACATCAAAAAACAGGCGCTGACCCATCTTTACCAGGTTCGGGCTCGGTGCCTCCTTTTCTGGCAGGGGTCCGATGGGTGGGAAGTTTCCAGCCGGGGCTGTCGTCCCCAATGCCGGCAGAACCGCCAATAGCACAGCACTGACTGCCATGCGGGTAATTCGAGAATTGGGCTTTGGTGATGTCATCTATATCCCCCCTTCTGGTTTACTCGGAGTCGGAGAACATGAAATCTGCGCTTGCTGTCGCACCGGCAGACACGCTGATTTTTGTCTTCTGAATGCCAAAGCGTGGATGCCAAGCCTTGACGGTGTAATCCCCTGATGGCACGCCATCAATGGAATAACTGCCATCCTCGCCGACGACCACCGCGTACGGGTGCCCCGGGGCCATCATGAAGCCGAACATAAAATTGTGGGCCTCGCAGTTCAAACTGATGAATGGCGATCGGCGCGGTTTCAGCTTTTTGATGATGTCACCCGGATCAGGTTGGCCGAAATTGAACATTGTCCGCTTTACTACCCGACCCTTTTCAACGCCAATCATCTCGCGGGTGTTGATGTTGTGCAGGACAGAATCGGGATCCGAATGGCGTATGGTAATCTTGCCGGGCCGGACAACCTGCGCCCATGGGCGAAATCGACAACCCTCCTGCAGTACCAGATACCCCTCTCCCTGGGGCTCGCCCCATTGCTTGCCCGAAGCGATCTTGTCAATAAATACAAAGCTGCCTCGCAACGCGCCGTCTTTGACGTCTACCCACACGACCTCGCGGTAGCCGCTACCATCTTCGTCACACACATCCGGGTTTTTGGTAATGGCGATTCGATCTATTGCGTCCACCGGCAGTTCTCCAGTGAAAGTGACGCGCCCAGAAATGTTCCCACCATCGGTTACTTCGATCTCCTGGTACTGCTTTTTGGCGGCGAGCCCTGCTGGGGAAAACGCCAGCAGTAGGCTCAGCGCCGCCAGCAACTGACCCGAACGTCGAAACATTGACATACCGTACTCTCCTGTTTGGATTGGGTATCTGGGCAGTCGGCATCACAGTTGCCGCCCACCGGTGTGCATGTACCCTAGGAGTAAGCAACAAACGTGCCAGACACTCCAAAGGCGCACAAATTCAAGGAAATTGCCGAGAAACGCACCCCTGGTCTCCCGAGGCGTGCGCCGTAACCAAGGCCGCAATGAACGTATCGTTCAAAGCCAGGCGGGGTAAGGCTACCCGGCGTTCACTATGGAGACGGCGGACGGCCCGGCAAATCGCCGGCGCCTTGCGCCCAACCTAGACATGCATGCGTGGTGCGACAAAGGCCCGCACGAGGGCCAAAGGGTCAGGGGTCCTCAGGCTCAGATGCTGAGGCGGCGCCTGGTTCTTGCAGGTTGTACTGATTAATCAAGCGCCGCAAACGTGGTCGGGAAGTGCCCAGAATCTCACAGGCGCAACCACGATGCCAGCCAGTATGCTGCAATACCCGCAGCACGTGCGCCCTTTCCACGTCCTGCAGGCTCAGTCGGGCATCGGTGACCGGCGCAAGCGATGACACCTGTTTGTGCAACTGTGGCGGCAGCAGATCAAGCGTGACTGTGTCACCCGGACACATGGCCACCGCTTTCATCAACAGGTTCTCGAGTTCCCGAACGTTGCCCGGCCAGGTGTAAGCATAAAAGGCTTCCATCACCTCTGCGGAGATAGTCGCAACGCTTTTGTGGAACTCGCGGTTAATCCGCCCAAGCAGGTAGGATATAAGCGATGGGAGGTCCTCGAGCCGATCTTTCAAAGCAGGCACCGGGATATTGACCACCTGAAGCCGGTAAAACAGGTCTTCACGGAAGCGGTTATCGGCAACCAATTGCTTCAGGTTCGCGTTGCATGCCGAGATGATCCTGGCATTCGTTTGCCGGCTTTCCTTGCCTCCCACTGGCAAGTATTCTTTCTCTTGGAGCACTCGCAGCAACTTGGCCTGGATGTTGGGGGAAAGTTCCCCCACCTCATCAAGAAAAATCGTGCCGTCCTGGGCCAGGGCAAACTTTCCTGGCTGACTGCTGATTGCGCCGGTGAATGCCCCTTTCTCATGACCGAACATGTCAGACTCCAGCAGGGTCTCGACCAGTGCTGCACAGTTGATAGCAACAAACGGGCCATCCGGGGTCGGACCCGCCCGGTGCAGATTTCGCGCTACCAGTTCCTTCCCGGTACCGCTGGCCCCCGAAATATGCACGGTCACCGGCTTGCGTGCTATCAGCCCAATAGTCTTGAAAACTTCTTTCATCGGCCGACTATTACCAATCATGGTGTAACCACGATGACTTGTCTGGTGTTCCAACACCAGTTGCAGCCCCGCCACATCACTCTGGCGGCGGTTAATCGCTCGCTCCACTGCCTGGTCCATCTCTGAAATATCAATGGGTTTGGTGATGTAGTCATCGGCACCACGCTGCATTGCCGTAATAGTGCTATCCATGTCATCGAATGCAGTGATGATGATCACCGGGGTCTGCCCAAAGTGGGTCTTGAAATCGGGTAATGCTTCCAAACCACTGCGGCCGGGCATGCGGATATCCAGAATAATCAGGTTGGGGCCAAAAGATTCAGCCGCGCTCATGCCCGCGGCAGCATCGTGAGCTATCTCGACCTCGTGGGTTGCACGGAAGTGCAGCTGCAACGTACGGCAGCTGGCTACATCATCATCGATGATCAGGATTTTAGCCATCGGCCTTGGTGATCCTCGCCTCACCGGCAATGCCCCCAGGCCCTGCGGCGAGAGCAACCGGTGTATCGGCTTGTTTGTCAGGCTTTTGTAACGGCCGCGTCGGCAAGATAATGGATGCCCGAGCACCACCGACAGGCTCGTTTTCCAGAGTCACAATGCCGCTGTGGGCTCCGATGATCTGGCGAACGATGGTCAAGCCAAGCCCGGTTCCCTTGGCCCGACTGGTAAAAAAGGCATCAAATGCACGACGGCCGGCTTCGGCGTCCAATCCGGGCCCATTATCTATTATCTCGATCCGGATCACAGGAGTTTCCTCACCCAGATCGAGGTGGGTTCGGACGCTAATCCGGGGGCTCACCGTTCCTGCTTCAGCACAGGCCTCAATCGCATTCATAATCAGATTGGAAACGACTTGTTGCAAGCGGTGTGAATCACCATAGATGGTCGGTAGTGAAGGCTGGTTCCAGGCGTTCAGTTGTACCTGGTAACGTTGAAGTTGCTCTTGGCAAAGGAGAATGGTCCTTTCTATGGTTTTGGTGATATCAAACCACTCCCGTTTGAGCACCGGCGGGCGCGAGTAGGCAAGCAGTTCGTTCAGGATATTTTCCATGTACTGTACCTGTTCCAATGCAATAACGCGCAATTCCTCATCGCCAGAATCAGAGCCCTTGTCAGAGGAGCGGCTCATGATTTGCAATCCCATCTTCACCGAAGACAAAGGATTGCGAAGATCGTGAGCGACCATCGCGGCCATACGACCCACCGTAGCGAGGGCGTGAGTTTCAACAACCTGCCGGTTGCGTTCCTCCAGTTTGTGCTTCAGTGTTTCGTGCACGGTCAGGTCAATAATGGAGCTAAGCACCATGATCCCGTCTTCGGTGTCTATCGGATTAAGGCCAATATCCACCGGGATTCGGTGTCCGTCACGGTGTTCACCAAAAAGAGCTACTCCGGTTCCCATTTCCCGGGTCGCCGGCGCGCGCCGATATTCTCGGCGCAGGCCTGCATGATGCTTACGTGCCTGCTGGGGCACTAATATCTCTATCGGCTGGCCGAGGATTTCCTCGCGACTGTAGCCAAACATCTGCTCGGCCCGAGAATTAGCCAGGACAATCAGGCCATCAGAATTGGACAGCACCATCGCGCTCGGCGCAGCTTCCACCGCCAGTTTGAAATTTTTCTCCAGTCGGGTCCGCTCAGTGATGTCCTCTTTCGTAGCCAAAAAATGAGTAATCTTACCGGCCTCGTTACGCAGTGGCGAAATCCGAGCTGTCTCAGAATAGACTTGGCCACTCTTTTTCCGGTTATAAAAAACCCCTTTCCAGTCACGACCCGCTTTGAGATTCGCCCAGAGTTGCCGGTAATCCTCTGGCGGGGTCTTACCGGATTTGAGAATGCTCGGTTTACAGCCGAGCACCTCCGCGCTGCTATAACCTGTCAACTCACTGAATCGTGCATTAACGTATTCAATGTGACCGTCGATATCGGTAATCATCACCGACACCGGGCTTTGCTCGGTGGCGACAGCAAGCCTGCGAAACCGCTCATCCTCCGGCAATTCCTGCCGCGGCACAGCACCGAGATAGACCACGCCCGTAACTACACCGGCGCTGTTACGCTGTAAC
>JABINT010000073.1 GCA_018698075.1 Acidiferrobacteraceae bacterium
AAACCGCGCAAAGCGTCCTAAACAAATAGATCATTTTTCTCGATAATTTCGCCTTGTTCCTGCTCGCCTTTACATGGCTGGTACTGTTCTATGGCGTTATTGTCATCCACGACATTCCCTACGAAATTGCGAAGCATCGCGGCCATCTGCGATGCGGGACGTGTTGCGCTAAAACTTCGGCTATTGGATGACCTGCAGAACTACCACCTTCCTCAAGGGAGCGCCGCGGAAATCGCGGTGTATTCGGATCACTTCCACCATGTATCAATCATGCGCAAGATTCTGTTACGCATGAAAAGTTGGCAGAACTACCTGTATCTGGATCACTGATAGAGCCGAAATCGCCGAGCAGGCGCGATTGCAAGTGCAAGTGCACCATGACATCTTAGGCGCTCAACTGCTTAAGACAGGCCGGAGTATCAATATCGGTCAATACCGCCGAGCTTGATACCTCCACCGCCAGAACATCTTTAGAGTAGCGAGTCAACAGGGAACGGGCGCCTGCATCTCCGATCAGAGCTTTCATTTCAGTAAACAATGCGGCTGGCCACAGGACCGGGTTTCCACGCTTGCCGTTACAGGTCGGGACACAGATTGGATGCGCCCCATTCTCTTTAAAGGCTCGAATAAGTTTATTCATATGTTCGGCCTCAACCAACGGCATATCACCCAGACAGATCAGCGCCCCTGCATAACTGTCCGGCAAGGCAGACAAGCCCGTCCGCAAAGAGCTGCTGAGACCCTGATCAGGGTTCGGGTTGTGGGAGGCGGTCAACTCCAATCTTTCCAGCGCAGTACGGACCGCAAAACTTTCAAAGCCCGTTACGACAATCACCATATTCGCATGCGACGCCGAGGCAGCCAGCACGGTCCGCCGGATCATGGGCACGCCATCGATAGGCAATAGCAACTTGTTTTGAGGACCCATGCGTTGGCTACAACCTGCTGCCAGGACTATCGCCGCTACCAACGTGGCACGACTGTCATTGCCAACACCGAGTCTAGTCATGTTGCTCCTTGGGCTTGCTAACCGGCCCAGGGCCGCTGCGGACACTTACTATCTCGGCAAGAATAGCGATCGCGATGTCCGAGGCGCTCCTGCCGCCAAGGTCCAGGCCGATCGGTGCATGGATGCGCGCCAGCGCCGCCGGAGTCATACCGGCATCCTCAAGGCGACTCAATCGTCGAGCATGTGTTTTTCGACTGCCCAGGGCGCCCACGTAACAGGCGGGTGATTTCAGAGCTGCAATCAAAGCGAGGTCATCTATCTTCGAATCGTGGCTGAGAGATACCACTGCCGTGTCCGCATCCAGGGGTTCATTCTCAAAATAGCGGTCGGGCCATTGTCTGACAATTCTTGTATCCACAAAGCGCGTGGCTGTAGCAAACGCGATACGCGGATCAACCAATGTGACATGAAATCCCGCCAGTCGCGCCATTGGCACCAATACCTGTGAAATATGCACAGCTCCAATAACGACTAAGCGCAAGGAAGGCATAAATACCCGGCAAAACCACTGCCCTGCCCCTACCGGAATGGTGCCACTGACCCCACTCAACAAGCGCTCATGCAACTGAGTCGGGTCAAGACCAACTGCGCGAAGGCTGGCATCTTTCTTCCCGGCAATGAAAACAACTTGCTCCGCGTTCTCGCAATGAATCAACAGGGCTACGAGTTTACGTTGCTGCTGGCAGCGATATAGATCAGTGACAACAGTCCGATCAACCAGCGCACATATCAGAACAATCACAGTGCCGCCACAGGTCAGGCCCACGCCCCACGCCTGCTCATCGGAAACAGAATATTCGAGAATTCGAGTGACGCCTGTATGAGCAATCTTCTGGCACTGTTCGATTACATTACCTTCAATACAGCCACCTGAAACGGATCCAGCGAATTCACCCCGTTCGTTGGTGACCAATTGACTGCCCACGGGTCTTGGTGAACTACCCCAGGTTGAAATCACTGTTGCCAATGCAACACGCTGAGAAGTCTCCAGCCAGTCCGCTGCCTGGCCGATGACGGTCTGCGCACTTACTCTGATCGCTAATGCTTTATCTTCTGGTTGACTCATAGCCGAGCAATATTACCGTAGCAGGAGAAGGCTCTATTTTCTAACAGAAGTATTAACCAATCCCACATTGTGGAAGATTAATCCACATTACAGAAATTTTTGGATAAAATCGATCAACCAATTTCGCCCCCCATCTAATTCCCTAGATAGTTGAAGAGGACACCTTCGTGAATGGACGTACAACGGTCCACGGCCTTGCTGTAGACGACAACCTGCTGGCTCTGATCAACCACGAGGCATTGCCCGGCACAGGACTAGACACTGATG
>JABINT010000175.1 GCA_018698075.1 Acidiferrobacteraceae bacterium
CCTGCATCGACAGTCCTACCTGTTCGCGATCTTTGCGTGTAAGTGCACCAATCGCTTTTTTGCCAAAGCGCTGAGTGATCTGATCTACCGTTTGGTTCAGAGTTGAGCGGCGTGCATTCGTGCCCGCGTCAAACAGCGATAACTGGTCTGCGGATTCACCGGTCAGGCCGGTGCATCCCACACCAAGCAGGCGAATCGCCCCGTCCGGACCGCAACGGTTCAGCAGTCCGATGGCATTCTCGGCAATGGTGCGACCATCATCCGTAGGCTGTGCCAGGGTCGTGCGCCGGGTAAACACTGGATAGCCCCTGGCGCCGGGTGCGTTACGCTGGGCTGATTTCCATTTCAGCACCACGGTGTGTGCACGGACGCCATCGTGTCGCAATCGCCGGGCAACGGACTCTGCATGTTCGCGTACTAAAGGCTCTAGTTCGCGCTTTGCGGTTACATCTTTTACAAAGGTATGTTCCTCGCTGTAGGAGACCGCCTCACGGTAAGGTTCGATATCGCGGATATCCTCGCCACGGGCAAGTTGTGCAATTTCAATGCCCCAGTCCCCCAAGGCGTGATGTAAATCATCATCTTTTGCGTGTGCCACATCACCTATCGTATAAAACCCCAACGCCTCAAGGCGTTCTTGAGCCACCGGCCCCACACCCCAGATGCGCCCGACCGGCAGGGGGTCGAGAAACTGCTTCATTTCGCTGGCTATCACTTCGAGTAAGCCATCAGGCTTGGCCGCAGCGCTTGCGATTTTGGCTACCATCTTGACCGGAGCGATGCCGACCGAAATCGGTAGCGTCAGTTGGTCGTGTACCCGTTTGCGCAAGCGCTCTCCCACTTGTTTCGCCGGGCCCATAAGACGCGCGCTGCCGGTCAGATCGAGAAAAGCCTCATCCAGAGAGATGCGTTCTACTGCTGGCGAGAATTCACGAAAAATGTCGAACAACCGAGTTGATTCTTTTTTGTACAGGCCCATGTTGCCTCGTACAAAAATCAGTTTGGGGCAACGTCGCCGGGCCTCAACGGAAGGCATCGCAGAGCGTACCCCGAATCGGCGGGCCTCGTAGCTGGCCGCAGCCACGACACCGCGTGGGCCGGCACCGCCCACGGCCAGTGGCTGACCACGAAGTTCAACGTGATCACGCTGCTCCACCGAGGCGTAAAACGCGTCCATGTCAGCGTGCATGATTACGCGGGTGTGATCTTTCATGTATTGGTTGGCAGCGTGTTTTAACTGCGCTCTACTTTAGTGCACGATACTATCGAGATTCATGCCATTTCCCATCCGATTCGCTCCGAAAACTTTAAAAACTCAAAGTTAACTAATCATGTTTAATTGACAATATACCTTTCCAGGCCGATAGTGGCTCTCGCCGGACTAGGGTATTTACGCCTAGGCCGGATTTTTTTCAGTATTTACACCTATAAAGGAGACAAAATGATGGTAACCAAGAGAGGATTGCTTGGCGCGGTATTCACCGGGCTGGCTTTGATGATGGGCAGCGTCCAGGCGCAGGACATGACGTTTTTCCGTATCGGTACTGGCGGCGCCGGGGGTACTTACTACCCGATCGGCGGCCTTCTCGCCAACGCGATATCAAGTCCGCCAGGCTCGCGTGCTTGCGATAAAGGTGGCAGCTGCGGCGTGCCAGGACTGGTCGCGATTGCGGTTTCGACTAATGCCTCGGTCGCCAACATGAACGCAATTCACGCTGGCCAGTTGGACGCCGGTCTTGCTGGTGCGCAGAGCGTGACTCAGGGCTACAACGGTACAGGCAAATTTGTCGGCCACAAGAAGGATAATGTTCGGGTGATTGCCAATCTGTACCCTGAAGATATGCATCTGGTTACGCCCAAAGGCGAGCATCTTTCCAGCCTTATGGATCTCAACGGCAAGCGGGTCGGTGTTGCCGCCGCAGGTTCAGGTACCCAGGTATCGGTGCGCATGATTCTCGAGCACTATGGCATCAAGGCTGATGAGCATGAACTGGGATTAGGACAAAGTTCCCAGCGCCTGGCCGATGGACAGCTGGATGCTTTCTTCTATGCTGGCGGCACTCCGTTCGCTGCGTTGATCCAGTTGGGTTCGACCAAGGGGTTTGAGCTGTACAGGTTCTCCGAAGACGAGCGCAAAGCGATCAACGGCATTATTCCTTACTATGTGCCTTCGGATATCCCAGCCGGGGTGTACGAGAGTATCGACTACGATGTTCCCACAGTGGCGGTCAACGGACAACTTGTCACATCGGTTGATCAGCCTGAAGAGTTGATCTATCAGATCACCAAGGCGATGTGGAACAAGAACACCCGTAAACTTCTGGACAAGGGCCATGCGAAAGGTAAAGCCATTCGCGTGGAGACAGCCCTTAAGGGTGTTTTGATACCACTGCATCCCGGTGCCGAGCGTTACTATAAAGAAATCGGCATGATCGACTGATTAGCTTTAATGTTGCAGTAATCAGGAACGGAGGCAGGTGTCCACCTGCCTCCGTTCTTTTTTCTAGTATTAGTCGGGCGTAGCAGAGGGAATATTGTGGCGCAATTGGATGTCAGACAGGTCGAAGAACTTGAAGAGAAGTACGACTCCGGCCTTCAGTTCCGGGAAATCGGCCCGTGGCTGGTTAAGTTCACCTTCCTTTTTTCGGTTTTTTTTGCTGCGTACCACTATGTAACCGCAGGCACCGGTGTTCCGGTCGATTACTGGCATATGGGTTTTCATATGTCCGGCGTGATCATCCTGGTATTTATTCTTTACCCGATGATCAAGCGTGGCGGTGGTCGCCAACTTCACGCCAACACCTGGTGGCGTTTTTCGAATGTTCCGATCTGGGATTGGTTGCTGATCCTGGCTGGAGTTTCATCATCGCTTTATGTCGGCATCACCTGGTACGAGATTGATTTTGAGTTATTGGGTTGGCATTTTTTCCTGCCCGAACAAGTGCTGCGCCAGGGAGACCCGGCTTTCATCGATGTCGTTTTCGGTACCATCCTCATCGCGGTGCTGCTGGAAGCTGTGCGCCGTACTTTGGGGATTGTGGTGCCGATCATTATTCTCCTTTTCACATCCTATGCTGTGTTCGGACAGTACATGCCGTTGATGATCCTGAAGCATCCGGGCATTAACTGGGCACAGTACATCAATAATATGTATTTCCCGGCTGAGGGCATCTATGGCGTGACGCTATGGATCGTATCCACGGTGGTGTTTCATTTTGTACTGTTTGGCGTGCTTGCACAGCGTATGGGTTTGGGGCAGTTCTTTGTAGATATAGCAACAGTGATGGCGGGGCGCTATACCGGCGGACTGGCCAAAGTCAGCGTCGTGTCATCGGCATTTTTTGGCACCATCTCGGGGTCGTCTATCGCCAATACGGTCTCGACCGGCTCGCTGACTATTCCTAATATGAAACGTATGGGATACCCCGGACACCTCGCCGGTGGGGTCGAGGCCGCTTCCAGCGCTGGGGGCCAGATTACCCCACCGATCATGGGTGCGGCAGCCTTCGTGATGGCCGAGTTTCTGGAGGTGCCCTATACCACTATCGTGCTCGCAGCAATGGTGCCGGCAGCCATGCATTACTTGGGCGTACTGTCGATTGTGCACTTCAAGGCTAAGCGATTAGGCCTCAAAGGCTTGCCAGCGGAAGAGATCCCCCGACTGTTGGCGGTGCTGAAAAGAGGGTGGCCGACAGCTTTGCCGCTGGCAGCGCTGATCTATGTATTGTTTAGCGGCTATTCGCCGCACATGGCGGCTTTTTGGGGTATCACAACTGCATTGGCGGTGGGATTGGTCAATCCGATGCATCGCATTGGCCTGCGCGATATTCTCGATGGCTGTGTGACTGGCGTACGTTACGCGCTGGCGGTTGGCGCAGTCTGTGCCGCGATCGGGATTGTAGTTGGTGTGGTCAACTCCACAGGACTGGGCTTTCGGTTAGGTTTTATGGTCACAAATGGGGCACTTTCGATTGGAGAGAGCCTTTACTCTGTTTTTTCGTGGATTCCGCTGTTTGATTTTTCAGTCCAGGGAATAACCCTGTTCGTGTCTTTAATACTGATTGCGATTACCTGTATTCTGATGGGGGCTGGCTTGCCCACGACAGCGCTTTACATCATGCTGGTCACGGTGGCGCAACCCGCGTTGGCCAATCTGGGGGTTCCACCGCTGGCTTCACACCTTTTCGTTTTGTACTACGGGGTTATCTCGGAGATTACTCCGCCAGTCTGTGCATCGGCGTACGCTGCTGCGGGTATCGCGGGTGCTAATCCTTTTCGAACTGGTGTGTCGGCGTTTACCCTGGGTATCGCCAAGCTGATGGTCCCCATGGTGTTTGTCTACTCTCCAGCGATGCTGATTGTGATTGAGGATTATTTCACCTGGAGTGCTTTTCTTTCGACCACGCTGAGTTGTGCCGTTGGTATCTTTATGGTGGCAACCTCGGTTGCCGGGTTCTTTCTGGTACGGATGCCGGTAATCATTCGCTGGGCGATGGCTTTTTCCGGCGTCCTGCTGGTTGCGCCCGGAATCCAGAGCGATCTTTTTGCATTGGTGTTTGTGGCGCCAGTCCTGATTCAGCAGGTGACGGCTTGGCGAAGGGCTAAGTCTGTTGTTTCCCAAAATGCCTGAGGCCCACGGCTTCGACATCACGGTTATCGGTTCCGGCATTATCGGCATCTGTTGTGCTCTGGAGATGGCCGCCAGCGGAAAGTCGGTGCGAGTTATCGATCGGGATGGGCCGGCGGAGGGCGCGAGCTCTGGTAACGCCGGGGTGATTTCCCCATGGTCGTGTGTGCCGCAGTCGTTGCCTGGGCAATGGAAGAGTATCCCGGGCTGGACCTTATCCAAGGACGGGCCGGTTGCCTTGCGTTGGACTTACCTTCCGCGCCTATTCCCGTGGCTGGTTCGTTTTCTTGCCAGCGCCCAGGTGTCCCGCGTTGGTGGAATCGCCGATGCGATCCTGGCATTGAATCGTGATTGTCCAGAGCTTTACCGCGGGTTATTGCGCGGCACGGATCATGAGGACTTGGTGCGTGACTCCAGTTACATCCACGTGTTCCGGGATGTTCGTCATGCTGATCCTGAATTGCCGCAGTGGGCATTGCGTCGTGAGCTTGGCGTGCCATTGGAATTTGTCAGCGGGGATGAAGTGCGGGAAATAGAGCCGGCATTGTCACCGCATTACCAGGCTGCCGTGTTGATTGGGCAACAGGCTCGCACAGTGAATCCGGCCAGACTGGGACAGGTGCTGGCACAAAAAGCGCGAAATCAGGGCGTCGTGTTCACCCGTGCTTTGGTGCACGAGCTCAAGTCGGATGTATCCGGGGCATTTAATATTCGTACCGACCAGGGCATGTTCAGTTCGCCCCGAACCGTGGTGGCCAGCGGTGCCTGGTCTGCCCGACTGCTGAAGCCCTTGGGGGTTCGCATTCCGCTGGAATCGGAGCGGGGCTATCACACGATCTTTGCCAGTCCAGGAGTCACGTTAAATAATTCGGTACTGGACGGCGATAGAAAATTCGCTGCGAGTTCTATGGAGATGGGGCTGCGCTGTGCCGGGACGGCAGAGTTCGCAGGCCTGGACGCCGGACCTGATTACCGCCGGGCAAAAGTGATTGCGCGCCTGGCCCAGCGCATGCTGCCAGGTCTTAATGCCGAGGATGTGAGTGAGTGGATGGGTTCACGGCCCTCAACGCCTGACTCGTTGCCGTGCATTGGCCCAGTCCCAGGACATGCTGGGCTATTTGCGGCGTTTGGTCACGGTCACCTTGGCCTGACCCAGGCGCCGATGACGGGTCGCCTGACAGCGGCGATGGTTTGCGATCAACCCAGCCCAATCAATATCACTCCATATCGTCTGGATCGATTCTAGTTAATCGCTCTGATGGGAGATCACTGCTTTTGAAGTGACAGAAGTTGCCTGCCGTAGGCAAAAACTCCCGGTGTTCCCCCGGTATGTATAAACAGAATAGATTTACTCGGATCACTCTCACGTGCACGCTGAATGCACGCTGCCATGGATTTTCCGGTATAGACCGGGTCGAGCAGTAGCCCTTCAAGTCGAGCGCTAAGATCGATCGCTTCATGGGTTGCGTCATTCAGGTGGCCGTAACCCGGCGCAAAGGTATCGTCGGTCAGTTGTATATCCTGCCTTTGGACAGGGGATTCAGTCTCGAGCAGTGCAGCAATCTCCTGACACCGCGTTGTGATCCGGGCGAGTTGGGCCTCGCGATCCCGGCGTACGCAGGCACCCGTCACAGTGATGTCACTGTCAAGTGCCCGCAAACCGAAAAGCAACCCGGCATGGGTATTGCCACTGCCGGAGGCCACCACGATTTCATCTATCTGATAATGGGCATCGGCCAGTTGATCGAGAATCTCGGCCGCTGCGCAGACATAACCAAGCGCCCCCAGCGGTGGGTGACCCGGCGCCAGCGGAATAATGTAAGGTTTTTTACCTGATCCTCGCAGTTCTGCGGCTATGGCCTGCAGATTGGCATCGGCACCGGCTTCGTCTTCACCCTTGGGGTAGGTATGCATCACTGCACCCAGAATCCGGTCCAGCAGCACATTGCCCGATTCTCGGTATTCGGCTCCCGCATCGGCCACCCGCTCTTCTAGTTGGATGTGACAGGTGAGACCGAGTTTTGCCGCCCCGGCTGCTGCCATGCGAACAAAGTTTGACTGTACGGCACCCGTGATCAGGATGGTATCTGCGCCTTGTTCGAGCGCATCGCCAAAATAATACTCAAGTTGGCGCGCCTTGTTGCCGCCGAGTGCTAGGCCGGTGCAGTCGTCTCGCTTTACATATAGCACTCCAGAGCCAAGATACTTGCCAAGGTTGGGTAGTGGCTCAATAGGCGTGGGTGTATGGGCCAGCGGTGTACGAGGAATAGTGTGCAGCTTCGCGAGTGTCGACATACAGTAGTAATCAATAATAAAAAGTAACCCAACTGACTCTGCCTATGGTTGGTTCGCCAGGCAAGTGCCAGAGGCTTATGCGCTCAGAGTTGCCCCGCCCTGGGCAATGCGCTTTTCGATGAATTCGTCGATTTCCGCAAGGCGATCATCGGCCAAAGGCGGGGCCGTGAAGCTCGCCAGCGCCTCGCGGGCAATACGGTTGGCGCGGTGGGTGGTATCCACTGATCCGTTCTCCTGCCAGGTTTCAAAATTGGACCAGTCCGAAAGCATGGGTGTGTAAAAGGCCGTCTCATAGCGCGCCCGGGTATGTTGAGTGCCGAAGAAGTGGCCACCGGGTTCAATCTCATCGAAGGCTGAAAGGGCGAGCGTATCCTGGTTGCACTCGACAGGCTGCATCAGGCTCGCGAACATCTGCAGCATCTCCACATCGATGATAAATTTCTCCAGCGATGCGGTGAGCCCCCCCTCGAGCCAGCCGGCGCCGTGCAACAGGATATTGCACCCACCCATAATGGCTCCCCAGCAGGACATCTGTGATTCGTATACCGATTGTGCATCAGGTGCATTGGAGGCATTGACGTTCGACGTACGGTAGGGCAGGTGATAACGCCGTGCCAGTTGCCCGGAAGCGAAAGCGGCTTTGACATATTCCGGTGTACCAAAGGCGGGTGCACCGGATTTCATATCTACGTTACTGGTGAAACCGCCGTACACCACCGGTGCACCCGGTTGAACGATCTGCGCCAGGGCGATTCCTGCCAGGGCTTCAGCATTCTGCTGAGCCAGCGCGCCGGGCAGGGTGATCGGAGCCATGGCACCGGCCAGGGTAAAAGGGGTCAGAATCATGGCCTGTCGGGCACGGGCAAAGTCGATGACCCCAGCGCACATCAGTTCATCTAACTGCAGCGGAGAGTTGGCATTAACCACCGTATAGCAGTGCACCCGGTCTTCAAAGGCGCGTTGGTCCAGACCCTGAGCTATGCGTAGAATCTCCAGGGAATCTGCAACTGCCTCACGACCCCGCGAGTAAATAAAGGTAGGCTTATCCGTCAAAGTGACGACCGAGCGTGTGCTGTGCAGATGGCGGACGTTGGTCGGCAGGTCCTGTGGTTCTACCATGGGTGTTGTCAGGTGCAGTACATCGTAGGTTTGTGCCAGGCGCAAAAGATCACGGAAAGTCTCGTGGGTACCTGCTCGTCTGCCGCCCTCAAGATCCGAGTAATTCGGTGGCCCGCCAACCGTGGCAAATACCAGGTTATCGCCGCCCACCTCAAACCAGCGTTGTGGTGCCCGACCATGCATGGAGAAGGTTTTGGGGCTCTGATCTACGGTCTCGAGCACCATGTCTGGATCGAAACGCACCATCAGGGTATCGCCATCTACCTTTGCGCCGGCAGATGCGTAAAGTTGACGGGCCTCGGCGCTCAGCACCTTGATACCTTTGTCTTGCAGCAGGGTAAGTGAGGTCTGGTGTATTGCCTCTATTTCATCTTCGCTGAACTGCGCGATCGGCGGGTAAGGATTCTTAAGGCGCAGCCATGATGGTGCCTGTGGTGCGGACCGGCTCTTATCGTCGCGTCGGGATCGTCTGCGCTGCTGAGCCATGAAATCTGTTCTTATGAACTGAGGTTGTTTTGCTGTCGCTGTGCCTGAGACTACAGGCGCATGCGCGCACCGCTGGGATCCCAGGCGGGCTCGCTAAAAGTTCTGGCGCTGCGCCGTTTGCCGACCCCATCCACCATCAACGTTCCACCGGTCTCATTGACGTTATTGTTCAAAAGACCCATGGCAAGGCTTTTGCCGGTGTAGTGTCCAAAGCCACCCGAGGTCACAAAACC
>JABINT010000089.1 GCA_018698075.1 Acidiferrobacteraceae bacterium
AATTTGATTCATGTCGGTCAATTCCTCTTTATTATGTCGCCTGGCACCCTTCGATGCATGTCCGCCTACGCAAGCAAATCATCACCCGCTTCGATCAATCATGGCTCGAGCCGGTAGCCTGTCGAAACGGCCGCAACCCGTGAAGATCCAAAGCCACGCCGTGACCCGGGCTGTCGGGTGCAATTGCTATGCCCTCCTTCAATTGTAATCGCTGCTCGAGAAATCGTTCCAGGCCGAATCCATGCACCTCGAGATAGGATGCATTGGGCACTCCGGCGAGTAGGTGAACATGTATATCGTGAATCCCGTGGGATGTCACCGGCAGGCCTCTATCTTGCGCGATTTTGGCCACCTCTATCCACGGCGTAATGCCACCGAGCGTTGCCGCGTCCGGTTCCGGAAAATCGACATGCCCGTAAGTCATGAGGTGCTCAAATTCGTGAACGCTGTGCAGGTTCTCGCCGGTGGCAATGGGAACCCTGGTTTCCCGTCCGAGCCTCGCGTGCCCCGCGAGGTCCTCAGGGACAATGGGCTCTTCCAGCCAAAAGAGGCCGAATTTCTCCAACGCATCTGCTGCAGCAATCGCCTGATCAGTGCTCCATCGCATGTTCGCGTCTGCCATCAGTGGAAAGTTGGGGCCAAGAAGTTCTCGCATGGCGCTCACCCGCTCGACATCCTCCGATAGTCGAGCCCTGCCAACCTTCATCTTGATGGCATGAAACCCCTGATCCAAAAAACCCTCGGCCTGGGCACAGAGGCCTTGCACTGAAAGATCAAGATCAATGCCCCCGGCATAGGCGGGTACTTCTGCACAATCCCCTCCCAACAATCGCCACAGTGGCAGTGACTCGCGCTGACCGCGCAAGTCCCACAGTGCAATATCGACTGCAGCCATGGCAAATGAGGCCATACCCCCTCGACCCACAAAATGCAGTCGCCACCACATTTTTTTCCAGAGTGTATCGATAGCGCCCGGGTCTGCCCCCTGCAAAAGAGGCGCTAGATCCGAGTCGATGATTTTCCAGATCGCACCGGTTCCAATGTTGTTCACGGTATAGGTGTAGCCCAGGCCAATCTGCCCACGTTCGTCTACCAGTCGGACCACAACCAGCCCAAAGTCAGACATCTCTCCGTGGGTCGAATCGGACAGTGGCGTCTCCAGCGGCACGCGATACTGATCTGTATGAATTTCTACTATGGGCATTAAGGCTTCCTTGGGTGTCGAATTCATTCCTGCTTGTTCGAAAGATACTCCAAATCCAAGAGCGAAGGCCATTTGTGTAGCACCCAGTAAAGTGCCACGATACCTTCACTGGCCAAAATGGCGATGGCAGCGCGGGCTCCGAGCCAATCCGCCAACAAACCGATGTGAAGAAATCCAATGGGCGCCATGCCAACGCAGACAGACAGAAGGCCCATCATCAGACTGCGAGCCTCCTCCGGCGTTTTCAACAAAATGAGCGTGCTCTGCATTGCCGCAAAGGCCGCAACACCCAAGCCAACCAGCAACAGACATACTGCAGCACCCGCGGAAAAGGTCACTTGCGAGAAAATCACTGCAACCACGAGATACAAGCTGATTCCACATATGTACAGCCTGCGGTAGTAACGCACTTGGCCCACGCCTACAATCAGCAACGCCCCCACCAGGGCGCCACAGCCCTCGGCGCTCATCAGCAAACCCACATGAAACGAGTTCAACCCGAGAGTTTCCTTGCCGATCACCGGAATCATGGAAACAAATGGGAAACCCCATAAGTTGAACACCGCGGTGACCATCAAGACCCCCGCCAGTAGCGGACGGCTTTTCAGCAGCGACAGGCTTCGTGTAATGGCGGAAAACACTCCATAGTCACTGTGCCGAGGCGAACGGGTTTTCGGGCGAAGCGATATGGTCCAAAGCAGCGCCAACACATAGGCCATCGCAGCAAACCCATACACGCCGGTTAACCCCACCCATTGCAGGAACACTCCCCCAAGAATGGGGCCCAGCATCCGGGTTCCGTTGTTGGTCACGGTGTCCAGGCTCATAGCATGCCCTATCGAGCCCGCATCCACTGCCCCGCCCAGCAATGTTTTTCGAACCGGAAAGTCCAGCACCCAGAACATTCCGCTCACAAACGCGCCAATACCAATGTGCCAAAGCTGAATCTGTTCCGTTGTGCTGAGAAATGCGAGTAATGCCGACACGCCGATCATTACGATGACCCCAAACATCAGCATACGCCGATGACCGACCCGTTCTACGATAGCCGCCGCCAGAATGCCGAAACAGGCCAGCGGGACCATGCGCAAAATCAACATCAATGCCACCTGAGAAGGCGAGCCCGTCAAGTCAAAGACAAACACGCCGACCGCCAGCATCTCGAGCCACCTAACAGTGCTGGATACCGCACCGATGCCCCACAGGCGCAAGAACTCTGGATTTCGAAACAACGCCCACCGGCCAGGGAGGAGTTTTTCTTGTACCGGGCGGGCTCTCATAAGATCATGCTAGTACAATGAGGCTATCTTGGGTACGGCGCTTCTGTGAGAGTTTCATATCGTCCCTCGCCATCTGGTGTGCACGCCATGATCATGCTACCGTCTTAGCGTCGCCCATAATTCTGACCCACCATGTTAAAGATTGAATATGCCCCAAATTGAAAGACTGCTGCTGGATAACCTGCCAGCGCCCGTCAGCCATTACTGTCATGTGGTTCGTGCTGGTGATCGAGTCTGGGTGTCCGGCATGGTGGGGATCCGCAAAGACGGGTCGATCCCCGAGGATGTCGTGGACCAGTTTGAGGTTGCCATGGATTGGCTAGATCGCGCCCTGCGGGCAGCGGGCGGGCGTCCCGAACATATCGTCAAGGTACAGGTCTTTCTGACCGACATCAACGACCGGGCCAAAATTAACCCGCTGCGCCAGGATTACTTTGGAAAGCACCGCCCTGCATCGACCCTGGTTGAAGTATCCGCGCTCATCACGCCGAAACTCAAGGTAGAAATTGAAGCCGAAGCGATACTAGGGTAAGTTGGGGCGAGTGCAAATTGGAAGTCTCCGACAGGAAAGAACGTGAACCCTCGTAAGGTCGTTGTCATCGGCGCTGTTCATTCTGCAGGCATTTCGATCCTCGAAGCTCGCTCAGACGTTGAATGCGAGATTATCAGCGATGTCTCAGAAGAAAATCTGTGCCAAGCAGTGCAAAAAGCCCATGGCTTGCTGGTGCGCACTGCTGCTATCACACCACGGGTCATTGCTGCGGCCCAAGAGCTTGAAGTGGTCTCCCGCCACGGCGTGGGCTACGACAATGTCGATGTTAAATCGCTCACCGCCAGAGGAATTCCGCTGGCACTGGCCGTAGGCGGCAATGCCGTATCGGTCGCCGAGCAGACAATGCATCTCATTCTAGCGCTCACCAAACAGGGATTTCGCTACGACCGTGCCACGCGGGAAGGTCAATTCGACTTTCGGGAGCAACCGACGGCCTCCTGCCTTGAAGGAAAGTCTCTTCTGATCATCGGCTTTGGCCGAACCGGCAGTCGGGTTGCTGCGAGGGCGGGGGCGTTCGATATGGATCTTTATGCTATTGATCCGTACATTGACCCGGACATTATCCGCCGAGCGGGTGGCACGGTCGTCACCAATCTTCGAGCGATTTTGCCGCAAATGGACGTTGTTACCATTCATTGTCCCAAAACCACCGAAACGCTAGACCTGATTGGACGAGAAGAACTCGACGCCATGAAGCCATCAGCCATACTCATCAACACAGCGAGGGGCGGCATCATCAACGAGGCCGATCTCTACCAAGCACTTTCTTCGGGCAACATTGCAGGAGCCGGCATTGATGTGTTTGAGGAAGAGCCTCCCAAACTGGATCATCCATTGCTCGGGCTGGATAACGTCGTACTGAGTCCCCATTGCGCCGGGGTAACACGCGAGTCGTGCGTTCGCGTGGCGCAGATCGCAGCCCAGAATGTGCTGGCCGCATTTGACGGGACACTGACTGCGGAAATGGTCGTCAACCGTGCAGTACTTCGGTAACAAGTCGGAAGTGATCAAGCTAATGAATCACTTCGACTTCTCTCATCAAGACGCTATCAAGCCGAGTGCATGATGATCGTTGCCCAGAACCTTGTCCGACGTTACGGCAGTACGATCGCCGTAGATGACGTTAGTTTCGGGATTGCTCAAGGTGAGGTGGTCGGCTTGCTCGGTCACAATGGGTCGGGCAAAACCACAATCATGAAGATGTTAACCGGTTTTCTTGAGCCGACGGCTGGGCAGATCACCCTAAACGGCTTGGACATTGGTGAGCAAACTCGTTCAGCCCAGGCATGCATTGGATACCTGCCTGAGAATTGTCCGGTCTGGCCCGATATGCATGTGGCGGACTACCTCGATTATCAGGCCTGCCTGCACGGTCTTGGCCCTTCGGAACGCGACCGCGCGGTCGTTCGCGCAATACAGCGTACGGGCCTAAAAGATCGAGCAACCCAAATGATCCGAACATTGTCCCGGGGGTACCGTCAGCGACTGGGCGTTGCCCAGGCAATTCTTCACGAGCGGCAAATCGTGATCCTGGATGAACCAACCAATGGGCTGGACCCCACCCAGATTCTCGAGATGCGCTCACTCATCAAAGATCTGGCCAAACACTCAACCATTCTCATTTCGACTCACATCCTGCAGGAAGTGCAAGCGGTCTGCGAGCGGGTCTTGATCCTGCGTGCGGGACGACTTGTGCTCGATTCAAGGATCGAAGATCTAGGGCAAAATCAGCGCTTGCTCATCGTTGTCGGTGCCGACGGGAAAAGTGTGTTGGGCGGTATCCCGGGGGTCGAAAGAATAACCCAGCGGGCCACAAACGATGCTCTCGTCCACTACGTGGTGGACGTGTCGCGCGATTGCGCATCGGATATTGCCCAGGCAATTCATTCAGCGGGCTTAAAACTGCATCTTCTGCAGCCCGAACGACAAACCCTGGAGAGTGTTTTTGCGGCTGCCAATGAACCCCAGCCTGAACCGAAGTCCTAAGATGTCAGAAACTGCCAGAATCATACGAAAGGAATTTACCGAGTTTTTCGCCTCGCCGGCGGCGGTGCTATTCCTGGGCGCTTTCCTCGCGGCAATGCTGTTCCTGTTTTTCTGGATCGAAACTTTCTTCGCCAGAAACATCGCCGATGCGCGGCCGTTGTTCAAGTGGTTGCCGGTGCTACTGATTTTTCTGGCAGCAACCCTGACCATGCGAACCTGGTCTGAAGAACGGCGCTCGGGCACGATCGAGAATCTGTTAACCAGTCCAGTCAACCGACTGCATCTGGTACTCGGTAAGTTTCTCTCCGGTCTAATGCTTGTGGCGGTGGCGCTGGCTCTTACGATTCCATTACCGGTCACGGTTTCGCTGTTAGGGCCTATGGATTGGGGCCCGGTCATTGGCGGCTATCTGGCCGCACTATTTTTGGCTGGCGCCTACCTGTCGATTGGCGTTTACATGAGCGTCCAAACCGATAATCCGATCGTCGCCTGGATCTTGACGACAGTAGTCTGCGCTGCTTTTTACTTGATCGGATCACCCATGATTACCGGTTTATTCGGATATCACATCGGTGGATTCCTAATGCTGCTTGGCACAGGCTCTCGATTTGATTCGGTGACCCGCGGCGTCCTCGACTTACGCGACCTGTATTTTTATGCCTCTATTGTCGGCGTTTTCCTGACACTCAACCTGTTTTCACTAGAGAGGATCTGTTGGGCGGGAAACCCGGGGCGTCGTCATCATATCCGCTGGTGGTGCGCGATCGTGCTCACTCTCGCCAATCTTGTTGCCGCCAACTTCTGGCTTCAGCCAATTAGCTGGGCTCGCGTGGACATCACCAGGGAGCAAATGTATTCACTCTCGCAAGCCACGGAACGGTACTTAAGTCAGCTGCAGGAGCCGCTACTGATCCGTGGATATTTCTCGGCCAAGACTCATCCGTTATTGGCCCCACTGGTTCCTAGAATTCACGATCTATTGGAGGAATATGCCGAGCTGGGCCGGGGTAAGGTGCGAGTCGAATTTGTTGATCCACACACCAATCAAGCGTTGGAAGAAGAGGCCGCAAGCAAGTACGGCATTAGGCCGATACCGTTCCAGATAGCGAACCGGCACCAATCCGGAGTCGTCAATTCCTACTTTCACATCGTCGTCTCGTATGCGGATCAGACTGAAACGCTGGATTTCGAAGAACTCACCGAGTTCAAGGCGGGCAGTAGTGAAGGCCTGGAGGTGGCGCTCAAAAACCCGGAGTACTCCATTACCAGCAGCATCAAAAAGGTATTGACCAGTTTTCGCACAGGCGGAAATCTGTTTGATTCACTCACTGGAAAAGTGACCTTTCGTGGGTATATTTCACCAGCGAATCAACTTCCCGATTCACTATCCACGCTGCGCCACGACCTGGAAACGGTACTGACCGAGCTACAGAACGAATCAGATGGCAAATTCAACATATCCATCTCCGACCCGGATGCACAGGGAGGAGCCCTAGCCCGGCAAATCAGTGAGCGTTATGGCTTTCGCCCCCAGCGCGCTGATCTCTTCGATCAATCGCCATTTTGGTTTTCGATGTTGATGGAGCGAGGGGGGGAAGCCATTCAGGTACCGATGCCAGAAAACTTAGGCCAAGAAGCCATTCGACGTACGCTGGTTGCCAGTCTAAAACGTTTGGCGCCTGGTTTTCTCAAGACCGTCGCGTTATTTGAGCCGCCCACCGGCCCAACTCCGGTCGGATACCAATACCTCGGCAATGCTTTGATGGAAAACAACCGAGTGACCAATACGGACCTGAGGGGCGGGCGGGTACCAGAAGACGTAGATCTCTTGATAGTCGTCGCTCCGTATCAACTTAACGAAAGACAGGTTTTCGCTATAGACCAGTTCTTGATGCAAGGAGGCACGGTTTTCTTATCCACCTCCACACGTAATATCCACGTCGAAGCCAATTTGGAAGTACGGGCGCATCAGTCCGGCCTGCAACAGTGGCTTGCACATCACGGCCTGGAGGTTGGTGCTGGCCTGGTCATGGATCCTGTGAATACCGAGTTTCCAATCCCGGTAGAGCGATACGTCGGAACAACCTCCGTACAAGAGATCAAGCGTTTACCTTATCCCCTTTTCCCGGATCTGCGGGGCGACCAATTGAGCCGGGGCAGCGTCATTACCTCCGGTATGGATCAACTGACTGTCAACTGGATTTCTCCGGTTTCCATTGACAATGTTCTAAGCAGCACACGTAAGTCGACCGTGCTTTTAAAAAGTTCACCCGACAGCTGGATCTCACCCGATGATTCTGTGATCCCGGACTACAACCAATTCCCCGATGGTGGTTTCGCCGTCGCTGCAGACAGGGCAAGTCAACCACTTGCAGTCGCCATGGAGGGGCCCTTTGAGTCTTACTTCAAAGACAAGATTTCCCCACTCGTGGCAACTTCCAGCAAACCTGATCCGAAGGCGATAGAGAACGATCTAAGTGGCTCTAACAACATGGCAAGTAGCAGCCCAGTATTCAGCAGTGTGATCGAACGGTCCCCGCCGTCTGCTCGAATTGTCTTGGTTGGTTCCAACGAATTCGCGAGTGATCTCGCACTGACACTGATCTCCGAAGGGATGGGCACGTTCTACTCGAAACCGCTTGAATTCATGCAAAATGTGATTGACTTATCGCTCGAAGATCAAGGGCTTCTCAGCATTCGGGGTCGAACCCAATTCTCACGGACGCTCGTGTCAATGGTCCCACATAGGCAGGCCATGTGGGAATACCTCAATTATGGAATCGCGTTCGCTGGCCTGCTTGGAATTTGGTTGTGGCGACGATGGGCCCAGCGCTCGAGTCTGGCTCGGTTTCAAACCCTCTTGGCGCAACGTTAGAGCATGACCAAACTGATTCAATGGCTGACTGTTCTATTGGTGCTGCAACTTGGGCTTGTAGTGGGCCTAAACCTGTCCCAGACCGGCCTTTCTGCCCCAACATCGCAGATGCGCCTGATCAGCATCGGAAATATCGAAATTGATCAACTGACGATAACGAACGCCCAAGGGGAGCAAGTTAATCTGCTCAAGAAAGAGGGGTCTTGGATCATCCCTATCGACGGCGATTTTCCAGCTGACCACGAAAAAGTGGAAAACTTTCTTCAAAGGCTACTAGAGCTACAGCGTGGATTACCCATTGGAACAACCCCTGCAGCGCTACACCGATTTATGGTGGAAGAAAATAATTTTGAGCGCCGCATCGCGCTGCAATCAAACGAAAAGCTCATCGCAGAAATTTTCCTTGGAACATCATCACGGGCGCGCATGGCAAATGCGCGAAGTAGCCAGGATACATCCGTTTTCGAGATCAAATTAGCCACATACGAGGTACCGGTGAAATCAGAGGAGGGGCAGGACGAGCGGGTAGTACAAATCCCCTACTTTGATATTGATGCAATCGATGTGCCGGGTGTGATCAGCCTGGTTAGGAGCCGCTCTGCTGATACTGGTACTAGCACAAACAGTGACGCCACTCCCGCTACGGAACTATGGAGTTCTGTGGAACTTGGTCCGGGAGAATCGATCCAACAGGACGGTGCCGATACTCTGGCAAAGAGTATTTCTGTCTTACGTGTCACAGATGTACTCGGCAAGGACATGAAAACCATCTATGAATTGACACCACCACAATTAACATTGATCGTTAAGACGATCAATGATGCCACTGTGGTCTACGAATTGGGGGCAATCGAGGGAGAAGACGACTACGTTCTTAAGGCATCAACACGACCCGAGTATTTTCAAGTACCGAGTCACCTGGCGACGAGCCTTGTCAGAGCGACCGATCGCGATGTCATCGTTTTAAAACAAGAATAATGCACGGACTGATGCTGCAGCCACCACGACGACCCGGTGAGGACAGTTGGTAAGACCGTAATCGTGCATTTCTCAACCC
>JABINT010000109.1 GCA_018698075.1 Acidiferrobacteraceae bacterium
CAAGCCATTGTTTTCTTGCTGTCTATAAAATGAACTTATGCCCTGGATTTCAGGGCGGATTTCCCATAGGTGGGGTTGTCAGGCGATAAGTACTACCTATGATGGGGCAAAAGTAATGAGCTGCTCTTAAGGCGCTAAACCATTCGGAGCTCAGCCTTTGACGACCGAGCAGCCCGCAAGCAATGCACTGCTCACTTGCACCCCTCACTTTCGCGTATGGGGCGGGGCCCACGACAAGTCCGGCAGGGTATTTGTCGGGCATTGGACGGTGTCCGGATCTAAGCGATGTAAAATACAGTTCCAGACTACTCACTTTCTGACCTGCGAAAGACACTTGTGTACATTCTTGGCCTATCTGGCTATTACCATGATTCGGCTGCTTGCCTGTTGCACAATGGGGAGGTCGTAGCGGCTGCACAGGAAGAGCGCTTTACCCGCAAAAAGCATGATGCGCGCTTTCCAAAGGAATCCGCTCGCTGGTGCCTTGAGTCAGTTGGAATCAATCTCAGCGAAGTACAGCAGGCTGTCTTTTACGATAAGCCGCTGATTAAGTTTGAGCGCCTGCTTGAGACCTATATTGCCAGTGCCCCACGGGGTTTTTCTTCTTTTCTTTCAGCGATGCCTGTTTGGCTTAAGGAAAAGCTCTACCTGAAGTCGGTGCTGAAAAAAGAATTGATGCGACTTGGGGAATGCAGCAAGGGAGAATTACCAACACTGCTTTTTGCTGGCCACCACCAGTCGCACGCAGCCTCGGCATTTTTCCCCAGCCCGTTTGAAAGCGCGGCCATTCTATGCATGGATGGGGTAGGTGAATGGGCACCCACCACCACCTGGATGGGCGAGGGTAATCGTATCCAGCCACTCTGGCAGATCGATTTTCCTCATTCGCTCGGGCTGTTGTATTCGGCCTTCACGTACTTTACGGGCTTCAAGGTCAACTCGGGTGAATACAAACTGATGGGCCTGGCGCCTTATGGTGAGCCCCGCTATGCTGATCTCATCCGCGAGCACCTGATTGATATCAAGGCAGACGGGACTTTTCGTCTGCAGATGGATTATTTCGATTACGCCACTGGCCTGAAGATGACCAACGAGCGGTTCAGCGAGTTGTTTGGCCGCCCCGCCCGGGCACCGGAGTCACCATTGACTCAGCAAGAGATGGATATCGCGGCATCAATCCAGCAGGTTACTGAAGACGTGGTTCTTCGAGTTGCAAGCACTTTGTACCGTGAGACTGGATCGCCCAATTTGTGCCTGGCTGGCGGCGTGGCGCTGAACTGTGTTGCCAATGGTCGCCTGCAGCGTGAGGGGCCGTTTGAGAAGATCTGGATTCAGCCAGCGGCTGGGGATGCTGGCGGGGCGCTCGGTTGTGCGCTGGCCGCCTGGCATGAATATGCGGATCATCCACGGCAACCGCGAGGCAAGCGTGACCATATGCGTGGGGGCTATCTCGGCCCGCGTTATTCAATGCCGAGTGTTCGCGAGAGCCTGACCGAACTTGGCGCTTGCTTTGAGGAATTCGATGATCAGGCACTCTTTGCCCGATCGGCAGCCCTTCTGGATGCCAACAACGTGCTCGGGTGGTTTCAGGGCTCCATGGAGTTTGGCCCGCGGGCCCTGGGTGCGCGCTCGATTATCGGCGATGCCCGCAGCAAGAGCATGCAGTCCGTGATGAACTTGAAGATCAAGTATCGCGAGTCCTTCCGTCCTTTTGCACCAGCTGTGCTTGCCGAGTATGTCAGCGAATACTTTGATCAGGAAGAAGAAAGCCCCTATATGTTGATCGTCTCAGAGGTCAAGCTGGCGCATCGTATTGCCCCAGACCCAACAATACAAGATGCCTTTGGTCTAGACCGGCTGAACCAGCAGCGCTCTGATATTCCAGCAGTAACTCACGTTGACTATACGGCTCGCATCCAGAGCGTGCATCATGATACTAATCCGCGCTTTCATGCCCTGTTGAGCGAATTTAATCGACAGACAGGTTGCCCGGTACTGGTGAACACGTCGTTTAACGTGCGTGGCGAACCGATTGTCTGTACTCCTGAAGACGCTTACCGCTGCTTCATGCGTACCGAAATGGATTATCTCGTAATCGAAAACTGCTTACTCGCCAAGCCGGATCAGCCAGCCTGGGAAGAAACTGCCAACTGGCAACAGGAGTTTGAGTTGGATTGATTTATCTTCTTACCCGTAGTATCCGCTAGAATTCCCCGTATATGTTGCAAGAGATTCCAGAACTTGATGCCAAGGGGTTACGCCAGTTTTCGCTGATTTTTGCGCTTATCGTGATCGGGGGGTTTGGTGTGATATTGCCGCTGGCGAGCGGCGGGGAATTTTTCTTGTTGCCCTGGCTTATCGGTGGGGTATTCATCGCCTGGGGCGTACTGGCACCGACCAGCGTGCGGCTATTTTACCGGCTCTGGATGCGTTTTGGATTGTTGATGAACGCAATTATCACTCGGGTGGTTCTGGGCATTGTTTTTTACCTGATCGTACTCCCTTTTGGCATCATCCTGCGTATCCGCGGCAGCGACCCCCTAAAAAGACAGTGGGACCCGGCGGCGGTATCTTATCGCGTGGTCAGTGATGTCCAGGATCCCTCACAGATGGAAAGACCGTTCTAATGATAGATTTTCTAAAGGATCTCTGGGATTTCATGCGGATGCGCAAGAAGTTCTGGTTAGCACCGATCATTATTGTTCTTCTATTGTTGGGCCTATTGATCGTCCTGGCCGAAGGCAGCGCGGTAGCACCATTTATCTACACGATATTCTGAAGCTCCAGCCTCAGTACGGCTAAAGATTAAAGCCAAAAGCAAGCGATTGATAACGCCTCGATTTGGATTGTCCTAGGCTGAGGCCGGACTGCAGCGCTAGTGAGTGCTTTTCTTGATCTCGAGCGTGGTTAGGGTAGCAATTAAGAGGTTAAATCAGCATCACGGGTCTAAAGCGGTACACTCGTATCGAATTTCGGGGATGAAATAATGATTCTGATGAAAGAAATGGTGCTACAGCATTTAGTTAAAGTTTCTCGTGGATGGCGTTTAGCGGTGCAGACAGGGTATCGACGATCGTCAGCCGGTAGCGTGATGACTGTTCTTGTATTAATAGGCGGCCTGTTATGGATGCCGCTCGCCAACGCCGAGCAAACGTCAGTAACTGAGGCAAGCCTGCCACCCCAGATCACCGCCTTGCTCGCGCAATTACAGGCCCAGATTGATGCGCCCGCCCCAGCAACAGCCCCGAGTCAGGCCCAAGGCCTGGTGGATAGCCTGCTTATCCAGTTGGGGCTGCGCCAGCCTACCCTTGCTCCCACGGCCGGCGGTTTTAATCCGCTGGCATTTTTGGCCCCACAAACAGGTCCGAGCGTTTCTTCGTTTAATCCGTTAGCATTTTTACAGCCAACTCAGAATTCTCAATCCGTTTTATCTTCTTTGTTTGCAGCGTCGCGTATGCAGCCATCAACATGGGGTAGCGGCTCGGCCGGGGGCTTTGGCCTGCCGTTCGCTGGGGGAGCAGGGTTTCCCGGCTCGAATTTCAATCTAGGATCATCGCTGGTATCACCGCTCGCCACCCTTGGCGCACCGATTGCGCAGGGCGCGCTTTCAGTCAGTATTCCGATTGCAGCCAACTGGATGATCGCCTCGGTGAATCCCACAACCATAAATACTTTTTACCGGCTTATGACCCAGCAGGGCGTTGGCGGTATGCCGGTGGGTGCGGCAATGCTGCCAGGCGCCGCGCCGGGTTTTTTTGCAGGCCAGGCCAGCCCCTTGTCTATGCCAGCCGGAAGCGGCATTCCTAATCCATTGACTTGGCTGCCCACCTTGTTACCTGGGAACTGATCGATGCGTCTGCCGGTGTCTTTTGCGACGTGGGCGCTTGTCGTTTTGCTTGTGGGCGCGGTTTTTCCAGTATCAATAGCATTCGCCGATGCGACCCTAACCTATCGGTTGGGTGCTGATAACAAATCGCTGACGCTGTCGGTACGAGATGGCCTTGTCGCTGTCTCTGGGCTTGGCGGCGAGCAGGCGATGGCGTTGCATGGTGGCGACCCTTTAGCGCTGACCGTGATTGATCGTGATTACCATGAGTACACAGAGTTGGAGCCCCAAGCGCTCAAAGTGCTTGCAGAAAAAGCGAAAGTACACGTTGCCAAGATTCAGAAAAAAGCAGATGAGCGGGTAAGCCAGGAATCGTTGCAGATCAAACTGCTGTACCAGCAGGGTAAATTCATGATGCCCTTTTCTTCAATGCTGACAGGCCAGGGCCAGCCTGAACTGTCCTATCGTCCGGCAGGTTTTGGCACCCGCCAGGTGGGGGCATGGCGCTGCAAGCCGATCGATGTATACGAGGGTTACCAACGGGTAGGACGCTGGTGTGTAGCCGATCCCGATCAACTGGGCCTTTCTTTGACCGATGCCCAGGCGCTTGCCGCTTACTATCGAACGATCGCTGCGTTAGGCGAGACCGGGGCTTTTTCCATGGGCTTTGAGCCGCCCCCACTCGCTATCGAAATATCCGACACACCGGGAATCCCGATTCTGTATCAATCGTTTCGTGGCCTGGGCCACAAAGACCAGTTGCACTCAGTCAGTTTGGAAGTCCTGAGTGACGAGCATTTCTTAGTGCCACAGCGTTACCAGCAGACCACTATTCCCTCTTTCGGTCTTGAGTAATAAAAAAGGCCGCCTTGCGGGCGGCCTTTTTGGATGCAGCGATTGTTCAGTTGATCTGTGGGATCGCGAATATGTTCAGCATTGGCTGGAAGCTTTGCGGGTCAAACAGCCAGTCGCTACGCTCAGGATAGTAATCAGGCTTTAAGAAAGCGTACATCGGGCTGTAGAACTCGCTACGCATACCGTGCTCGCCCCAGCGAACCAGTTTGCGTGGGTCCATCATGCCCGCCATCGATTTGTACAGGTTGGTATCGAACCAGCCGACCACCCAGTTGACGTAGGCGTCGGGATTGACCAGCACCCGGCCCATGGCGCCAAAGAGTTTGTTGGTGTCAGTCATTCCATTCATCCAGGTGTCCCACATGACAGGCTCCTGTGAGCACTTCATCATCAGGTAGACGGCTTCGGGCTCACTGATCTGGTTCATCCACTCCATCAGGGTGCGCGGATCAGCCATCATATCGGCCATAAGTTCGACATCGCTAAAGGGTTTTAGCCACGGACGTAATTTCTCGAAATCTTCAGCCGTTTTGTCCGGGTTGTACTCCAGGTAGTACTGGAGCGCTTTTTCGAACTTGTGCTCTTTTGGCTGTTGCTGGCTGTCTGCTACCGGGGTCTGCGCGTCAGCGGGGGCTGTGGCCTCTTCAGCCTGCGCTATGGCCGTGCTCATGGCAAGGCTCAGAGTTACAGCGACGGTGGCGATACCTATCTTCCAGTTTTTCATGGTTCCAGAACCTCGGGAGGTTGTTTCTAATAAGATTTAACCATAATAATATTCTAATATAGCCATTGATCCTACCTCTCAAAAGGGGTATTTCGGACCGGGCCGTTGCTCGGGTCGGGTCGGGGTTTGAGTCGGGCCTTGGATGCCGTATTTTTTGGCACTTTTTCGCGAACCCCAGCGGTTCAGGTGAGTTCAGCAGAGGGGCAGTGGGCCCAATAGAGCGGTGGTAGGGCGTAGCCCGGTGGGCCAGCCGCTGTTTTAGGTGGCGTGGGCTACCTCATCGCAGCCGCGAAAAAAACTTAGATCACCCGTTTAACTTTGCCTGGATTGACCCTTTTTGATCAAACAATCAGCTTGGAGACTGTAAGCTTGGCGCCAGAGCTGGTTTTTGTGTGCCCCAGGCGGAGACGGCTTGATTATTGTTCGAAGACATTCTTCCCGTCGGACAAGAGAAGCCGAACTGTATCGATAGCTCGCCCACAATGTCTTTGATTATGGGTATGGCGCTGACAATCGGGCACATCACCAGGCGCAGCTCGTCAAAGAAGATCCCCGGTATTCCAAAATTGACCTCAGCCTTGGTATTTGCCGCATTTAGGGCAGCCGCCGCTTCACGTTGCTGGGCCGGTTTGATCGGGCCAGTTGGAGCTACGGCCAGGGATTCACTGGCCAACTTCGGTATCGTGTCTGGCGATGCCGGGGCCGAGAACATGAACTGCCAGCCACCGATGGCTAATGCGCCGAAAACCAGTATTTGCCCCGCTCCCTGGATGATCTGATTATTCATGCGGTTATTAAAGCCTCCCTAGCCTTGCAAGGATTGGGAACCCCCTGATCTGCCAAGATTGGGCTGGGGCCGCATATCCCTTTGGTGATAGTCAGGCGACACTATATACATATTTTTCATATGGCTGCAACTGCCGGCATCCGCTGGCGCTGACTCGCCTGAAAACTGAATCGGCTTAAAAGAGCATTTGGGCACAACGTTGTTTCGTGAGGCAATGCGTGGTTGAATCGGCCCGTGGTAGGACTTCTGATTAAGCGGTATGTATTCCAACACCTCGTTATTGCGAGTTTTACGGGGTTGATGGTGTTGGCTTCTCCCATTGCCGCGGCTGGGGGCTTGAACATGCTCAGCCAGCGACCTGAGGCGCCCAACTTTGAGTTGCAAGATATCGGCGGTCAGCCACACCTGCTGTCGCTGTATCGAGGCAAGGTCGTGCTGCTCAATTTCTGGGCCAGCTGGTGTGCGCCATGCCGTGCCGAGATGCCCAGCCTGCAGCGACTGCATGATCTACTCAAGAACGAGGACTTGGTGATCCTTGCGATCAATATCGGAGAGCGCAAGCAGGACATTGCGAACTTTTATTTTCAAATCGACCCGCCACTCAGTTTTACCATTCTAATGGACCCCGATATGTCCGCCTCCCAATACTGGCCCGTGAGTGGTTTACCGGCCACCTTTCTGATCGATCGTAGCGGGCGGGTTTCTTATATCTCCCATGGCGCGCGGCGCTGGGATGCGACCGACGCCCTCAAAGTTATCCGCGGTCTGCTGCAGAAGATGCCTCAGGCAGCTGTGTCGGGTACCGTGGCATCAATTCCAGTTTCCTGATCCCTTTGTTAACGACTCTTTGGTCGGTGCGCGTTGTTTGTTATGTCTGATCTCGTGCCGCTGCAGATGCTGGCCGTTGGCTTGATTTTTGTATGGAGTGGCCTGGTGCGCTCAGGCATTGGCTTTGGCGGCGCGGCAGTGGCAATTGACGGCACAAGGGGGATCCTTCATACGGGTGATGGGAGCGGCCTTACTGGGAGTATCTTCGCCAGGCCTTGCACGAGTGATCTTCTGACACCATGTTCAACATGTGAGCCTGCGCGGGCAGACCCTCCTATAATTGCAGTTTCACTTTCACTTTCACTTGCGCCTGGTTGCAGCCAGACCCTGACAGACTATCCGGATATTTAGATACCAGACTATGACTGATACTTTTAAACTTGTGACCGACACCTTGCTTGTACCTGCTGGGCTTGAGACGTCCGATATCGATCGGCTGATGGGCCGCCTGCTGAGTCAGGATATTGACTATGCAGATCTTTATTTCCAGTACAGCCGCCAGGAGGGTTGGGCACTGGAGGACGGCGCCGTTAAATCGGGTAGTCGCAGCACTGATCAGGGCGTGGGTCTGCGTGCTGTCAGCGGCGAGAAAACCGGTTTTGCCTACTCGGACGAATTTGTACTGCCGGCGCTTGCCCAGGCGGCGGATGCTGCGCGGGCCATTGCCAAAAGCGGCGGGACGACTTCGCCGGTGCAATGGCGTAACGCAAAGTCGCCACCGCTGTATACCCCGGCCGATCCCCTTTCGAGTTTGAGTGACCAAGACAAAGTTGAATTACTACAGGCAGTGGAAGTGCAGGCCCGCGCTTGTGACCCACGGGTCAGCCAGGTCATGGCAAGCCTTGCCGCGGTGCACGATGTGGTGCTGGTGGCGCGTAGCGACGGTCAGATGACGGCCGATGTACGACCACTGGTGCGCCTTAATGTGACTGTGATTGTCGAGCAGAATGGACGGCGCGAGCAGGGCAGTTACGGCGGTGGCGGGCGCTTTGGTTACGCCTGGTTACGCGAGGAGGACCGCGCCGGCTCTTATGCGCGCGAAGCCGTGCGCCAGGCCCTGGTCAATCTCGAGGCCGTGGACTCCCCCGCTGGGACCATGACCGTAGTGCTTGGTCCCGGCTGGCCCGGCATCCTGCTGCATGAGGCAATTGGCCACGGCTTAGAAGGCGATTTTAATCGCAAGGGGACCTCGGCTTTTTCCGGGCGCATCGGCGAGCAGGTGGCCTCCCCGGAATGCACCGTAGTCGATAACGGCACTATTGCTGATCGGCGTGGCTCATTGACTGTAGATGATGAAGGCACACCGTCCCAGAACACCGTGCTGATTGAGAACGGTGTGCTCAAGGGCTACATGCAAGATACCTTGAACGCGCGCTTGACTGGTACCGCCAGTACGGGCAATGGTCGGCGCGAGTCCTATGCCCACCTGCCGATGCCGCGCATGACCAATACCTACATGCTGGCCGGCTCGCACGACCCGGGTGAGATCACCGCCTCGGTGGATCAAGGCCTGTATGCCGTAAATTTCTCTGGTGGGCAGGTGGATATCACCTCGGGCAAGTTCGTGTTCTCAGCCAGCGAGGCTTACCGCATTGAAAAGGGCAAGATCGGCGCTCCGGTCAAGGGTGCAACGCTTATTGGCAATGGCCCAGATGTACTGACCCGGGTCGCCATGGTGGGCAATGATCTGGAGCTGGATTCGGGAGTTGGCACCTGCGGCAAGGAGGGCCAGAGTGTGCCGGTGGGCGTGGGACAGCCCACTTTACGCATTGACGGCCTGACCGTTGGAGGTGTGGAGGTATGAGCAAAAAATCACAGGCCATGGATTCGGACTCGACTGGTGCAGCGCTGGATGATGCTCCACTGGCTGAGGCCGTTCAGGCGGCCTTGGCAGAAGCCAGCCGGCAGGGGGCATCGGCTGCCGAGGCAGCTGCGAGCCTGGGCCAGGGACTTTCGGTCAATGTACGCATGGGAGAGGTCGAAACGGTTGAGCACACCCGTGATCGAGGCCTGGTGGTTTCGGTGTATTTTGGGCAGTGTACCGGCAGTGCCAGCACCTCAGATTACGCGCCGGCTGCGGTACGCGAGGCTGTACTGGCAGCTTGCAGTATTGCCCGTTACACCCAGGAGGATTCCTGCCATGGACTTGCCGACCCCGAGCGTCTGGCAACAGATGCGGTGGATCTGGACCTGGATCTGTACCACCCGTGGCGCCCTTCAGTGGATGAGGCCCGTGACCTGGCGCTGGTATGTGAAGACAAAGCACTTTCAGCTGATGCACGCATAGATAATTCCGAGGGCGCGTCGGTTGATGCCCATGAAGGTTGCGAGGTCTATGGCAACACGCACGGCTTTATCGGCTATACCCGCAAATCCCGCCAGGGCATCAGTTGCTCGGTCATCGGCACTGAGAACGGTGCCATGCAGCGCGATTACTGGTACAGCGCAGCACGACGCTTCGGTGAACTCGATAGCGCTGCCGAGGTCGGTGAGCAAGCTGCTGCACGGACACTGCGCCGCCTCGGGTCACGCCGTATCCCCACCTGCCAGGTGCCCGTTATCTACGAGGCGCCGGTCGCCTCCAGCCTGTTGTCGCATTTCATCGGCGCTGTCAGTGGCGGTGCGCTTTATCGCAAGGCCACTTTTTTGCTGGACCACCTGGGTAAGCAGGTCTTTCCCGAATTTGTGCGTATCCACGAGCAGCCGCTGTTGATAGGCGCTATGGGCAGCTCTTCCTTTGATAACGAGGGTGTTGCGACTGCACCGCGCGATATTGTCAGCGATGGCGTGCTGCGAAGCTATGTGCTGGGCTCCTACAGTGCGCGCCGGTTAGAAATGGAAACGACCGGCAATGCCGGCGGTGTGCACAACCTCACCATTGATTCCGGGGAGCAGGATCTCGAAGCGCTGATCAAAGGTATAGAAAAAGGCCTGCTGGTGACTGAACTCATCGGTTTTGGTGTCAACACCGTAACCGGGGATTACTCGCGTGGTGTATCGGGTCTTTGGATCGAAAACGGTGAGATCGTTCATCCGGTAGAGGAAGTCACTGTGGCGGGTAATCTCAAGGATATCTTCTCCAACATTGTGGCCGTGGCAAACGATGTGGATCCGCGGCGCAATATTCGTTGTGGTTCCATCCGCGTGGATGGCCTGACTATTGCCGGGGAGTAGCACCGGTACGGCTGGCTTGATGCTGTTGGGTCGTATTTCGGGTCGTGGGTCTACACGATTGTTGCAGTTGCAGTTGCGATTTCACGATAAGCACTGAGCGGATTTCTCATACAGGTTACGCATGGCCAGTCGCATTTGGGGCGACGTGCCATACTTGTGCCCATGGATCTGGACACTGTCGGCAAGCGTGCGGACATGATGTAAATGGACATTATCTTTTTGTTAATTCCGCTGGCGCTGGCGCTCGTGGCATTGGTGATCTGGGGCTTTTTCTGGGCCGTGCGCCGTGGCCAGTTCGAGGATCTGGAAGGGCCCGGTCATTCGATCCTGATGGATAAGGACGAGGAGATGGACGCATCCTACAAGGTGCGCCAGAACAAACCTCGCCACTGAAGATTAGCAGGTCTGCGCTCTCTTGCTCGGGTTAGTGTCAGTACGGCAGAGAAGTCAACAAGGGTTTTGCGGGATGTCGTCACTGAAGCCTCGGCCGTTCTCTACATCTGAGCGACTGATACGGCGCAACTGGACCGACTGGGATTTCAGAGAATGCAGTCGCCAGGCCAATTTTGACAGGGCCCAGGTATTCCACAGCACTTTCTTGACCAGAGCATTCCGGGCGGGACGCATTTCCTCGTAGGGAACAGGCAATTCGATTACGCTTTTGCCCGCACGCAAAGTTCGTACCACCAGCTCAACATCGTACTGGCCGCGATCCGCTTTGGTTTTCTCAAGAATCTGCTCCAGCGATTCTCGATTGAGCAATTTCTGGCCGTGGGTGTCGGAGCCGGGAAAGGCAAACAGCAGTTGCAGTGCGGCATTGAGTCCCCAAGAAAGCATAAAGCGCAGCCGGCTCTGACGGTTTATTGAAGGGTCTGCCCGCTTGGATGAAATGATCAGGTCGTAACTTCGGTGGTAACGCCAGGCCCACTGGATGAAGGCATCATCCCACTGATCAAGATCCACGATGTAGATAAAAGCGTGGTTAGCCTGTATTACCCCATGGCGGATTGCCAGGCCATAGTTTGGGTTTGGCAGGGCGTGGCCGATGATATTTGGCGATCGTGTCGAGAGGTTATCGATGATGGTGGCTGTGTTGTCGGCGCTACCGTTATTGATCAGGCATATCTCCCAGCGACCAGAGCCAACTACGGCATCCAGTACTGTGATGAAGTGATCAACCCTTTCTTCTAGATGTAGTCCTTCGTTGTAAACTGGGATCACTACCGATAGTTGACTTAGGTTTTGAGTAAGGGTCACGCGCCCCCTCCGGCTCGGTAGTGCGATCCGTACCAGTCAATAGTATGTTGTAGGCCGGTCTCAAGTGTGGTGTCAACGTAGTCGCCGAGCAGGGCAACACTCTTGCTGTTATCGCACCAGGTTTGATAGACCTCCCCGGACCGAGCCGGATGATATTCGAAGTTAAGAGGATGCTCATCAGGCAGTACCTTGGCCAATAAGGCAACGAGCGCGTTGGCGGATGTCCTTTGCCCAGTGGCAAGCTGGATTACCCCGCTGGTTTTGCGCTCCAGCACTCGGCATATGCCCTCAACGAGGTCACCGACATAAATGAAATCACGCTCTTGGGTGCCATCTCCAAAAAGCTGGGCTGTGGCGCCCATCAGAGCGCTCTTGATAAACATGGGAATGAGATTGCCCTTATGGGAGGAGTGCTCGCCATAGACATTGGAAAATCGCAAACAGCAGGTATTGAAGTTATAACAGCGCTGATAGATATCGGCATAGAGTTC
>JABINT010000176.1 GCA_018698075.1 Acidiferrobacteraceae bacterium
GGGCATTGCCGAACAACACCGAACTGCAGTATTCGATCGATTCCGTCGACTGGCACACCACGATGGCAATGGCACTGGGCTGGGGCTGTCGATCACCGCACGAATTGTTGAATTGCATGGCGGGCGCATATCGGTAACTGAACGCCCGGGAGGCGGCGCTCAATTTACGGTCACATTGCCGCGAGACTAAATTAATATGAGATTCCCCGTTCAATCACCTTCGAGCCGCTGCATCCAACGCTGGGTTTATTTCCAGCCGATTGTGCTGTTGTTGCTTTTGCTACAAACGCATTCGGTAAGTGCAACAGAGTTACCTACAGTGCTCGCACCCTATCAGGGGCAAACCATTTATATCGATTTTTGGGCCTCGTGGTGCTCGCCCTGTCGCCGCGCGGTGCCCTGGCTGAACAGCATGCAGGATCGATATGGCAACGGTAGTTTCACAATCGTTGGCGTTAACGTAGATCAAGACAGCGCCGAAGCGCAACGCTTCCTCACCGCGAACCCTGTCAATTACCCAGTGATTTATGACCCCAACGGAAAGCTTGCTGAATATTTCGATATCCGCGGAATGCCGTCAACTGTCATCCTGAGTCCCAACGGTGCAGAAATCACTCGGCATATCGGATTTTTCAGTGACAAGACTGAAGAGTATGAGCGAGTTATCCAACTGGTAGTGAAAGGCAAGTGACCCTTTATCCGACAAAAACAAGTAGTAACGGCTCCGATCAACTAATGAACACGAAAAAAATATCACACCTATGAAATACAATATTCTTTTACTTCCAGTTTTGCTGCTACTGGGAGGCTGCGCCTCACTGAACGAGCGTATCTCACAAACTGCCGCCGATAGCGTCACGGCTGCTACCGAGACGCTTACCTCGGTCAAGCCATGGCAGCGCGGTGCGCTGGCCCAGCCCGAAATGCAGTTTGGCTACCTCAGTCTCGATGCGTCCATAGATGATCATATCTATTTCAGCAAGGAAGCAACCAGCGGCGGCCGGAGCTTTGCCGGGGGAGGCTGCGGATGCAACTGAAAACAGGAATTCAACGCGGAGTCACTCTGGCCGTAACCGCCCTGCTGGGAGTCCAGGCCGGGCAAAATGTCCTTGCCGAGGAGAAGCAATGGGATTTTGACTCTGTGCTTTTCACCTACATGGAAGGTGACAGCCGTGTGAGCGACGTTTCGCTTCGGCTGGAAGCGGTACGAAGCGGTGAAACTGAGGAACAACTGACACTTGGCTTAA
The DNA here is from genome assembly GCA_018698075.1 of Acidiferrobacteraceae bacterium. Classification (GTDB taxonomy): domain Bacteria; phylum Pseudomonadota; class Gammaproteobacteria; order Arenicellales; family UBA868; genus UBA868. The sequence continues at coordinate 1,248 of JABINT010000176.1, forward strand.
GTGTTGATGCTTTGAGTGGCGCCAGCCCGAGCGGTGCGATACCCACCCACACGCCACAAACGGTCACAACGCCGTCTGGCAACACCAACGTGTATGCCGCAGAATTACCCTTAAACAGTTTCACGGACCGGCGCATCGCTGGCCAGGCTGCCTACCTGTTTCCTCTGGGAGATCAGAACCGGCTCAATACCGGTTTCACACTCTCTCAGGAAGACGACTACCGGCACGCCGGAGTAAACGCGAGCTTTTCTCAAGACTTTTTTGACCGAAACACCACTATCAGTGCTGGCTTTGGCCTATCTGCTGATTCGATTGACCCGGTCGACGGAATCCCGCTGGCGCTATCCAACTCTGATCTGGGTAGCACCACAACTTCGGCAGAAAACAAGAACGTTACAGACCTTCTGTTCGGCGTCACCCAGATTCTCTCGCCCCGATCCCTGGTGCAATTGAATTACGGTTATTCCAGTGCAACCGGGTATCTTAATGATCCGTACAAGATCATCAGTCAGGTCAACAGCAACGGTGTCGTGCAATCGAATCTTTACGAAAACCGGCCAGACAGTCGGGCCGGACATAACCTGTACGGTGCTATAAAGTTTGACAACCAAGGGGATGTCACCACGTTCTCGTATCGATACCACAGCGACGACTGGGATATCTCATCCAGCACTTTTGATCTGCGCCATCGCCTCAGTCTGGGCGAAAACGGTCACTACATCGAACCGCATCTTCGTTTTTACAATCAGTCAGCAGCCGACTTCTACCGCTTGCAACTGCCCGACAGCGAGGCTGTGCCTACCCATATCTCGGCTGATTACCGCCTGGCAAAGTTCAGTGCGATTACTTTGGGTTTTCGCTACGGCATTAAGGGGCCCTGGGGCAATGACTGGCGGATTAACCTTGAGTATTACCAACAAAACCCCTCGGATAACACCAGCGATTACATCGATCAAGCCGGCCTTGATTTAAACCCGGGAGTATCCGCCCTTATATTCAGTATCGGTGCACGCTTTTAGATGAATTAACCCTGATCGCCCGACAATGTCGTATCCAGATCGCAAAATCCAGTTGCGCAAGCATGACGGTGACTGGGCCGCTGGGTTCCACGCGATGGCCAGCCCATGCGTGGCACTTACCAGCGGTGTTGATAAAACCCAGACACGAAAAATAGCCAAGCTCATTACCAAAGAGGTATGGCGAATCCAGGACAAGTACAGCCGCTACGATCCGCAGAGCACTCTCAGTCGAATTAATTCCCGCGCCGGCACACCCACGCGGGTCGATACTGAAACCGCTCGACTCCTTGATACAGCGAAACAGCTTTATGCTGCCAGCAACCGGGGTTTTGACATTACCTCGGGCGTATTACGCAAAGCCTGGTATTTTGACGGCAGCGACAGCCTGCCTGAACCCGCCGAAGTAGAAACTCTGATGCACAAAGTGGGTTGGGACAAAATACAGTGGCAGTCCCCCATGCTTCACCTGCGTTCAAACATGGAAATTGACTTTGGCGGTATTGGTAAAGAATATGCTGCGGATGCTGCGCTCGAGCGCGTCCGTGCTCAGCACCAATCACCTATGCTGATCAACCTGGGCGGAGATATCTGTGTTTCCGGGCCACGGCAAAATCAACAGCCCTGGTTGATCGGTGTTGAGAACCCAGGACATCCCGGCACCGGCAACAAGGTGATCGAACTCTCCAGCGGCGCACTGGCAACTAGCGGCACCTCGCATCGTTTTGTACGCAAGAATGGGATGACATACGGCCATATCCTGGACCCACGCACCGGCTGGCCCGTGGTCGATGCACCGCTTTCGGTCACAGTCGCAGCGCCGACCTGTAGCGAAGCTGGAATGTGGGCGACCCTGGCAATGCTGCAGGGCGCCCTTGCCGAGACATTCCTTCGCCAGGAGAGCGGGCGACAACACTGGGTAAAACGCTGACCCCCCCCTCACTAGCCGGCGTGAGGTCCAAACGTCAGGCCTGGTTCTCGCGTCACCCAGTCTTGGCGCTAAAAGATAGGGTGGGAAGCCTTAATTAGCGTGGGAAGCCTTAATGCTGTCATAAGGTTCTGCGACTAACCTAGCTTTATTGCTTGCCCGTGATTATTGAAGGGTATCGCTACCGTACAACAGTCGAGGAGTCGGCCAATGATCTCAACTCGCCGTTTCCTGGTTTTGACCGCTGTCACAACACTGCTGGCCGGATGCGGTGGTGGCAGCAGTGACAGTGGCGTTAGTGTTCATCGTCCTAACACTACCTACAACCCAGGAGTTACGGGATCCGGATTTCAATACACAACTTGTCGAGTACGTTCAGTCCGGATGACCGATGCCAGCACCATAGTCATCTTTACCAAACCAAGCGGTGTCTCTCCTTGTGTGCTGAATTCCCTGACTGCCCCAGCCCCTTACAAAGAGCAGGTCTTCGGTTTCATGGCGCCGTGGAAAATTGTCAAATTAAAGTACTCAGGAACTACGGTGACGCAGTACAGCAACGGCTAATCTTCGCGAACTTCGTGGTTGGCCTCGTGCGCTCCACACCGATAAACACTCCAGATATCGACCCGGGACAGCCACTGGCCCCAGTCCAACATTCGCAGCCAACCGGGCAATGCAGACACCTCCAGAGTCATATCCGGGCAAGAGGATGCGATTGTCGGTGGCGGATAAGCAGTAGGCAAGAACAGGTAAATTGGCTGTGATGCCTGTGTAGCCAACAAATGCCACTGCTCCGGGGTACTGACCAGTTTGGGGCTTACATTAGGTGTCCTGAAGAAGCTGATTACCCCACCTCCATCATGATAGGGATCCTGCTGATACGTGACCAGTTCGAAACGCCCCACCTTACCCTGCTCATACATCCACTTGTGAATCACAGCTTCCTGTCGGGCGGGGGTGAAACTGAAAAATACCAGTGCGAGGCTATTCACTGCCACGAAAAAATACACGAAAATTTTTATAGGCCGCTGTAGGCGTGGTTTTGTCAGTTGCCATCTAAGCCCCTGCCCCAACTCCTCAAGCCCGATGACTGCAAGTATCAGTAATGGGTATATCACCGGCATCAGAAAACGGGTTTCTTTGTGCCCTATGAACGAATGTCCCAATAGGAATGCAGTGACAACCCAGACCAATATGTGGGTTGGCCGACGAATGATCCCTGCCAGAACGGCCAGCAACAGCACCAGACTGAATGGCGGGACAAAAAGGATCAGCAGCTTTTCTATGTAGTACCACCACGGATCAATTCCGAACTGCGCTGCTTTACCGTCGATAAGGTTGGCCGAAAAATAATTGACCGGGGTCAGCACCCATTCTCCATAAAACCAGGCATCCAGAACAGCATTCAATCCAACGGCTATGCCAAAGCCCAGTAAAGACATGGCCACAATTAACAAACCTGGCCTTCGAACCAGCACCAACCACAGGGCAAGACCCATCAGCGCAAAGGCAACGGGAAAGCGAAAGAAGAATGAAAAACCCAGCGTGATTCCAGAAACCAAAGCCAATGCGATGGCCGCTTTTCGATCAGCATCACAGGCACGCAACAACAACCAGATGCCCAGGGACAAAAATATTGCCGCCCAGTTCTCAGAGGTGAACTGGGCATGCAGGAAAGGCAATAACCAGAAAAAACCTGTGGCGAAGAAAAGGGCGAGTTGTGCCCATTGCTGCTCCAGCCAGCGAAATGCATGAAAACACAACAACAACGTGGAAACAAACCCGAGCACTGCAGATACCAGCCTGAGTACGAAAGCCGCCTGAAAAGGGTCGGCCTCGGCAAAGACCTGATAAACCACGTAGGCGATGGCAGGCTGGATTGCGGGCCTTATCTGCTCAAAAAACTCCCAGGGAAGCGTCAGATGCGGTTCCAATCCGATCTTGAAGTTCGCAAATTCCAGAATCTGATAATCAGCGTCCGGGTGAATCCGCCCTTCGCCGAGCCATGCAGCGCATAAATGCAAGATCAAACTCAAGGCTAACCCGGCATAAAGCACCGGGCTCGAAAACTGCTTCATGCTCTGCTTCACTGACTACTATCTTGCTGAGAACGACCTTGGGAATGATCGAAGTAATGTGTGGGCGACGTCTCCCGACGGAAGCTCAAGACCAAGCGCAATGGTTGCGATGGCAAGCGTTGGGAAAAGGGGATACTGGCTGGACCTGTTCTCCTGGCTGCCGATGTGCTGATCATAGTCTCCCCTGCTGCCGTCACTGATATTACTGGGGATTCTGATGGACTTAAGGATCCGGCATCACCGCAGATCGCAACGGCAGAGAAATAATCCATGTCAGGGAGATACTGCATCACTACATGAGCTCTGCATGATTGGAGAGCCTTTTAGTTGGGTTTGTGGCGCAATTTCGCGGCCACGAAATCCTTTTGCGGTATGTGCAATAGACGCTGTATCTTGCGCATCAAATGCAGTTCGTGATCATCCAGACGCCCGTCAGCGTAAACCACCCGCCACATCTGGTCGACCAGAGTCAATCGATCCTTTTCGTTCCAGTGTTGATTGATTAGCGAAGTAAACCCGTACAGATCGGTGGCCTCTCGTGCCTGAGTCTCAGCCAGGGCCAGCAAGGCCTTTGAATCGGCATCGCTCAACGAGAACTGGCTACATACCAGAGCGTGTATTGTCGCCTGCTCGGTATCGCCCAGATCGTAGTCTGCCATCGCGGTCTCAAACAGCAATGCGGCTGCAGCCAGGCGCAAAGATTCCTCCACAGCCAAAGGATCATCGCGCACCTGAAGCCGCGTACGAAAAAACTCCCCGATTGCGTCGATCATATGATTTGTAACCCCATCTTTGAATCGCGCATTCTAATCCTACCCGGGGAAAAGCGCGTAAAACAGCTAAATGAGGAGCAAACATGCCAAGAAGGGGGGTCACAGTGAGTCCTGTGAATCGGCAAAAAAAAGGGCGGAACCCTGGCGGGTACCGCCCCTAACTCCACAATTAATGGAGGAGATATGCAGGCGTATTAACCCATACCACCCTATTAACCGCATTGATCCAGATCAACATTAGCGGACTCTGAAACCCACCCATAACAGCCCAAGTCGCCGCAACACCTTAGGGAGCCTTCAGCATACAAGTTTCGTCCTGGCGATCGCGCTGACTGTCGTAACGCATTTCGCAAATGATCACCTGGCCAGATTTTTCCAACCGGTAGTCGGTGACAGAAATAATGCGAGGCAACTGAATGTACGGGGCAATACCGGGACGCCGTTCGTTTCTTTCAGTGGTTGCTGTGATTTGCCATCCCTGTCGGGTCAGGTCATAAACACCCGCTTCGAGCGGCTGCGCCCAACTGATGCTGGTGAGTACGCCGGCCAGGAAAAAAGCAGCTACTGTATGAGCGCCCGTGCTAACCCGCGATACAGTCCACTGCAGGCAATTGGCGATCACATCCTAGCGAGTGCCATAAATTCGATCACCCGCATCACCCAGGCCAGGCAGGATGTAGCCATGATCATTCAGTTGGCGGTCCAGCGCCGCTGTATAAACCGGAACATCAGGGTGAGCCTGGGCAAATGCAGCAACCCCCTCGGGAGCGGCCAGCAGGCAAACAAACTTAATCTGTTTGGGTTTATCCTTTTTCAAACGAGTGATGGCGGCGCTCACAGAATTGGCGGTTGCCAACATCGGGTCCACCACAATCACCTGCCGCTCGCTAATATCATGAGGTACCTTGTAGTAATACTCGATGGCTTCGAGGGTATCCGGATCACGATACAAGCCGATATGCCCCACCCGAGCCGACGGTATCAGATCAAGCATACCGTCCAGCAGGCCATTGCCTGCGCGCAGCACCGAGACAAAACACAGCTTCTTGCCGGACAGCATAGGCGCCTGCATGGTCTCCAGTGGCGTTTCGACTTCTCTTAGTTCTGTCGGCAGATCACGCGTGACTTCGTACGCCAGCAACAGTGCGATCTCGCGCAGCAGCTGGCGAAAGTTTGCGGTGGGCCGGGTTTTATCCCGCATTAAGGTGAGCTTGTGCTGCACCAGCGGATGGTCAACTAAGGTGAAAGATTTCTGCATAATTCTGCTCTCGTCACAACGGATATGAGTGTTTTGGAGATGGAAAATAGTCCAACACCGAAATACCGGTGAATATTTCGACGGGGTGCCCCACCACTACATTCTATGTCACGATACCGGCAATTGACACCGGCAGTAACCAGCCGCCAGGCGGCGCTGCAGGAAAACTGTCTGGGCGAATAAAACGGCTGAAACTCAAACAACAGATCAAACACAATCAGATGATGAGCGTACAGAAAAAACGAACCCGGGACATTGCCGCGAAGCACCGGGTGGTTCTCACGGGCAGTGAATGTACCGGTAAGACCCAGATTGCCCAAACTCTGGCCGCTCATTTTGCCTGCCCATTCTCGGCAGAAGCCGCGCGTCTTTATCTTGACCGGCAATCAATGGCACTGACAGCCCAAGATATCGAGCCCATCGCCTGTGAGCAGATCGCCCAGGAAGATGCTGCCGTGGACCGTGCGTCCGAGCTCACCATCCATGACACCGATCTTCTGTCCA
>JABINT010000177.1 GCA_018698075.1 Acidiferrobacteraceae bacterium
ACCAACGCCTGTACCTGGGTGGTCACGCCTTCGAGCTGCTGTTTTTGCACATTGCCCAATTGGCCTACGGTGCCCGATAGCGTCTGGGCGGTTTTGCTAAGGCTCCCCGAGACTTCCTCGCGCAGCTCGCGGCTGCGCTTTGCAGCCTCCTCGCGGCCATCGCGCAACTCTTCACGCACCGCCTGCTCGGCATCGCCTGAAGACTTTCGCCCAGACAAGCGCAGCAACAGTACCAGGTTGAGCGCAACCAGTACCGCCAAAGCAGCCAGCAGAAAATTGGTGTTCATAGCAGGGAAGTCTCCAGGCAACGCGGGGCTGGCCCATTATCCACGCCCAGACACGGCCAGGCCAATGGCGCGCAGGCGGGCATGCAGGCGGCATATTGTGCCCACACGACAGATTCACCTGGTGAGCCTGTGCCTGGTACAAGATTGCCACTCTTTTGAGTACACGGAGTTCACCGCTATGGCGCAAAAACCGCTGAGCAAGATTATCCGCCAGGCCGAGACGCACCTGGCCCAAGGCGTTCACCCCGATGATCTGGAGCACCTGCTCGGCAGGGACGATTTTGCTGTCTGGGAAAAAGAAGCCCGGCGGCGTTGGCGGCTGGCCCGGCCATTGCAATCCATTCACGGTGCGCGGGGGCAGCGCCGAGGCCAAAACAGCTGGAAATCGCCCATGGCTCGCGGGCTTTAATCCCGCAAAGGCTGGCCTTAAGTACCACTGATGCTGTGCGATGCCGTGATATCAACATGGCAAGATAAAGGGATTGGGGGTTGTTTCCCCGGTTCTGCGGTGAATATTAAACCTTTAATATTCGTTAAATCATTAATCCCACGAAAAGAAAAAGCCCCGCGCAGACTCAAAATTGGGGGAGGAGAGACTGCGCAGGGCAGAGTCTGGATACCAAAGGAGATAAGTTATCCAGTACCTAAACGATAGCATCGCCATGGTCGCTCTGACAGTCAGACTTTCTTAGTCTTTATATAATTTTTCTCTTATGCTTATAGGCAGGCATATCAAGATAAATTGATCGCTTGGGTGGCGCCAAGCCTGTGGTATCGATGGCTTATCTGCGTGCCAACTGCCGGCAATCGGCTGGCCATTTAGCGCGCACAGTAAACCCGCTAAAGCATCATCTGCAGGCAATCGGTGCTGTCTATGGCCATGTGGATGAGCAGCCCCGCTGCCACGATGCGCACGGGTTTAAATGCCAGGCCCACAAGGTAGGCCATGATGGCCGGGTAACTGTGCAGTGGATGAAAACCAATGCCGCAGCGCTGCGGGTCAAATATCGGATCAGCCAGCAGGTGATCGAGATCCACTGCCATGGTGGCGAGCATGATCAGCCAGGCATAGCGCCAGCTCGGGCGAAAAAAGATTACTGCCACGAGCCCTGGCACCAGAAAATGCCCAGCCATGTGTATCGTGGTAGCAATCATAGAACCACCCAAGGTAGAGTTGTTTGTAACCGCAAGGGTCTGTTGGCGTTAAGCGCTGGCGTGTGGTGGATGCCGGCGCAGATGATAGCGCCTTGACCGGCGATGCCAAAACAGCCGCTACGATTGATGGCTCAGATAAAGCACGTAACCGCAATCAGATATGAATAAAACATCGGACAGTTCGGATTTATCGGTCAGTTATTTCAGAGCATCGGACCCATTGGATGAACAGATCCTGGCGCTGAAAAATGATGGTGCGATCGTGGTTCGCGATCTGGCCAGCACCGCGCTGGTTGATCAGGTGGCAAGCGAACTGCAGCCATATTTTGATACCCAAGGCCACAATTTTGAGGATGATTTTAATGGCTACGCGACGCGCCGCCTGGCCAGCACTCTGGCGTATTCATCTGCCGCGGCCGATCTGATCGAACAAACGCATGTGCTCGCACTGCTCGACCCGGTACTGCTGCCCAACTGCAGCAACTACCGCATCGGCAGCAGTACCGGTATTGAGATTCACGCCGGTGAAAAAGCGCAGGTGCTACACCAGGATGATGTTATCTACCCGATACGCATTCCCGGCATTGACTGGCAGGTTAGTGTGATGTGGGCACTGAGCGACTTCACGGTTGAAAACGGTGCCACCCATGTGGTGCCGGGCAGCCACCGGCTCGAGCGTGAGAGCGGCTATGAAGATGCCCCAACCGTGCAGGCAACGATGAATCGCGGCAGTGCCCTTTTTTACCTGGGCGCTACCTGGCACGGCGGCGGCGCCAACCGCTCAAAGGCACCGCGCATGGGGCTGGTCACCACCTACGCGCTGGGCTGGTTGCGCCAGGAAGTAAACCACTACCTGACGGTGCCGCGCGAGAAAGCACAAGGTTACTCGCGCACCGTGCAAAACCTGATGGGTTATCGCTGCCACGGGCCTTACCTGGGGCGCTTTGCCGACGATCCCGATGGCTACTGGCACAACAAACACTGAAAGAGTCTTGCGTCACGATGCCCTGTACTGACAACGCCGAGTTTGCTCTGCCGGATGCACTGGTTAGTGAGCGTGCGGCACTCTGGCAAGTGCAGCGCGAGCGCTTTGCCGGCTCGGCGTTTTACCAGCGCCATCACCCGCAGGCGCCGCTGACCCTGCCGACCTCTTTAGCAGACATTGCCCAGATGCCCTTTACCGACAAGGAGCAGTTGCGTGCCGACCAGGCGGCCTACCCGCCCTTTGGCAGCTACCTCGCCCACCCCACAAATCGCGTCACCCGGCTGCACCGCACCTCGGGCACCTCGGGCCAGGCGATGAATCTTGCACTATCGCCCCATGATGCAAAGCTGCAGGCCAAGGTGGCCGGGCGCGCGCAATCGGCGGCGGGCCTGGGACCTGGCGACATCGTCGTCCACTGCCTCAATTACCAGCTGTGGATGGGCGGGTTGACCGATCACCTGGGGCTGGAAGCGACCGGCGCCCTGGTGGTGCCGTTTGGCACTGGCCACACGGCGCTTTTGATCCAAACGATCCGCGAGTTGGGCATCAACGCCATCTCGTGCACGCCATCCTACCCGGCCCGCCTGGCGCAGGTACTGGCAGAACAATCCCCGGCGATGGCCCCTTCAGATCTGGGCTTGCGCAAAGCTTTTATGGGTGGTGAGCCAGGCCTGGATGATCCGGTTTTTCGCCAGCGGTTGGCAGACATCTGGGGAATGCAGGCAATGAACTCCAATTACGGCGTGAGTGATTTCCTGTGTAATTTTGCCGGCCAGTGCACGTTGCAGAACGACCTGCATTTCATGGCCATGGATGTTGCGTACCCGGAGCTGGTGGTGCCCGGACAAACGACGGTGGTGCCCTGGGAGGCCGGCAGTGAGGGCGAACTGGTGCTGACCCACCTCGACCGTGAATGTCAGCCGCTGCTGCGCTTTCGCAGCGGCGACCTGATACGCCTTGGCGCCACTGATCGCTGCGCCTGCGGCCGTGGCGCGCCGCGCTTTCAGGTCATCGGGCGCACCGACGACATGATTGTGGTGCGTGGGGTCAACGCCTTTCCATCGGTAGTCGCTGCAGCCATCAACCGCTGTGAAGAACTCAATGGCGAATACCGCATTCGCCTGGCTCACCCACCGCCTTACGACCGACTGCCGCTGGAGGTAGAGCTGGCCGACAATAACCCGCTGAGCGACGAGCTGAGTGCACAACTCAGCCGGCGCCTCAGTGATACTTTGCGTCTGGGGGTCTTGCTTACGCTGCTGCCGGGCGGAGCGCTCGGTCGTAACGAGGGCAAGACCCGTCGCGTGATCCGGGAGTACAACTGATGACCGAAACTGTTTTGTACGAAGTGACCGATACGGTCGCGAGCGTCACCTTAAACCGCCCCAAGCGGCTTAATGCCATCAACCCGGCATTGCTGGAGGATCTGACGGCTGCGCTGATGCGCGCCAATGCCGACCCGGCCGTGCATGCCATCATCCTGCGCGGTGCCGGGCGGGCTTTTTGCGCGGGCGATGATCTTAAAGAGTTTGACAGCCAGGTGGGCACCGAGACCGAGACTCGTGCTTACATCGAGCGTATCCAGGATGTGACGCGCGCCCTGTGCCTTAACCGCAAGATGGTCATCGGTGCAATCCACGGCTGGGCGGTGGGTGGCGGCCTCGAGTGGGTGATCAACTGCGACTTCGTCGTCATGTCGCGCGATACGCGGGTTTTCTTTCCCGAGATCTCGCTGGGCATTTTTGTCACCGGCGCCGTAACCCGCCTGCTACCACAGCAGATCGGATTACAAAAAGCCCGACGACTGATCCTGCTCGGCGAGCAATACTCAGCGAACGATGCAGCCGAACTGGGTTTTGACTGGCAGGTGGTTGATCC
>JABINT010000178.1 GCA_018698075.1 Acidiferrobacteraceae bacterium
CACTCCGATTACCGACTCCCACTTTGGGATCAAATAAAGCGCCTCCTCACGCACCTGCCGGGCATACCACTTCTTGATAAGCTGTTTTTTCTTATCGAGCCCGGTTTCTGGCCGGATCACCAAAATGATTGTTCTCTCATCGACGTCAATTCTGGGGGCCCTGTTTTCTTCAATGATACGCAAAGGAAGATGGTTACCCCATATGGGCAAAAGCTCGCCGTTAGTAACCTCGCTTACTGCGGCTCGCCTGGCAAGCTCAATACCTGCCTGGCGGGCCTCAATCCAATCCCTTTTAGCTCTAATGACCGATTGGATGTTTTCAATATCTAGGTGCCAAGGGCTAGACACCTGTAGCCTGCCATCTGGCAGCAAGGCCCGAAGGTAAACGTGTTTAATGTTTTTTCGTATAACCTCAAACTCCAAGCCATCGCAACTATGTTTTGTAATCTTGGCAGTAGTTTGATTGATAAATTTGAACACGCTATCTCCAGCGCTGGTTTAGGCAAGTTTGTCGATGCGTGAAGTCTGCCTGCAACGGGGAAATTGCCAACAGCCGTAGAACTTGCCGCACTATCCGTCTCTTAAGATCATCTTCCCGTGACCTGATGGACATGATAGTGCCTTTTTCGTTAGCGTGGCTTAAGGCGTCCTTGCCCTTAGACAGCGCAGGTCTTGAGCGAGCTCTAGAGAGTCCCTTTTTCGACTTTGATTTATCCCAATTACACCATTCTGAACACAGACGACTTTTGCCTGATTTGTTTTGCGGATTATCGAAGCTAGCTGGTAGAAGTAGCTCGGAAAAACTGAACAACTGAGTTAAGCGGTTTTTCGAACTTTATTTCAGAGCCCACTGCCTTGGAGAGGCGGGGGCCAGAGGTTCATCCCAGTCGCGCCCACCACTTATGCTTCTTTATCACCAGGACGCTAATGCAGCCAAAGCCACTACAGCAAGCATCGATAGCGCCATCAAGATGTTGATCCCAAACTGGATACGATGCGGCAATTCAAGCCGTCGTATGGTGACGCCAGCGGCCAGCCACAAGAAGTGGATCGGAATCCAGATGGCGTTCATGATCGCGAATTTGATCGCGATCTCGGCCAGCGGATTCTGGGACAAGAAGGCGAAGCCCGAAAAGAAGGTGGTGTTTACCGCATAGCACTTAGGGTTGATAACCTGCAGCATTAACCCGCCCGCCATTCCCGGTGCTTTGCTTCGCTCAATAAAGGCAATCTTTGAACCCGCCAAGGCGATTCGTATCGCCAGATAAAGTAGATAACACGCCGAGGCGTACAGCAGTACTGTGCGAATAGACGGCTCCGCCAGCGCGGCAGCCGTGAGACCACTGACCACCCCTAAAGCCACCAAATTGTTACCGAGCCAGAGCCCGCCGACGTAGAGGGTTGCGGCTCTTACACCATAGCCTGAGCCGACGCCGGCGGTCGAAAGGACCCCGGGTCCGGGTGTGATAATCAAAAAGAAAACAGCCGCGGCAAATGTAAGCATCAAGGAGTTATATGCGAGACTGGCCCGGGGAATCAAGACTGCCCTGGTCAGCCGAGCATCAACTCGATAGAAATCCCAGTTTCAAAGTACCACTCAAACTCTACACCCACAGACCGTATCCCGGACCGACGTTTTCTGCCCTCGTTTGTCTATTGCGCAACCTTTTGCGCCTACTAGTTACTCCGAAGCGCAGCCATGGCAAGCGCTATCCAACCGAGAATAAAACAAAGTCCGCCTATCGGCGTAATAGCCCCCAACCAGCGAGCACCGCTGAGCGCCATCAAGTAAAGGCTCCCGGAGAATATGAGTATTCCAATTGCAAATAGCCAACCCGATGCATTGACCAAATTACCTGGCCACCGCCCTGCTGCCCAGGCAACCGCGAGCAACGCTAACGCATGGTACATATGATAACGAACGCCGACTTCAAAAATAGACAGGAGGTCTTCGGCCACCCGAGACTTCAGCGCATGTGCACCGAAAGCACCAAGCGTTACACCGATCGCCGCAGCTATTGCTCCAATCGCAAACCAATTTGACTTCATTGCATACCCCGACTTGTTGCCCCAGAGTGTAGATGAATTTGTGTTTTGTAGTTCACAATCTGAGTAGGCGATGGGATACCGTACGTGGTGATGCACCCGTGGCGCCGGCCAAAGCCGATGCTCCTAATTTCGCCCTTGGGGTGTTTCCATCACGCCCGCATCTTTACCCGCGTCGGTTGGGTCATTCCGCGACGCACCTTTAACTGATTTCGCACGTCATGGGTATTTTCTTTGGTAATCGCACAGAGAGGAGGACAAGCTGCAAGCGCTGCCCCCTAGCGAATTGCTATATCATCTATCGCCAATAGGTAGTCAGTAACAAAGGATATAGGCATGACCTGGAAGGTTTACTTGTCGGGCGAGATACACTCGGATTGGCGGCAGCAACTCCTCGACGGAGCATCAGCAAACAATTTGCCGATAGCATTCACCTCAGCAGTCACTGATCACGAGGCCAGCGATGCCGCGGGTGACTTGCTCGGTGCTGAGCAAGACGCGTTCTGGCGCGACCACAAATCGTCAAAAGTTAACGCGATACGCACGAGGACCCACCTGCAAGATTGCGATATCGCGATAATTCGCTTTGGGGACAAATTCAAACAGTGGAATGCCGCTTTTGATGCTGGATTTTGTGCGGCAAAGGGCAAGCCATACATAACGCTTCATGATGAGGGCATCATTCACGCACTCAAAGAGGTCGACGCTGCGGCAATGGCGTGGGCCAAGACACCAGCTCAGGTAGTCGAAATACTGAAGTACGTTACGCTAGCTTAAACAGTCGCGTCTGAATCTCTCGGAGGCACTGTGGAATCTGGTACGACCAGGCGAGGCTGCATATACAGCACCACAGAATCGGCGCTGTAGCCATTGACCTTGGCAATTGACACGGTATGCCCTCCTATCGATGAGATATTCCGGAAATAAACATCATAGAACAAGACCCCTGGCTGTGGTCTATTTTGGGGGGTAAAACAAATACAATAAAATACTGCCAAACACACTCATTCACAGGTATGGTAACGCTATCAAAACTCTGCCAGCCCCACATAAAAGGAGCATTACGGGCGGCTAAGAGTATCGAACCAATGCGCACAGACCTCCTATGAACAGAGCCTTTGTCAGAGAAGCTGATGGTGATGATGTCGTCGAACCACTATACGAGCGACAACACAGTGATCTCCCAAACTACATCACACCTGAGGGTCTTTTACACCTGAAAAACAGAATCCGGGTTCTGGAAAATAATATAGCCGCCCTGTCGAAAACAGATACGCTGGAGAAAAAATCTCAAATTGCCCGGGCACAACGCGATTTGCGTTATCTTGTGGAGCGAGTACGCAGAGCACAACCTGTCACGCCACCAGCATCACCTGAAAAGGTCCAATTTGGCGTCACTGCTGTACTTGAGGACGAAACAGGTCAGTCGTACAGTTTCACCCTGGTTGGTGAGGACGAAACAGATATAGATCAGGGCAGGATCAGTTGGGCAACTCCGATTGGAAAACAGCTAAGTGGTCGGGTAATCGGAGACCACATTGCCTGGTCGCAAGGAGACAAACAGATTCAACTGGAACTGGTAGATATCCTCTCTTAGCACAACCTATCGACCATGCGCCTGCTTAGCCAGGCTACACCCCTGGAATAACAAGCCGATGACAAACGCCACCCACAGCAAACTCGTGAACGTTTTTTACGATACACACCCTATCAGCGAATCGCAGGTGCTGGACAAACTGGCACAAAACGGAATCGACACATCGAATCTCACTGTTGAACTACTGCAACAGCACGACCAGGACCATTTCGGTGGCTTGACGGCTACCGATGCGCTTGCTCACCATGCGCATATCAACGAATCAACGCACGTGCTGGATCTGTGCTGTGGGCTGGGCGGCCCTGCCCGTTATCTTGCGTATCACTATGGCTGCCGTGTTACCGGGGTTGATATGAATACGGATCGCCTGGCCGGCGCTGTTCGTCTGACCGAAAAAACCAAGCTGCAAGACCGTGTCTTATTCCACCATGCTGATGCTCTGCAAACAGGATTAGCTGATAAAACATTTGACGTTATCGTCTCGCAGGAAGCCTTCTGCCACATTCCCAACAAAAAGACACTAATCACTGAATGCGTTCGTCTTTTAAAAACCGGCGGTCGCATGGTCTATACCGACATTCTTGCACGTAACCCTATGACCCGCGAGATTCGCAGCCGCCTGGAAAATGAGATGACATTTTCTGAGTTAAGCACATTGGAGGAATACTGCCACCTACTTGAGGAAAATGACTGCCAAGTGATCGAAGTAGAGAACCTGAGTGACGACTGGGCACAGATACTGACCGACCGACTGGCCATGTATCGAAGTCTAAAAGAGCAGACCGTTTCAAGTTTTGGCCTGGCGCATTTCCAGAAATGGGACCGCACCTACAGCTTTTTTGTTGGTCTTTATCGATCAGGTGAGCTCGGAGGTGGGCGATTTGTGGCACACAAACTTGAGTCGATCTGACAACGACAGTGTTTTCACGGTTGTTTATGATGATTTACGCCGCATCACCTAAAGCCCACTGCCGATTATCGGCATCCCGATGCCCTACCTCGCCTACGAGGATATGAACATTGAGATTGATATCATCGCGATGGTGTAGGCTGATTAAAACCAAACACTTCAAGCCTTAATCGACAACAACCTGCCGTGACAGATCCGCGCAGTGATTCTCCAGACGACGCATCGGCCCAAGTGCTGGCTGCACTAAAAGCCCTTGGCATCGAGCACCAAGTGATGGATTGTGATCCCGAACTTGCCGATACCGCACTCTTTTGTGAGCACTACGGCATTCCGCCCGAGGTCTCGGCCAATGTGATCATCGCGGTAGGTAAATCCAATCCCCGACAGTACGCCGCCTGCGTACTGCTGGCCACTACCCGGCTTGATGTCAACAAATGCGTGCGCAAAAAGATGGGTGTCAAAAAGTGCTCCTTTGCCTCAGCTCAAGAGACCAAGACCCTCACCGGCATGGAGATCGGCGGGGTTACGGCACTGGGCCTGCCCGCATCGCTGCCGCTGTGGGTCGACAGCAAAGTGATGCAGTGTGACTACATCATCCTGGGCGGAGGCAGCCGATCTATCAAGATCAAGATCTCGCCCGCGGTCTTTAAGCTCACGCCCAATACCGAGATCATCGAAGGATTGGCCTTAGAAGCCCGCTGAAGGCCAGCAGAACGCGGGCCGATCTAAGGCCGCTGTTAATTTATTTTTGTACTTCCAGTAAGAGGGAAAAGCATTATGAGCTTTACAGCATCACAACCCGACGGCAGCAATGACTCGCTTAAAAGCGCTATCTCAGCAGATGGAGCGCCGGCCCTTGAGCAGCAATATCGCATCCCCGCGCGCTGTGGTGTCGCGGTCAAGATCGCAAAAGATCAGGCCATCGAAGTGCAGAATACCCATGGCACCCAGGTCTGTGATTTCTGGGCCTTCTGCCAGCCTGGCTTGGATGAGTTTCTCTCCATGGCCCACACCCGGACCTCATTATCGAGCGTGTTTCCCAAGGTTGGCGACAAGATTGTCTCTAATGTCCGTCGACCGATGTTCGAGATCACCGAAGACACCTCACCGGGCGTGCATGACACGCTCTTATCCTGCTGCGATATCAACCGTTACAAGATTCTTGGCTGTAAGGAGTATCACGACAACTGCACCGATAACCTGCGCATGGCCCTTATGGCTATAGGCCTTCAAGCACCATCTATCCCTGACCCATTTAATTTATGGATGAACATTCCCATCGCCCCAAATGGCAGCACGACTTTTGAGCCCACTGTCTCTAAACCACAAGACCGGGTCAGACTGAAGGCATTGTGCAATGTGATTGTTGTAATGTCGGCCTGCCCGCAGGACATGAACCCCATCAACGGCATCGATTGCGATCCTACCGAACTTCATTTCAGAGTTATAAACTGAAACATCCGATGGATCAGCGCGTGTTTCGCTGGACCCGTGTCCGCGGTTTCGGTGAGCCTACCCCCGTATACTCCCCCTTTATTTTTATTTGAGAGTCATGACTCCCCTGTCTACATGAGAAACAGCCAACAACAGCGCATACCCGTGTGCTGAAAATTACTGATCTTTCCTTGCGACGCGGTAGTCGCCTATTGTTGGAAAATGTTGAACTCGATGTGTACCCAGGTCAGCGAATGGGCCTGACCGGCGCTAACGGCTCTGGCAAATCCAGTCTATTTGCCGTCATTGCCGGGCGTCTGGACGCAGACCAGGGCAAAGTGACATTGCCTCGAGGCACCCTGATTACCGAGGTGTTGCAGGAAACTCCCAACTCAACCTGCACGGCCATCGACTATGTTATTGATGGCGATCAATCTTTCCGATCCCTTGAGCTCAAGATTGCACAGGCGGAACTCGACGACAATGGCTCCCTACTGGCAACCCTGCATAGTCAGATGGACGACATAGACGGGTTTCGAGTCTCAGCTCGTGCCGGCCAACTGCTGCATGGATTAGGCTTTACTGCAACAGAACAAAGCCAGAGTGTGGATACGTTTTCTGGCGGTTGGCGCATGCGCCTTAATCTCGCCAGGGCACTCATGACACGGGCCGATTTGCTATTGCTTGATGAGCCTACCAATCACCTGGATCTCGATGCCATGGTCTGGCTGGAACGATGGTTGATCAATTATGAGGGCATAGTGCTCGTGATCTCCCATGATCGGGAATTTCTTGATCGCTCAGTCACCCGCATTGCGCACATTGAGGACCGTACCATTCAGGTCTACGAAGGAAACTACAGCCTGGCAGAAGAACGGCGAGCCGCATCGATTGAGATTCAAAATAAACAACACCAGAGGCAGCAAAAAAAGGTTCGCCACATGCGATCCTATATCGATCGATTTCGTTACAAGGCCTCAAAAGCAAAACAGGCTCAAAGCCGCCTGAAAGCACTGGAACGCCTGGAGATTATTTCACCGGCTCAGCAGGAGAATGCATTTGTCTTCGAGTTCGAAACACCGGACCATTCTCCACACCAGCTGGTCGACCTCAAGGGAATTAATGCGGGTTATAACGAGGCTATCTTATCAAACGTCAACTTTCGCCTGACAGACGGTGATCGCATCGGCTTACTGGGAAGAAATGGCGCTGGCAAAACGACCTTAATGAAGACCCTCGCAGCCGAACTACCGCCGCTTCAGGGAGCATACACCGGCGACTCCAAATTGCGTATTGGCTATTTTGCCCAACAACAACTGGAGTTGTTGAATCCAAAGTGGTCGCCGCTTGATCATCTAACAGACATCTCGCATCAACAAACCGACCGTTCCTTGCGTTCGTTCCTTGGACGTTTCGGGTTCTCGGGTGACGCCGCGACGGAACCCGTTGCGATCCGCTCTGGGGGGGAGAAAGCCCGCCTGGTGCTCGCGCTCATTGTCTACCGCAAACCCAACCTGCTGCTGCTGGACGAGCCGACTAATCATCTGGACATACAAATGCGCGAGTCCATCTCATCTGCGCTTCAGTCCTACCATGGTTGTCTGATCGTGGTCGCCCATGACAGACACTTGTTACGGCTGGTCACTGACGAGCTCTGGCTGATAGACGATGGCACGCTTCGCCCCTTTGATGGCGATCTTGATGACTATGTGAGCTGGCTGCGCCATAGACAAAAAGGAACAGGCAAGCTCATCGAGGATCAAACGGATGGGCAAAACATAAAGGGCAAAGAACTTGGGTTAAAAGCCGAGCAAAAAACTCGACCATCAAAATCTACCCGACAGGAAAGAGCCAAACAAAGAGTAAAGATCAAACCGCTACGCGACAGTCTTGATAGGATCGAAAAAGAAATCGACAAGGCAACCAAAGTACAGCAGCAACTTGACCAACAGCTGGCTGATCCGGATATCTACAACGAAGCCAATCGAAGTCAGTTACGTGAATTGCTGTTCGATCAGGCGAGAAACGCGCAGCTTCATCAAGAGCTGGAAGGCCGCTGGCTCGAGGCCTCGGAATTACTGGAACAAGCGGATGTCCCTGCCTAGTGTCCCCGACCGGGATTCGCAATATTCAATCTCAAGAGCCCTTAATATCTTCTCTCGTCTGCTGCTTTAACCCCGCACGGACATACGCTGAACCCGCCATCAAAGGTCGCCCCCCTCATTCGGGGCTTTTCACTCAGCAATTATCGCTAAACGGTAGTTAACTTGTCAGCACCTCTGCCCCTTGCCTTCTACTCTCAAATGTAACCCCCCCTCATCCTTCCTATCCAGGATCTTACCGATCTCTTGGATCTGCAGCCTATCGATTCTCTAAACTTTCGAGAACTTCGACAAGGCGCTCTTGGACGCCCATGTCTGGAACACTGTTGGTGATACAACCGTCGTCTTTTACCCAATTAAGCTTTGCATCGGTCCAAATTTCTAACCAAGGTTTTATTTCCTGTGGATCATCAAACATGCCTACCGGAATGCTAGTCATACCTTCCATATAATCCAACGTAGTGTAAACATTGGTGTGGCAATTGGGGCAATGCTGGGTATAGAGGTTCCCACCACTGCCGCCTTGATAAACATATTCACTAATCGCACCAGTCCATGTAACTTCATCTGAAGAATACATAGCTCGAACACCCACTGAACCAGTTAATCTACGGCAGCTGCCACAATTACATTGGACAACAAGCATCGGTTTTAAATTAGTCTCAAATTTTACGTTACCGCAATGGCATTGGCCCGTATAACTCATAATACTCTCCTATTTCTCTTTCTGATTAGCCGATTTTTTTTGTAATTTCAGTTTTGCATCTTCTATAAAAGAAGTTAACTCATCAAGCTCACTCCTCTCAAGCAGCTCTATATCCACGCTGCATTTTAAATTTTCAGTTTCAAGGCAAATGCGATCGTTTTTTATTGGCCCATCTAACACAACTTCAAATGTACGTACTTCTTCACGAATTCCCTTCACTGTGACTGTTTCCCTTTCTATGCATTCGATGGAATCAGAAACCTGACTAAATGTATCAAATGATATTAATATAGAACCTGGTTTAGTTATCGATTCTAACCTGGCTGCCAAATTTACCTGGCCCCCAATAACTGTATAGTCCAGTCTATCTTCGCTTCCAAAGTTACCGACTGTGCAGTAGCCTGTATTCATTCCTATTCGTATCTGTAATGGTTCACGGAGTCCAAATTTTTGGGCCCATTCATCGGTAAGTTCAACCATTCGCTTTTGCATGGCAATTGCCATTTTAGTACATCTCAGAGCGTCTTCCTGTACGCCTTCGGATTCCGGATCACCAAAAAATATTAAAATGGCATCTCCAACATACTTATCGATTGTTCCGCCAAACTCGAGTGCGATGTTGGCCATTTCTGTTAAATAGTAATTCAACATCGCTGTAATCTCTTCTGATTCTAGGGAATCTGAGATACCCGTAAATCCCACCAGGTCCGAGAAAAAGACGGTCAGTTTTTTTCGCTTACTGGTGAGATCCACCTGCTGCTCGCCCGAAAAGATCGATTTGTAGAGTTGTGGTGCTAGATATTTCGATAGTTGATCTGAAATTGATTCGATCCTCTTCTTTGCTTCTTCCGCAATCTCTTTTTGACGTCCCATTTCACTTGCCAAATTTTTTCGCAACAAAGTTTCCAACTTTTGTTTTTTGAGAAGCTTATCGAGCTCCTCGGTTTTTACTTGAGCGAGTTCATGGGCTTCTTCTGCTCTAGCCTTTTGTCTCGCCATTTCTGCCGACAGATTCTTATGCAAAGAAGCCTGAAGCCTAAGCTTCTTCAGTTCCTTTTCCATTTCTAACTTTGTTGATTCTGTCTTTGTGTCTTCCATCTCGGGGCTCGACAATAGTACTGATCTTGGTATTGGTTATCCGAATTGGGATACTAGTCTTTTCGGCCTGGTCTGTTCTGATTAATTGACAACAAGAAACCCGCTGACCCGCTCGAAAAACCGAAAGCAGTCACACTGCCAAGAGCGTTACTCGAAGCACTTTGGCGAACTGAACTGGCGCTGAGCCCAAACTGAATGTTTTGCTTGGCCGGTGCGAAGTTAACTGCACACCGGCCATGGCCGTCTTTAGTGGCCGGCGAATACCAGCATCTGAACCGGCATCAGAAGCGCTTGAATCCGCAGAATGATTGCGTGCACGAGTCCCACCGTATCCACAGCATGCAGGAACACGGTCTCGCCAAAACTCAACTTACCTGATTCCAGCAACTCGTGATTATTGGTATAGGCGTTAGCGATACATTTGCTGCCGGGCATCACTTTTTTGAGGCCACCAGCGTAGAGCGGCTCCATGACTACCGTTAAGGTGCCTGGTCGTGCACGCTGCTGCGCATCCAACAGGGTGTCCGACGGCTTAAGTTGGCCCGCGGCCACAACCGGTTGCACGCGGGTAACAATCATCGGGATGACCTTAAAGGGGTCTGAAAGACATACCACCTCGGCTAACGTGCCCAGTTTGATTACCTGCGTTGCCAACTGGTTAAAGCCTGCGGCGATCTGGTAGCGACCGGACTCCGGGCCTTCAGAGGGGATCAATACGCCCGCTGGCCGAAGGATAGGGTTGACGTAGTCGCCGCGCTGCAGGAAGAACTGCGCCACTTCACCATCGACACCTGCATAGATGACCGTTTTGCCCAGTTCGACCTCAGCTTGTTCTAGAGCTCGCTGGGCGCTTTCTCGCTGGGCGGGAAGGACCTCGTCAATCTGGGATTGCACGGCCCCTATATTGGCCTGTGCTGTCTGTACGCCACCGCGCTTCTGGACAGCAATATTTTCAAGTCGCTCCAGTTCGATCTGGCTGATCAGTTGCGACGATAGCTGTTTTTTCTTGGACAGTTCGCTCTCAGCCTGCTTTAACGCGCTCTGCGCTTTCAGGAGTGTTACGTTTGCGGCCTCAAGTTGAATTTTCGCCTGGGTAAAAGCAGTCTCAATTTGTTTCAGCTGACTTTTTGCGACGTTTACAACTGCAAGCTGGGAACTGTCGAGAAGGCTAAACAAGGGCGCACCCGCAGCAACTGACTCGCCGTTCTTTACGAACACCTCTTCGACGCGACCGCCACCTTCAGGAAGAATTGGGATGGTTCGAAAATACGGTCCCGCGTTGGTTGTTGAGGGATGAAAATAAAAAACCACGGTAATCAAGGTCACGGTTAGGACCAAACACGCCGTGATTCCCCAGCGCAGTTCATACCACATGGTGAAGAAGTTAATTTCCACACCCCAGCGCTTACCCTGGTGGTAGCGACGGAACAGGAAATCGGGAAGTACCGTAACGAGTGAACAGAAAATCAGTTCTAGCATGGCTTAGCGCTCCTGTGCCCTGCTTGGGGCAGGGCTGGCCGGTTCCTCAGTTGACTCCCCGGAAATTTTGGCTAGTGATCGCGAAATGTTGTTGATCGGCGTCAGAAAATCCGGCAGTTTCAGTAAGGCCAGAATCAGTGCCAAAACCCAGAAAACATTGTTATGGGTGAATAGGGCAAGCAGCGCCAAAACCATGATGAGCTGTGATTGGGTATTCCCGTGCTTGTGGGCTAACTGCTCGGGAATGGCATGGATCTTGAGATAGAAAACACCAACCCCCAGAATCATTACGACGACGAAGATAGCGATCCCCGTAAACAACGGATCACTGCCATCTACCCCTCCTATATAGGAAGGAAGAGTATGTGGCGCCAAAGGGTGTAGTTGACCGGCCATAGAAGTTCACTCCTGAATACGAGACTGAGGTTCAGTAGGAAGATTTTGAGTAAGACTCTCGTTGAATTTTGACTAAATTAATTTGGCTTTAGATGCCAGTTCGCTAACCTTCGACAGGCCCGAGACGTTAGAAAACCCGAGTTGATGATAACTCGGTTCAGGGTACGAATAGTAGCCTTGACCGGTTTGCAAGCCCATCACGCCTTTATCGAGGAAGGTTTCTTTAAGGTACTGAGCGTTCGCAACGCATCTCCTCGTCGCTGCGCTGCGCCCCCAGTAACTAAAGATTTGGTAGATCGTCCAAAACCAATGACGTCCATAAGACCACATGGGTTAATCGCGCAGCCACGGCTCATGATCCTATAAGTGCGATCGACAGTTTCAGGATCTGCTGCGCCCTTTGCCGCCAGCGACTGCGCGGCGTGCAAGATCAGAATTAGCACCCTATTGCAGATGTAGCCATTTTGTTCCTTTGAAATTGGTATGGGAACTATGCCATGCAATCTGGCCACCCAACACGCCGGCCTCCGACAACCGCCAGTTTTCTACTCCTGATGTTGTCATGACTTTATCTATTACCTTCAAGTTAAGATAAGCTAGTCTCGATTACTCTCTGAGGCTGCAAGTCTTTCAGAGAGCGGTTTTGCTGAAATTCCATGAGCCAAAAGGCTTAACCCAACCGTGCACACAACCACCGCAACAATGAGTTCAGTGTTGGGCAACTGTTCTGACACCACAATCGAGGCAAACGCGAGACTCGCTAGCCCTCGGGGCCCAAACCAACCCAGGAAGAGTTTGCTAGCCAAACTCTCCTTCGAGCCCGACAGGGAGAACACGATGGGGATGATGCGAATTAAGGTAAGACTTAAAACTGCATAACTCAGAACTTGAAAATCAATGGCGGGTAGCGCCAATGGAACAATGAGCAGCCCGAACATCACCCAGGCGACCAACGCCAACACTTCGCTTATTCCTTCTGCAGGCTCGACTAGATGATGCACCTGGTCGCCAATCAGCCCACGAAATACGAGCCCTCCAGCAAAAGCTGCGATGTATCCACTGCCTTCCAGGGATTGCGCGACCGCGAAGCACGCGATGGCGAGAGCAGGCAGACTCATCTGCAGCCAGATCCCGTCGAGCCAGTTTTTGTTTTTCGCGAACTTGAGCAAAGTTGCCCCCAGCCATGTGAGGCCAACCCCAACGAGAACCCCGATTCCGATCTCTTCACCTAACAAGACCCAAGCCAAACCATCTCCCCGATTTGCTTCACCAAGTTCCAGCGCAATAAAAAGAAGCAGGAAGGGAACGCAAAGTCCATCGTTGAGGCCGCTCTCGCAGCTTAATCCTTCCCGTAACCGATCCGGTACCTGAGGATTGGTGACCACGGCTTTGCCGAGGGCGGCATCCGTTGCCGCCAGCATTGTGCCGAGAACGGCTGCTTCATAAAGGGAAAGAACATCAAACCAGAAAGCTGCCACGACACTTCCAAGCGTAATCGTAAGAGGCAGTCCTATCGCCAGCATCCGAACGGGTATACGCAGGTTACGCCGAAGGACCGCGAGGTTGGCGTTGGCTGCATCAATAAAGAGAATCAAGGCGAGAGTGACATCGATCAGAGGCTTACCATTGATCTCCGCCGCTTGAGGTGAGAACCAATTGAGGCCCAAAGGACTCATTGCGATTCCTGCCGCAACAAAGATAATGGGAGCAGAAAGTGGCAATCGCTGCACTTTCCCAGCGATGAGGCTGTAAAGAAACGCTAAGAGCGCAAAACCGGCTAAACCCAGGTACATAAGTTACCCCCCCAAAGAGACTGCTCGAAAGTTACCCCTATTCCGGCGCGGAGGTCAACCTCGCTCTACAAGATTTCCAGTAACGCCCCCAATGCCGCAAATTGCTCAGAAGTGAAAAACTGTTTCCGACATGTGCGTTTTTGACAAAAGGAAGAGCGATGAACGCCATCGTCAATCTGATTACCCAAAAACCAGAATACTGTTCGCCTTAATTTCTGTCTCGAGCTTGATGATCTCAAAATCGTCAGAAGAAAGCTTTGTAGCGCACAGGACAGGTGCGATCAGCCCTCGCGCAGCATGCCGCGGATCATTTTCGATGCGCCCGACGGCGCCACCGGTCGTGAGACAGCCTGCAGAAGAAATGTCGAGGCGTTTGACGATATTTTTCTTCAGAGCCGGGTGCTGGTGAATGTTGAAACGCGATCTCTTCAAACCGAGTTCCGTGGCCCGCAATGCCAAGTCTGCTTGGGCGTTGCCCCGATGGGGATGTGCAATCTCTTTTGGCCAGGCGCCAACACGACGCTCGCGCGGGCCTTAACCGCGCACCACTATTGATAGCGGCCAAGTGTTTATAGCAAATGGTGGCAGGAAGGGACGTTAATGCTGCCTATACTTCGTAAGTTTAATTTATCCTTGCTGAATATTATTTTCTTTTTTTAGTATAGGGCATCGATTTTTTGCTGTTGCAATATCTTATCTTTTTTTCCTAAATAAGAACCCCAAGTTGTGACACAAAAAGGTACGCAGTAGGTAAGGAGAAGTTTTAATATTGGAGGGTACTCCCCTGTTAAAATAGTGTCGCCGTGATTGATTAATGCAAGTATTGTTCCCACTACACATGCGGTTAAAAATGCTTTTTTTGGCGTACCATCTTTAAACGCAATATCAAAAAATTTAGTTGAGTATTTTTTACTCATAATAAAACCTCATTAATCTGATACGCACGCAAGGGACGTTAATGCTGCCTATAATACTCCCAAAGACAGTTGCCACAGATAGGCAACAACACATACCGCAATAAGAGCAATCGTGACGTACGGCTTGCTTTCAGTCGGATTGTCGTCGTGCAAAGGGATCAATTGAGAAAGGCCTCTTTACTGCTTCAAACCTACCGCTAGAAACACTGGCATGATCAGCACCAGCCATCCAGTCACAAGCTTTTTCATGACCGCCCATCCAAGGCCTCAAAGCGATGATTGGAAGTGTCGTCTTGGTAGAGCCTGAGGAACGAGATAGAAACGCTCATACTCATACTCCGATCTCCGTCACCTCGCCCCTGGCTGGATAATCCTTTGCAATCACGAAGTCGATAGCCTTCAAGATGTCACCGAAACTCGGCCTCGCAAACGGCATGGTCTGGACTGTCGCGAAGTAGAGGGTCTGATCTGGACGAACCAAAAAGATTCCCGGTTCTACAAATAACGAGGGCTCCTCGATACCGGCTGAGGTTTTGCCTCGACCCGAAGAGATATATAGACCCCATTCCTGAGCTTTTTCGAGCGTGAGGCCATACCCCATCTTAAGCTCGTTGAGCTCCCACTCTTCCTTGGCTTGGGCAGCTCGCTGCGCATCGTCACTTGAGAGTACGAAGACATCCACACCGCGACTTTGAAAGTTATCTACCTTGCGCTTGAGGTCTGCCAGGTAATGGGAGCAGATCGGGCAGTGCAGTCCGCGGTAGACAACAATCAGGGTGAACTGGTCCGGAGTCTGGTTGGCCAGAGACCAGTGGCCACCACCAACTAACGGCACCGTGAGGTCTGGGACTACCTGTCTTGGAATGAGCGGAATTTGAGTCATGGGGTCTCCTGTAAAGTTACTAGCTGGTGAAACGACGAACGCTCGATGGCTACTATTCAACGATAATCGGTTGATCTGGTTTAAACGCATGAAAAACAAAGGCGAAGGTGACGTGATACACCGCGTCCTCAAGCGCTCCGTTGGCAGCCAGGTGTTGCGCTGTCACGCTACCCACCTCTCGACCATTCTTGATTTCTCGGGTATCCAAGGCGCTGGCCTGTCCGGGTCGCCAGGTGAGGACTAAATTTCGATCCCGGATTTGTTTGTCCTGCTGCAGAAGTGCCAGAGACCAGGCGCGGTCGTCGACCACCACAACCCGCTCAAGGGGGCCGATGCCCTCGGGCACCTCCCCGCGGTAAAGGAACGGGAAGCTCGAGCTGTCATAGCCGACATAGGGGTTGGCACCATAGGGTCGTAGATTGGGGTTCCCAGGCACCAGCACCTCACCTTGGGGGTAGTTGTTCTTGAAGTCGAGGAAAGATTCCAGCCGGGAGGGCAGCATCGTGAGGGCGGCCCCCGCGAATTCCCCGAAGATGGCTTGCCCTGTGTACTGTTGCCACCAGGATTGACTTAAGCGGTCATACATCAGCAGGTCCGAGTGGCGAAGACTCCCGGTGGTGCCGAAGTCGAGGACTTTGTTTCCTACTCGCCGATCAAAGACGATCGCGGCGTTACATAACGGGCAATAGGTGACGGCCACGGGAATATCTCCCATTGTGTCGTTCACGATCTCATGCCAGGTCAAAACCCGCAGCGGATAGGCTTTGGCGGTATCGCCGAGCACTAAGGTAATTACGGGTTCTCGATCATCGAGAGTGACCTTGGTAGCCGGAACAAACCGTGGCTCATCAATCGAGGGGATGCCATCCTTGCCCGGCCCACCCGACACGACCTCTCCCGGATCGACGGTACAGCGG
>JABINT010000093.1 GCA_018698075.1 Acidiferrobacteraceae bacterium
GACCCCGATATAGGCTTCGTCGCGACGTGGCCACCACGGCGCCTCGCCGCGACTTTGCCGGGCCGCGTTAAGGCCAGCAACCAGCCCTTGTCCAGCCGCTTCTTCATAGCCGGTGGTGCCGTTGATCTGGCCAGCAAAGTACAGTCCCGGGAGTGAGCGTGTCTCTAATGATGGCAAAAGATCACGTGGATCAAAGTAATCATACTCAATGGCATAACCTGGCCGGGTGATCTGCGCACCATCAAAACCTGGGATGCTGCGCACCATTTGCCACTGCACATCAAACGGCAGGCTGGTCGATAGTCCATTTGGATAGATTTCGTGGGTCTGCAGCCCCTCGGGCTCGACAAAGATCTGGTGCGACACGCGCTCTGCAAAACGCACCACTTTGTCTTCAACTGACGGGCAGTAACGTGGGCCAACCCCTTCGATTTGGCCCCCGTACATGGCGGAACGATCAAGTGCGCCACGAATAATGTCATGGGTATGCTCGGTGGTGCCAGCGATATGACAGCAAACCTGGCGAGGATAATCAGCGAGCGAACTGAAAAAGGAGAATCGCGGTGGCGGATCATCGCCTGGCTGAATCTCAAGTGCGGCAAAATTGATGGTGCGACCATCAATCCGTGGTGGTGTACCCGTCTTAAGCCGTCCGGTACGCGGACAGAGTTCGCGCAGGCGGTGGGCGAGCGCCAATGTTGGCGGATCTCCCGCACGACCGCCGGATTGACTGTCCAGACCTATGTGAATACGCCCGTTCAGAAAAGTGCCGGCCGTCAATACTATGGCTCGCGCGCCAATACAAATGCCGTCGTCGGTGATAACTCCGCAGGCACGGGCATTCGTAACCATGAGGTCTGCGACCGATTGCTGCAACATGGACAAGCCGGATTGGTTCTCGACAAGACGGCGGATCGATTGGCGATAGAGCACCCGGTCAGCCTGTGCCCGAGTTGCCCGTACCGCAGGGCCTTTGCGGGCATTCAGGCGCCGAAACTGGATTCCAGCCTCATCGGCGGCCCGGCCCATGGCGCCGCCCAGTGCATCCACCTCACGCACGATATGGCCTTTGCCGATACCCCCGATCGCCGGGTTACAAGACATCTGCCCAACCGTTTCGATGTTGTGGGTCACCAACAGAGTGCGGGCACCGCTGCGGGCCGAAGCCAGCGCAGCTTCAGTGCCCGCATGACCGCCACCAATGACAATCACGTCGAAGTTTTCGGGATACTGCATAGCGAAAAAACCGATCGAATGATCAGTTCTGGTAATAGTAGTCGTAGCGGTTATGCATCTCAACAGTGAAGCGCCACGCTTCGCCCTGGGTAATCGAGTTCTCGTTGGGAAACTTGACCTTGGTGTAAAGCTTATCGCCGTACTGCGCCTTTCGCGCCGCCATAACCTGATGCAGCTCTACCACGCTAACCGATTGCGCCACCGCCTGGCCCGGTTCACGTAGCGAGTAATGGTATTCACTGCCTTCCTTCCAGAACCGAACTTCGACCACGTGCCGGCCGACGGTACTGCGCGCCGGGCGGATCAACCGGTTGTACTGGACCTCAAGATCGGAGTGACGCTCACGAAGAATATCCAGCTCTTGTTGATGTGCAGCAATCAGTAACCGGCGCTGTTTTTCAAAATCGCCAACCTCCTGGGTGTACTCGGCCCGAAGGTAAGCCAGCTCTTCTTTGGTCAGCTTGTAATCCAGCGCCGTCTCGGCGAGGCGTACTGCGAGATCTTCGCCGGTCAGTTTGCTTTCCTCCAGCGCGCGCTCCGTGCTCACCGCTGTACGCAACAGGCCTTCCAGCTCGTTGCGTAGTGCGCTGGTTTCAGTCTGCAGCACTGCGCGAGTTACCTCGAGCAATGTTACCTGCGTAGTCAGCTCATCACGTTCTTTGGATAAATCATCGCGGGCCTGGGCCAGCGAGGTTGCCTCGCGCGCTTGTGCTTGCGCCGTGATGGTAAGCGCTGCTTGCTCCGCCTGCATGGCTGAAAGCGAGCCTTGCAGTCGTGCAATATCTGTACCGAGTGTAGTGCGAGTCTGCTGTAGCGATTCGACCTGACCTGTAAGTTCCTGCTGAGTGATCAGTAGTGCCGCTTTCTGTCCAGTCAGTTGTTCTTTCTCGCCAGTGACAGTGGTCAGTTGCTCACCGAGGCCAGCTTTTTGTTCAGCCAGGGTGGCTTTTTCGCTGGTGAGTTGTGCACGCAACTGCTTTAGCACACTAACATCGTCGAGCAAGGCTGAGATTTCGCCCTCTTTTAACTGCGTCTTTTGCTCCGCCGCCAAACGGTCTGTCTCGGTCTGGTCGAGCGCTACGCGCAGGTGGACAATTTCATCGCCCAGCGAGGCGATGCGTAGTTCCAGGTCGCCCTGCTGAGTAGTCATAACCTGTTTCTGACTGACCGATTCGCTTAACTGGGCAACCAGTTCGGTATTGCGCATCAGAATAACAACCAGCGATACCAAGAAGATCAATACCACCACAGTCATGATATCGGTGAATGAGGGCCAAACGCTATCCTCGTCAGAGCGCCCACTGACCGAGGGTGAAACCCTCAGGTCAACGAAACCTTCTGAGCGGCTTATTGCCATCGGCGACTACCGCTTCGGCTCGTTGAGCCGGAACCCTTCGCGCAGTACATCTGTCATCTCGCTGAGGCCTTCGCTGTTGCGCTGCATCTCATCGCGGTAACTCGCCAACAAGCCACGCAGTTCTGTGGCAACCTGGGCATACCCTGCCTGCGATTCATCCAGTCGTTCTACCAGTGCTGCGGCAGTTCGTACGATATGGGTCAACTGCTCAGCCGCTTTTTCCGGCTCGATTTGGAACCGCGGCAACAACACCGTGCTGGTCGCTTCTTCTAAACGACTGATCATGTGCGTTTGCGCATCCATCAACCGCACATAGAAATACCCGAAAAAAAAGTACGCAAAAATCGCGGTCATGGTCGTTGACAATGCGGTAGACATACCGTGAATAATCATACCCAAACTACCAATCTCGGTAGCTGAAACGATAATCTCGGAGGCACCAAGCAAAGCAATAGACAACGACACGATGGTGCCAAAAACACCGGTAAGAATCAGCACGTTGTGAACAAACTTGACGAAACTGATTCGGCTGGATTCCAGCGCCACTACGGTAGCCGCCAACGCGCTATGGTTGATAACTGAATGCTGGCGGTGCAGATCCTGCAACGTGTTGTAACGTTTGACTATCAGCGCTTCGGGTCGAGTGCTCGCCGTTGCGTCGCTGTTGTTACGGATGTTGCTCAGCAGTTGGCTGATGGACTGCTCTTCTGCGCTTAACCGACGAAACTCTCTGACCAGATGGTAGATGCCCGCGAGAAACAGCACCAAGATACCGCCGTTGATAAACCAGCCAACCTGAGTCAGTTGGTTTCGGGCATAAACGGCTATTAGAAAATCTGCTTGCCATAGCCCGATGATGATGATCACCACCCCGAGGATCAACAACTGGGTCAGGACTTTCTGGGTGTACTGTTCTTCGTTGTTATCGTCGGATCGTTTATTCGCTAGCATCGCTGTTCCGTTCTCCGTTGCTCGCGGCAGCCGATCTGGTCGGGCCTGCCTTCAAAAACATTGTATTGCGCTGATCTTACACGGTGTCGCGGTTTTCTTACCAATCCTGAGCCTCCTGGCGACACTTTGCCCACTTTCCAACCGCTTGCCTGACCAAACGCACTCAATTCCCCGTGCCTGGTTTGCCCCTGCTTTGGCGCCACTCCACGCCAACTGGACCAGACCCCTTTTTCTTTTTAATTTCATCCCCGTCTGATCGCCTTCGGGCGCCCATCACGCCATCAGCCTGCCGGCGGCGGTCAAGATCGATCCGCTTTGCATTTTCCAGGGGCAGATCATGTTCATTTCTGAGTAGGTGTTGTACCTCTTTGTAGTACAATAAACCATGCCAGCCAAACGAAAGCCGCCGCCAGAATGGTGGCTCCTGGGTTATCTCGCGCAATACCAGCCTAAATTGCTGCTTGATGCACTAGAAAAATCCGGTATCGCCCCTGAAGATACCTACCGGGCGGCTCACCTGACAGCTCAGGCCCTACCAAGCAATAGTTACCGACGCATGGCTAAGGCGTGGGCAGTAAGACAATCGCGTTACCGGGCAAAATCGATTTTAGCGGAATAATAATTGTACTACAATGTAGTGGTATTGATTGAATCACTTTCCAATACAAAAGCTCGAGAATATCTGCCCCAGAAGATCGTCAACCGTCACCTCGCCGGTGATTTCACCCAGGGCCTGTTGTACCAGCCGTAACTCCTCTGCCAGCAGCTCCATCGCTATGCCGATATGGTCCTGCGCCTTATTGAGGTGATCCATGGCACGCTCCAACGCATCAAGATGGCGGCGGCGGGCCATGATGAGATCCTCGCCGTTGTCTACATAACCAAGGCGGCTCTTAATCGCCTGCTCCAGGCTGGTGATCCCCTGGC
The DNA here is from genome assembly GCA_018698075.1 of Acidiferrobacteraceae bacterium. Classification (GTDB taxonomy): domain Bacteria; phylum Pseudomonadota; class Gammaproteobacteria; order Arenicellales; family UBA868; genus UBA868. Next base: position 4,472 of record JABINT010000093.1, read on the forward strand.
CGGTGGTGGCGCAAATGGCAACACCTGGGCGACCGTCACTCATCTTGGCAGGGCCAAACGGGCGCCCGCTCAGGTCACACTTATTTAACACAAACAAGTGTGCCCTCTCATCCCCCGCTTGGGGTTCGACTCGGTTAGCCAGGTCTTCCGGGTCAGAATCGTCTATCAGCTCTAAAACCAGATCCGCGGTCTCGATAGCCGCACTGGCCCGGCGCACACCCTCAACTTCTATCTCATCGGCACTGTCACGAAGGCCCGCGGTATCGGTTAAACACACCGCCAACCCATCGATATCAACAGTGGCCTCGATCAAGTCCCGAGTTGTCCCCGGTGTGGCGCTGACGATGGCCCGCTCCATCCGAGCCAGTGCATTCAAAAGACTTGACTTGCCGACATTGGGTGCGCCCGAGAGCACTACGCTGGCGCCTCGCGCAAGCAGAGCGCCGGGCCGGGCCCGATCTAACAGTGTGGATAATTGGGCCTTGGCCTTTTCCATCCTTTCTTGCGCTTGGGCCGATTCAAGCGGCGCGACCGGCTCGTCAGCGAAATCGATATTTGCCTCTACATACATTCTAAATTCGGCTATTATCTTCGATAAACACCCTATTTGCTGTGAAAACTCCCCGCTAAGGGATCGCAGCGCACAGCGTGCCGCCGCGGTTGTTTGGCTGTCGATGAGATCCGCAACAGCCTCGGCCTGAGCAAGATCCAACTTACCGTTCAAAAATGCCCGCTCGGTAAATTCCCCGGGGCGCGCCAGACGAGCGCCCAAAGCCGTAACCCTCGCCAGCATTTGATCGATGACTATCACGCCACCGTGTCCGTGGAGTTCAAGCACGTCCTCGCCAGTATAGGAAGCCGGTGCTTTAAAGAAAAATGCCACGCCGTAGTCCAGCGCGTTGCCTGTAGCATCCAAGAAAGGACTAACGGTAGCCTGGCGTGGTCTTGGCACACTACCCAGTACGCTGTGGGCAATCGCCCGGACCTGCGGCCCTGAGACGCGAACGATGCCAATACCGCCGGTACCGGGCGGCGTTGCCCGGGCAGTGATGGTGTCTAAGTGTTGGGTCACGGCATCATCCGTGAGCGGGGTTGGATCAGGCCTTGCTGTCAGCTGCCTGAATCTTTCGGGTAATCACCCATTGCTGCGTGATAGACAACACGTTGTTGACCAGCCAGTAAAGCACCAACCCGGAAGGGAACCAGAGAAAGAAAACTGTGAATACCAATGGCAAGGCCATCATGATTTTCTGCTGCATCGGATCCATCGGCGCTGGGTTCAGCAACTGTTGCCCGAACATCGAGGCGCCCATCAATACCGGCAACACATAATAAGGATCCTGCAACGACAGATCCTTGATCCACAGGATGAAAGGTGCCTGGCGCAGCTCCACGCTTTCCAGCAACACCCAATACAGCGCGATGAAGACCGGGATCTGTATTACGATCGGCAGGCAACCGCCCAGGGGATTGATCTTTTCCTTCTTGTAGATCTCCATCATCGCCTGCTGGAATTTCTGCTTGTCGTCGCCGAAACGCTCTTTCAGTGTTTTCATGCGCGGTTGCATCTTTTTCATGCGCGCCATTGATTTGTAACTGGCGGCCGATAACGGGAAGAACACCAGCTTGACCAGCAGAGTCAGCAGAATGATCGATACCCCCCAGTTGCTCACCACGCGCTGTATGTACGTCATGATCCAGAACAACGGCGAGGACACAGGCGTCAGCCACCCGTAATCCACCGTAAGTTCTAACTTGGCATCGGCCTTGATCAGGCGTTGGGTTTCTTTGGGGCCTACATACATTCTGGTTGCCAACGTCTTCGTCGCTCCGACAGGAACGCTGGCAGGGTGGGTGGTCTTGTAGCCGATAAGATAGCGTGGGGCGCTGTCGCGTTGAGTTACGTTGGAATAGAACTCGTAGCCTGCATTGTCTTCCTGTGGCAATGGCAATAGCGCACCAACAAAGTAATGCTGCAGCATCGCCACCCAACCCGACGGGGTAGCGCGGGCGAGATTCGCCTCAGACATATCTTCAAAATCAATTTTTTCGTATTTGTCCTCAGGGGTAAAAATCGCCCCGCCTTTGTAACTGGGCAAGCGGCCAAAAAACCCTAAACCACTGCTTTTCTCAACAACCTGGGTACGCAGAATCTGCTGGTACTGGTACCCCAACCAGTCGCTGGCCGATTGGTTGTAGACCGAAAAAGTGACGTCGATGTAATAACTGTTGCGATGAAAGGTGAAGGTCTTGCGGTATGAAACCCCTTCGGTTGAAGTCCAATCGAGGTCGACCGATACACTGTTTTCGCCGGGCGCCAGGCGCACATCAGTTGCTCGGGCGCTAAAGGGAGTATGGTGATTTGGAAACTCATGTCCGGACCCCAGTAGACCATCTTGTATCAGGAAGAGGTCCGCGCCTGAATCGTTGAGCAATACAAACGGTTCATCCGGCTGATCAATTGCTACTGGGTAGGTCAACAGCTCCAGGTAGCGCAAATCGCCGCCATTGGTATCGATCTCGGCACGTACGATATCGGTCTCAACCACAACCCGCTGTGCAGACGGCAGGGTCTGGTTAACGGGCACTGCGGTGGTGTCTCCGGGCTCTGGCTGTTGGCGTGTTGTTGGCGCCTGAGGTACGTCATCTGTCGCCGTAGCGCTTGTGGCGGCGCCGGACTGTGTCAAACCGGGACTCACACTTTGGGCAGGCTGGGTACTGGTTGCTATCGCGCTTGGTTGGCCAGATTCGTGTTCCAGCCAGGCCTGCCAAAGCAGTAGCAGCACCATACCCAATGCACCAAAAAGTATCAGCCTTTGAAAATCCATTTACGCGTGCTCACATCCAGTGTGTACGTTTTCCTTGTTTCCAGGTACCGGGTCAAAACCGCCTGGGTGCCACGGATGACACCGCGACAACCTACGACCCGCTAACCACAGCCCGCGCAAAATGCCGTGGCCTTGTACCGCCTCGATCGCGTAACTGGTGCACGAGGGGTAAAAGCGGCAAGATGGCCCAAGCAAAGGGCTAACCAGGTATCGGTAACCTTTAAGCAACAGGATTACGATTTTCTGCATCGGCTATCCACTCGGTTCCAGTGCTCTTCCAAACTCTGGATTATGTCTTTATTTGTGACGAGGCTGGCCTTCGGCCGTGCAATGGCCACTACATCCAGTCCAACTATTTTCAACGCCTGGTGGCGAAACGATTCTCTTACCAAGCGTTTTATTCGGTTGCGCCGCACCGCCCTTAAGGAGACCTTGCGCGACACAGTGATCCCCAGTCGCGCCTGCTCCGCATCATTGCGCCGGGCGTAAACCGTGAACAATTCATCCCCACTGCGACAACGAACACCCAACACCGCTCTGAAAGCTGCGGGTCGCAGCAGGCGGTGGCTGCTCGGAAAGCTCTGGCCGTTCACGGCCGCGCCCTTGCTGGCGCGATCACTGATCAGGCGCTGAGTTGCGCTCGGCCTTTGGCACGACGGGCATTGATTATCGCCCGGCCGCCGCGAGTTTTCATCCGGGCTCTAAAGCCATGGCGGCGTTTGCGCTTGACGATACTGGGCTGGAAAGTTCGTTTCATTTTTACTCGCGGACTCGCGGGAACAAAAGGCGTTGGAATCTACCGCCTACGGGCCTGAATTGTCAATATTTTTCTTGTTTTTTAGCTCTTTCCCACCCCTGTGGATAAAAAACTTTTTTGTTTTTACCTGTGGATAAGTTCTAGAGTTCGGTCTACAATCAGTTCACGCGGAGATAGGTATTATAAACCGGCAAAAAATATCAAGCGTTGAGTTGGGCGCAGGCAATCAGCGCCAAAAACGAACAAGCTAGAGGAAACTTCATTGCCGCCACCACTTTGGACACTATGTGTCAGTCGCCTGGAAGGTGATTTATCGCCCCAACAGTTTAACACCTGGATCCGCCCGCTCCATGCGGTAGAGCGGCCCGGCGCGTTAACCTTATTGGCCCCGAACCGATTCGTTAAGGATTTTGTCTGCGATGAATTTTTAGAAGAAATTCGTCGGTTGGCACATAGTTTCAGCAGCGCGCCAATTAATGTCCAGGTAGCCGTTGGCAGCGATCAACCCTCGTCAGAACCAAGCGAGCCCAAACCAGCTACTAGTCCCCGAAAACATCCGGTTAGCGCGTTGCGATTCGAGGGCCGCCTCAACCAGGCGTTCACTTTTGAGACCCATATTGAGGGCAAATCCAACCAGCTGGCACGCGCGGCAGCGCATCAGGTAGGCGAGAACCCGGGCAAAGCATATAACCCTCTTTTTCTTTATGGTGGAGTAGGCCTCGGTAAAACCCACCTGATGCAGGCCGCTGGCAATCTGGTAATTCAAGCTAACCCCAAGGCTAAGGTGGTTTATGTGCACTCTGAGCGTTTTGTTGCTGATATGGTGAGAGCGCTGCAGCACAATGCCATTAATGAATTCAAGCGTTATTACCGCTCCTTGGACGCCTTGTTGATTGACGACATTCAGTTTTTCTCAGGAAAAGAGCACTCCCAAGAGGAATTCTTCCATACTTTCAATGATTTAATTGAGTGTGAGAGCCAGGTTATTATTACCAGCGATCGTTTTCCTAAAGAGATTTCCGGGGTTCAGGAGCGTTTAATTTCGCGTTTTGGTAGCGGTCTGACAGTGCCAATCGACCCGCCTGAACTAGAGACCCGGGTTGCTATATTGCAGCACAAGGCAGGTATCAAAGGCGTAGTGCTTCCTGATGAAGTCGCGTTTTTTATTGCCCGACAGATACGCTCTAATGTGCGGGAGCTTGAGGGAGCTTTGCATCGCATTATTGCGAGTAGCAGTTTTACAGGCCGGCCGATCGACTTAGAGCTAACCCGGGAGGCACTGCGTGACCTGTTAGTATTTCAGGAACGTAGGGTTACTGTTCAAAACATCCAAAAAACTGTTGCAGAGTACTTCAAAATGCGAATTGCAGATCTGCACTCTAAGCGGCGCAACCGCCAGATCACCCGGCCACGACAAATCGCTATGGCTTTATCTAAAGAGTTAACAAGTATGAGTTTACCGGAAATTGGTGATGCTTTTGGCGGCCGCGACCACACGACAGTGTTACATGCCCAAAAAAAGGTTCGTGAGTTGGTGGCTGCAGACGCCCGGGTGAGAGAGGATTATTTAAATCTACAGCGTATCTTGGGCGCATGAGGTGGATAAATTGTGGACAAGCTCCACACAAAATCGCATTATTGAATATTGGTGTTTTTATCCACTTTTTTGACCTTGCCGGCCCACAAGGTTATCCACAACAATAAAAACTGTAAATAATTGTTTTATATACAAAAAATAACAATACTCTTTTTTCCACAGGCCTAATAACAACTAACATTCTTAAGTATTCAATATGAAATTTAAAATAGAGCGTGAAATGTTGCTTGGGTCTTTGACCACAGTTACCGGTGTGGTTGAACGACGCCAGACTCTACCCATTCTCGCGAACGTTTTTATGCGTCTTAAAGGCAACCAACTTACGTTGGTTGGAACTGATTTAGAGGTTGAAATAAGTGTTGATACTGAAGCGCTAAGTGGTGAGGACGGAGAATGCACCGTAACCGCCCGCAAACTGTTGGATATTTGTAGAGCCCTTCCAGAAACCGCAATAATCGACTTCAGCGGTGAGAGTGATAAAGCCAAACTGCGCTCAGGACGCAGCCGTTTTACACTCCAGGCATTACCGTCAACCGACTTCCCCCGATTGGACGCCGGAAACTGGGAAGAGCGGTTCAAAATGCCGCAACTTGCGCTTAAATCCCTTTTTGATCGAACTGGGTTTTCTATGGCGCAACAAGACGTGCGCTATTTTTTAAATGGTGTTCTGCTCGAGCTTGACCAGAACACCATCACTGCAGTGGCAACAGACGGCCACCGACTGGCCAGAAGCCGGGCGACACTGGCTAATAGTGTTAGCGGTCAGCGCCAAATAATTGTCCCTAGAAAAGCTGTTGTCGAGCTTGGTCGTTTTCTTGGGGAAGGCTCAGACGAAGTTACTGTTGAAATTAACGCCAACCACATCCGCCTGGCGCGCCCTGGGGCAACTTTGGTCAGCAAGCTAATCGACGGTAAATTCCCTGATTACAAAGCAGTAATGTCACAAGTTTTGAATCAGAAAATGGTGACAGACCGACAGAAGCTCTACGAAGTACTGGCACGAACAGCCGTCTTAACTAATGAGAAGTATCGCGGTATTCGACTGGAGTTAAGTGAGGGCAGTCTCAAATTAAGCGCCCACAATCCAGAACACGAAGAAGCGACCGATGAAATCCCAGTGGAGTACGGCGGTAGCAAGATCGAGATAGGATTCAACGTAACGTACCTTATGGATGCGCTAAAGGCGCTTTCGACAGATTCGATCGAGGCGGAGCTGCAGGACTCCAATACCGGTTGTATGCTTCATGAGCCGGACAACGACGACACTTTGTATCTCATTATGCCGATGCGCCTGTAGGCGCTCCTCAATGTTCCACGTGGAACCATTGTGGGCCGCACGGTTCCACGTGGAACAAATACTGAAAACGTCTAAAAAGCC
>JABINT010000152.1 GCA_018698075.1 Acidiferrobacteraceae bacterium
CCCGCCGTGCTGTTGATCTCATCGGCAAGATCACGTAGCGGCCTCTCGTTAAGGTCTACCAGAGCGATACCCTTGGCCCCCTGGGTTACGAGTTCCAGTGCTGTGGCACGGCCTATGCCGCTGGCGGCGCCGGTGACTACGCTGACTTTGTCTGTGATCTGCATAAATCGCCTCCCGGCGCTATCCGGGTGTCTGTGGATGGCTATTGGACTTGAACCACCTTCACCTGATCTTTGTTAAGACAATGGTGCATTGCACAAATGAAGTTGTCAACCAAAGCAGTCATGTAGAAATGAAAAATATCGGTAAATAAAGTTATTTACCTTTTAGAATCATTATCAGACCGCGTTATATTGCGCAGCGCAACAAGGTTTCCCTTCGTCAGAAATTACATTACAGGGCGACCCGTATCGCCAGCGCAATCAGAATCAGGCCAAAAAGACGGTCCAGCATTCGAGCCCGGGCGCGCAGGCGGTCAAGGATTGCTGAGTGCGACAGTGCCAATGCAACGAGCGCATACCAGAGCGCATCGATGACCCCGGCGGTCAGCGCCATGATCATTTTCTCGCCCATTCCGGCCTCGGGTCGGACAAACTGGCTGAAAAGGGCAAGGAAGAAAAGTGCAATCTTTGGATTCATGATGGCGATGGCGAAGCCATCCCGGGCCGGGGTAGCGCGGGCGGCGGCGGCAACCGTGTGCAACGCCTCGGCGGCGCTCGCTGTGCTGCGCAGGCTGCGGATTCCAAGATACACCAGCAAGATCGCCCCGCCGTAGCGCATGCCGTCGAAGAGAGCAGGTTGCTGGGTGATCAGCAGGCCAATCCCGCCCGCCGTCAGCAGAGCCCAGATGATGATTCCAACGCCATGGCTTAGCGCGGTTACAACCCCTTGAGCGCGCCCGCCTGCCAAAGTGTTCTGTACTACCACTGCCAGACTGGGTCCGGGAGACATCGCGCCGAGAATGCAGATGGCCGACATGGATAGCCAGAGTGATAAGGGCATGAGTATGAGCCAGCAGTAACCAGCCCCTAGAATATCCTTTCAGCTGAAAAGGTTCTATGCCTTGGGGAGAGTTGATGCCAACCGGGATTCTCGATTTGTACGTGCGCCGCAATTGTCACCTGTGCGAGGATATGCACGCGCAGCTCGTGGCACTGCAAGATGAATACCGTTTTTCTTTGAAGGTGCATGATGTCGATCAGAGCCCGGACTGGGCCGACGCCTACGGTGAGAAGGTTCCCCTGCTGATGGCCGCTGATGTCGAGGTCTGTCGGTATTTCCTGGATTTGCAGGCTTTTAAGACCTATGTCGGGGCTGATACCACCGCTTGAGCTTTGGCTGGCAGTGCCTGGTTTCCCTCCCCCCGCCACGGATTCGGCACAGTTGAGGTCTAGTCTGTTTTGGTCGGTAGTGCTAGCGCCACTCTGGCTAAGCTTTTCGGGTACCTTTGCCGTTGCATCGAAACCCGTTTTCCAATCACCCAGACCAGCAACACACGAGAGTCGTCGCATTACAATCGAGTAACGGAGGAATAACCATTTTCCATAGGAAAAATCGAGGAGTAACCCCATAGCAGTCCTGTGGAGTCATCGACAAAACGGTCACTGGTATCAGGTGCGCGGTGCCGGCGCCAGCCGGCGCCTGTATACCGATGGCATCTTGCATAGCCAGTTTAATCCTCGCCGGATTGTGACGGGCAGTGTTTGGGATCTGCTCTGGCTCGGTCTTTATTTTCATCCACGGCCCCAGCCCCAGCGGGCCTTGTTGCTGGGGCTGGGTGCAGGCACCGTGGTCCGCCAGTTGCAGATGTTATTTGGCGAACTGCATGTGACCGCAGTGGAGAATGATCCGGTACATGTGCGCGTGGCGCGCGAACAGTTCGGCATCGGACCTGAGTTTGCGACTATTCATCTTGATGACGCAAGACGCTTCGTCGCGCGCTACCGCGGGCCACGATTTGATCTTGTGATCGATGATCTTTTTGGTGGCCATGGCGGCATTCCAAGTCGTGCGATTTCCTGTGATCGCAAGTGGCTTTCACAATTGCAGCGTTGCCTGTCGCCGACCGGAGTACTCAGTATCAATTTTGCCGACCACGACGAGTTGAAAAATTCTGCGGTCCCGGCGATGCTGGCCCGCAACAGCCCCGTCAAGAGTGCATTCAGTTTGCGCTGTCCGGCAACAGAGAACGTCATTGCAGCGCTATTGCCTTACGCGGCACAAAGTGCCGACCTGCGCGCCCACCTGAATGCAACGCCGATGCTGGCAGCACAACTGCAAAGTGGGGGATTACGCTACCAGGCCCGCACTCTTACATCGGCGTCATATGTCGCACCCCAAATGTAGCCCGGGCACGGTGGTGCGGTTAGACTCTCCCTGAACCCGCCTTCTTTTATGCTTTGCCCGGTATATGGCCAAGCAACCTGCAAAACGGAAAACCCATCATGAGTACCGACACTACTACCCGGAATATGGCGCTCTTTTGTGATTTTGAGAACATTGCCCTGGGTGTACGCGATTTTACCGATCAGAAATTTGACATGAAGGCAGTGCTTGAGCGGCTGCTGCTCAAGGGTAATATTGTGGTCAAAAAAGCCTATTCGGACTGGGATCGTTACCAGAGCTTCAAGGCGGCGATGCACGAAGCCGCGTTTGAGCTCATTGAGATTCCGCACGTGCGTCAATCTGGCAAGAACTCTGCCGATATACGTATGGTCGTTGATGCGCTGGATCTTTGCTACACCAAGTCCCATGTCGATTGTTTTGTGGTGTTGAGCGGCGACTCTGATTTTTCACCGCTGGTGAGCAAGTTGCGCGAGAACAACAAGTACGTTATTGGTGTAGGGGTCAAGAACTCGACTTCTGATCTGTTGACGGCTAATTGCGACGAGTTCATTTTTTACGATGATCTGGTACGCTCCAAGCGCCCGACTCGAAAGAAAAAGGCCAAGGCCACCGCATCCAAAAAGAAATCTGGGTTGAGCGAGGACGAGAAGCGCAGCCAGGATGCCATCGATATGGTCATGGCAACGCTGGAAGATCTTTTTGAAGAGCGTGGTGAAACGGACAAGGTCTGGGGTTCGATGGTCAAGCAGACACTAAAACGTCGCCAGCCCGGATTCAGCGAGCGTTATCATGGCTTCCAGTCGTTTGCTGCCTTACTTGAAGAAGCAGCCAACCGCGGCCTGTTGCAGCTACAGCACGATGAGAAGTCCGGCGGCTACATCATTACTCGCGCTCCCTAGGGCGGACAGCGACTTTGCTTAAGCTTTGAAGCTATGCAGGGTTTCGTGTCGCCTGACCCCCAAACCGAGGTCTCGGAAGAGTACTGGGCTTTGGTCTACATGCCCGGGCGCAACCGCCAGCACTACCCGGCTAACTGTGTGCGACTAGTTGATTCTGCAAAAGCAGCGCGCACCGGTGCGCAGCCAGCGCAGCGGCTTTTCCCGGCAAAGGTGGCGGGCCCATCCAAATCTTCCAAAGGACAGATGCTCTACACCCTGGTGGAGTGGTTATCACCCGAGTGATTTGCCGTGGTGAGGTCGACCCTCATGCTTAACTGTTTTATTTGCTTAAGTGGCGCCCGTGCGCGCTTATGACTCGACGCGGGCTATCTTGGCCAGCAGCGGGGCCAACAGGACTGGAGTACACTAATGGCTCGCGTTTAGATTGTTTTTACTCCTTAGCTGACGGGATCACTATGTTTTTTCGCTCTATTCTGATTGCCCTAGGACTGCTTGGGCTTAGCACTGCTGCAGCGCAGGAATTACCCCAACGGGTACTGGAAACCGCTGCAACCCTGATACCAGGTACGCCGCCGGATGAAATCAAGGCTACGCCCCTGCCGGGCCTGTACCAGGTCACATTCGGCCCACAGGTGGTGTACCTTTTTGCCGATGGCCGTTATTTGTTGCACGGCGATCTGATTGACTTGGATACAACCGTCAACCTGACCGAAGAGGTTAGACAAACCGGGCGTCGCAGCGCAATTGAAGATCTGGACGAGGCGGGGATGGTGGTTTTTTCCCCGGCGGAGCCAAAGAGCACGATCACCGTGTTTACCGATACCGAGTGCGGTTACTGTGTTCGTCTGCATAAGGAAGTCGATCAGTTGCTCGCCGGGGGCGTTAAGGTGCGTTATCTGGGGTATCCCCGCGCCGGCACGAAGTCATCATCTTTCGATACTTTGGTATCGGTATGGTGCGCGGATAATCCCCAGCAGGCTATGACTGATGCGAAGTCAGGACGAGCGATTGAGCCGCGCATCTGCGACACGGACATCGCTCGGCATATGGAAGTGGCTGAACTGGTCGGGGTGCGCGGAACACCGACGATCGTGCTGCAAAATGGTAAAACCATTCCCGGATATGTTCCCGCTGGTGAGTTAATCGGACTGGCGAACGCCGCGGCTGCCGCCGCCATCAACTGATCTGGCACAGTGCCTCGGCGACTGACCGTAGCCGCGTTCATAGTCGCGGGATTTATTGCCGGTACTGCCGCTACCGCCAGTGTGATGGCGTCGGCCACGGGACTGGGCGATCTGTTTACGCCCGTGCCAAGCCAGTATGGTTCACCGCTCAAGCTACACCTTAAGGATCTTGATGGCCGCCCGCGTGCGCTGCCCGATTTTCTGGGGAGGGTGCTGGTGGTTAATTTCTGGGCGTCCTGGTGCACCCCATGTGTGAAGGAATTGCCATCGATGCAGGTGGTCCGTAACCGCCTGGCGGCAGAACCTTTTGAGCTCATCGCGGTCAACGTGGGCGAGGACGCGGGACAGGTCGCGGCTTTTCTGCAGCGTTTTGATCCTCCGCTCGACTTTCCGGTACTGCTGGATGAGAACATGGTCGTGACCAAGCAATGGAAAGTCCGAGCTTTGCCGACCAGTTATATCGTCGATCGCTCTGGTCGGGCACGCTATATCGCAACCGGCGCCAGGAATTTTGACGCCCCCGAGGTATTTAGCGTCATCAGGGCTCTGCTAGCCGAGAATTCCACGGCCGAACAGGGTGGCTGAGGTCTTGGCGACCATCACGGCGGGCCAGCATTTTCCTGCCCGCAGGCGTACGCTGTAGCGGGCGCTTAGCGGCTTTTGTGCTGATATGAAATCACTTCGTTATCTTGTACCGCTTGCGGTTTTCCTCGTGATCAGTGCGTTTTTGGCAGTAGGCCTGACGCTCGACCCCCGTGAGGTGCCCTCGCCGTTGATTGGTAAACCGGCACCGGCCTTCGAGTTGCCACGTTTGCTGGCCATGGATGATTCGGTGGGTAGCGCAGATCTGCGCGGTGAGGTCTGGCTGCTGAATGTATGGGCGTCCTGGTGCGTGGCTTGTCGCTCTGAGCACCCTTTGCTCAATGAGCTCGCGGCGCAGGACCTGGTTACCCTGGTTGGCCTGAACTACAAGGATGCCCCGGAGGATGCCCGGGCCTGGCTTGGCCAGTTGGGCAATCCCTACCACATGATTGCGGTCGATGGGCAAGGCAATGCGGGAATCGACTGGGGGGTTTATGGAGTGCCTGAGACCTTCGTTATAGACCGTGAGGGGGTAATCCGCTACAAGCACATTGGCCCGCTTGACCGCAAAGTGTTACAGGAAGTCATCGTGCCGTTGATCAGCGAATTGCGCGGCTGACCCTTTTCGCCGTGATAAACAATCGCGTATGCGATAATCCGCCGCCCTTTTTCCCGGATATCAGGATCTTTCCATGAATCAGTTGAAGCTGGGCGTACCCAAAGGGAGCCTTGAGCAAGCCACCATCTCGCTGTTTAAGCAGGCCGGTTGGAACATCCAGTCGGGGTCTCGCAACTATTTTCCCAGTATTGATGACCCAGAGATCTCGTGCGCGCTGGTGCGATCCCAAGAGATGGCGACCTACGTGGCCAAGGGCACCTTGGATCTGGGCCTGACAGGGCTGGACTGGATTCTCGAGACTGGCGCGAAGGTTGAGGAGGTCTGCGACCTTGTTTATTCCAAGAGCTCTGACCAGCCTTGCCGCTGGGTATTGGTGGTGGCGCAGGATTCACCAATCCAGTCGATCGAGGATCTACAGGGCAAGCGGGTTGCCACCGAGCTGGTGAACTTCACCCGCTCTTATCTTGGCGAGCGGGGCATTGAGTGTGAGGTCGAGTTTTCCTGGGGTGCGACCGAAGCCAAGGCGGTCGAGGGACTGGTGGACGCAGTCGTGGAGATCACCGAAACCGGTAGCACTATCCGTGCGCACGGGCTGCGCATTGTTTGCGACCTGTTGCATACGCATACCCGCCTGATTGCCCACCCGGATGCAATGGCTGATCCCTGGAAGCGACGCAAGATCGAGCATATTGCGCTGCTGCTGCAGGCTTCGCTGGCGGCGCACCAGAAGGTGGCGCTAAAAATGAATGCACCGCGGGACAGGCTCGACGAAATTCTTCAGTTACTGCCCAGTTTGCATGCGCCTACGGTCAGCGCCCTTTCCGATGAGCAGTGGGTGGCGCTTGAGACGGTGGTGGATCGCGAAAGTGTGCGTTCGTTGATTCCGGCGCTACGCGAGCATGGAGCAGAGGGGATTCTCGAGTACGAACTGCGCAAGATTATCTGAGTTGGGGAATGACCCCAAGCGGGGATCTCAGGCAACAACCGGGAGTAAGAAGATGTTTATCAATTTCGGGGATATGACGCCCCAACAGATTTATTTCACGTTGACCCAGACCGTCATTCCACGCCCCATTGCCTGGGTGCTGTCAGAAAATGCCAATGCCAGTTTCAACCTGGCGCCTTTTTCCTATTTCAATGCGATCTCAAGCAACCCCCCGCTGATGATGATTTCAGCCGGCATGAAGCCCGAGGGTGGCGCCAAGGATACCCGGGACAACATTCGTGATCGACAGGACTTTGTGATCCACATTGTTAGCCTGGATCAGTTGGATGCCATGAATGCTTCGTCAGCCAACTTACCCCCAGGCGAGTCCGAAGTGGTCAAGCTTGGGCTCGAGACGACGGAGTTAGAGGGGTCGCGGTTGCCACGTCTTGCCAGCGCACGGGTCGCATTCGCCTGCAGCCTTTACGATATTCAATACATTGGCCCCGACCCCCAGTCGCTGATATTGGGCGAAGTTCACGGTGTTTTCGTTGATGATTCGGTCATTGGTGAAGATGCCAAAGGTCGAGTCAAATTTCTTGCTGACAAAATCAATCCAATCGGTCGGCTGGGAGGAAGTGAATACGTGAGTTTTGGTGAGCTGCTGAGTCGGCGCCGTCCTGACTGAGCGCCTTGCTTAGCGCACCTCGGCCAGCAGGCGGAGGATCAGTTGCTCGGATTGGGGCAGGTAACTGGCGCCAAACAGGTTAAGGTGGTTGAGTACGTGATACAGATTGTAAAGGTTGCGGCGCGCGCCATAGCCGGCATCGAGTGGCCAGGCATCACTATAGGCGCTGTAGAACGCTGGTCCAAACCCCCCAAAAAGCTCGGTCATCGCCAGATCGGCTTCGCGGTCACCAAAATAAACGGCCGGATCGAACACCACTGCAGAGCCGTCGGCCAGGGTGCCCCAGTTACCGGCCCAAAGGTCTCCATGCAGTAGTGACGGAGTGGGTCGATAGCCGTTGAAAAAAGCACCGCAAGATTCCAGCAGCCTTTCGCCGGATTTTGCCAGAACTTTGCCACTGGCAGTTGACGCCGCGAGGTCCAGTTGCGGCCGTAGTCGGCAGTCGCACCAGAATCTCACCCAGTCGGTTTGGCGCCGGTTTAACTGCGTATTGCGACCGATGAAGTTGTCGTGATCCCAGCCGAAGGTTTCATCGGTGATGCGATGTTGACAGGCCAGTTGAAGGCCCAGTTGCGTCGCACTGTGATCAGTTGCCGGGGCGAAGCGTAGTCGCTCGAGTACTATATAAGACCAAGAACCAGCGAGGCCGCTGACGATGACCCGCGGCACCGTGAGTAGCTTAACTTTTCGCAGCGCTTCAAGTCCCTCAACTTCAGCAGCAAGACGCTGAAGCGCGTCAGCAGCTGCGCGCTTGATAAAGTATTCTTCGCGCCCATCGCTGATAATCTGAGTATCACTAACCTTGTCGTTGCCGATGGGCGTTAGGTGCGCACCGTTAAACTTTGTGCCGGTGGCTTTGCTGATCGCATCAAAAATGCAGTCCCAGTTCTTCATATGTGATCATTCCATGGTGGTTGTTTTGCAGCGGGACATGGGTTAAACATTTGTTGTGAGCGCTCAAGTCTGTTACCTAAATGTATGATCAATAAAGAGCATAAGCACCTGCTAATGTACCTAGTCAGGCACTTTTTGTGCACACCTTCAGGGTTGTTCGCAATATTGTGCACCGCGCTGAGGGGCATAGTGACAAAGGCCAGGTCAGTTATCCTAAATGACTGAAATACCGCTCAAATTTACCTGCCTAAAAAATAGGCAATTGAATAAATCTCGGGTCCGTCGGTTAGGATTGGCCCGGTCTTGTGAACTTGTACACAAAGTTATCCACAGAGATTGTGGGCAACCTTGAATCTCCTTGCGCCCTCAAATATTTATGAGCGATTACTTGTGTGTGACAAAAAGTCTACCGCCTAACTTAGGCAGGTTAGATCAGGCGGTGCAACGTTGACTGATGCACAAGTTGTGCAGGTGGCACTGCCTGTACCAATGCGTCAGTTGTTTGATTATTCCTGCACGGACAATCAGTCGCTGCCCGTGCCGGGCATGCGGGTCATGGTGCCGCTGCAAAAGCGCACCGTAGTCGGAATTGTCTGCGGTATGTCGGCTCAAAGCGCGGTACCCATGAGACGTCTGCGCCGCATCATCCGGGTGCTCGATGACGAACCCTTACTGACACCGCAGGTTTTTGCGCTGGCGCAATGGGCTGCACGTTATTACCACCATCCTATCGGCGAGGTGATGCAAGCAGCCATCCCTTCTTTGTTGCGCCGCGATCGACCCGCCGCACCCAGGGTTGTTCCCCACTGGCGTATCTGTGATGCCGGCCAGCAGGCGTTATCGACATTGCCCGTGCGCTACCACGTGCAGCATCACGTGCTCCAGGTGCTGGTGAGTGCTGGCGCAGCAGGTTTAGCGGGTGAAACATTGTTGGGTCTGGCACCCCGATCATCGTCGACAGTGGCGCTAATGGCAGACCGTGGCTGGATTGAGCAGGTCACGGCTGCATCAGTATCACCGGCACCGTTGTCGGCGCCACCACGCCTGAACGCAGCGCAGCGCGATGCCTGCCTAGCGATTGATCAGGCCAACGGCAACTACGTGCCATTTTTATTGGATGGGGTAACGGGTAGCGGTAAAACTGAGGTTTACCTGGATTGCGTGGCGAAGACGGTCTCCCGTGGCTGCCAGGCGATGGTGCTTGTGCCGGAGATATCGTTGACCCCCCAGTTGGTGGAACGCTTCCAGGCACGCCTGGGAGGGTCTTTGGCGGTGCTGCACTCGGGACTAAGCCCGGGGGAGCGTCATCGCGCCTGGTGGCGTTCCCGTGAGGGCAGCACCGCGGTCGTTCTGGGTACCCGCTCAGCCGTTTTTGCACCCCTGTCCCGACCGGGGCTGATTATCGTGGACGAGGAGCATGACCTTTCCTACAAGCAGCGTGATCGATTCCGTTACAGCGCGCGGGATGTGGCAGTAAAAAGGGCTCAGTTAAGTGGGGTACCGGTGGTGCTGGGCTCGGCTACTCCATCTTTGGAGAGTGTTGCCAATGCTCGCAGCGGCCGCTACCGGCGCCTGGTGCTACCGGTTCGGGCGGGTGTCGCACAAATGCCCAAGGTACAGATCCTGGATCTGAACCGCCTGGCCGTCAACGAGGGCCTGACGGCGCCGGTGGTTGGAGCCATCGGTAAACGCCTGGAGCGGGCAGAGCAAAGCCTGGTATTCGTTAACCGGCGTGGTTTTGCCCCATTGCTTGGGTGTTCCGAATGTGGATGGCAGGCGCAGTGTCAGCGCTGTGATGCCAGGCTGACTTTACACCGGGGCAGTAATCGCCTGATCTGTCACCACTGCGGGGCTAATGCACTACCGCCACATTGCTGTCCGCAATGTGCTGGCGAGTCGCTGTATCTTGTAGGTGAGGGCACCCAACGCGTTGAAGAAGCGCTGCTGCGGATATTCCCAAGCGCCCGGGTGTTGCGCCTGGATAGTGATGCCGCAGGAGATTCCCAGGATCTGGCGCAGGCCCTGAGTGCGGTGCGCCAGGGTGAGGTGGATATCCTGGTCGGCACGCAGATGCTGTCCAAGGGACATGATTTCGCCGGGATCACTCTGGTGTGTGTGCTGGCCATGGATCAGGGGCTTTACAGTATTGATTTTCGTGGGCCAGAACGGATGTTCCAACAGTTGGCGCAGGTGGCGGGCCGGGCTGGGCGCGGGCAACGACCGGGCGAGGGACTGGTACAGACGGAGCATCCGGACAACCCCGCCTATGCGCGACTGGTTCAGCACGACTTTGCCGGCTTCGCAAATACCGCTCTGGCAGAGCGCAAGGCTGCTGCATACCCGCCTTTTGCCCGGTTTGTACTGCTGCGCGCAGAATCAGCACGCAGCGGGCCACCTCTGGATTTTCTGCGCTCGGCGGTACGCGTGGGTAAAGCCCGGGCCGCCCGGGCCGGTGTTCGGCTGATGGAGCCCGTGCCTTCGCCGATGGAGCGCCGCGCCGGGCGTTACCGGGCACAATTGCTGTTGGCGGCCTCTAACGAGGGGCAACTGCACCGCTTTTTGGACGATTGGCTGGCCCGCCTTGAAGGCTTGCGTGAAGCCACCCGGGTGCGTTGGTCGGTAGATGTGGATCCGCAGGAGATGTACTGACGTACCGTGTCGCACCCAGAAATCCCTTGCATCTTCGGGCGCAAGCCATGGATGATCCGATGTGGTCGTTTGCGGGAGGCTCGAGTGTGATTCCATTGGATGTCAGCCAGATTCTTCAGGATGCCAGCCGTGCGCAATCGCTTGACCCGTGCTGTTATCGCGACCCTCAATTTCTCTCTTTCGAGCACGAAACCCTATTCCGGGCCGGCTGGATCAGCGCCGGGCGAGCCGATCAACTATCGGATCAGGGAGATTACTTCGCGTTCTCGGTTGCTGACACAGAGCTGGTGGCGGTACGCGATGAGGAAAGGGTGATCCGGGTTTTTGCTAACACTTGCCGGCACCGGGCAATGCGGCTGTTGGAGCCGGGGCGGGGGAGTTGTCGCCGCCTTAGCTGCCCATTTCATGCCTGGACGTATGGACTTGATGGAACGCTGATCGCGGCGCCACGAATGCAGAGCGCAGAAAATTTTAACCGGTCCGATTTTGGCCTGATCGAAGTGCAAAGCGCAGTGCGTGCCGGTTTCATTTTCGTCAATATTGATGGCAGCGCTGCCCCGGTCGATACCTGGCTGGGTGATTTCGAAACACTACACAGCCCCTGGCAATTGGATACGCTGGTGACGGCCAGCACCCGGGAATTCCAGGTCGCTTGCAACTGGAAATCGTTTCTTGAGGTTTTCAACGAGTATTACCATCTGCGCAAAGTGCACCCGGGCACATTCTCGGGGCTTTACGCCGAGCCCGACCCGCTGCAGGCGACCCGGGGCTCTTTCGTCAGCCAATTTGGCGAGCACCGCATTCTCGGTAGCGTCGGTGTTCTCGAAGAAGCCGCCCGCCCGCTGCCTGTTTTGCCAGGTCTTTTGGGAAGGCTGGCCAATGGAACTCGCTATACCTGGGTCTATCCTGCGCTGACTTTTGCCGCCTCACGTGATGCCGTGTGGATGCTGGAGGCGATCCCGAACGGCGCATCCAGCACCCAGGTTCGTCTGACCCTGCTGTTTGGCCAGGACAGCGCAGCAAGATCGGATTTCGATGAGGTGCTGGCCCGCTATGAACAGCGAATGGCCGTTGGTATGGACGAGGACATAGCAGTGCTTGAGGCCCAGCAGCATGGACTTAACTCGGTACTGGCCCGGCCCGGGCGGTTTTGTTCCGACCTTGAGCCCAGTGTCCATGCTTTTCACCGCTGGTACGCAAATGCCCTGATCGCCGCTGGATTGGCGAGTGGCTGAGATCGGCACCTGGACTCAGGGTCGGTGCGCGCTGGAAAGATAGTCGGTTGACTGGAATTCATGCAGCCGGCTGGCGGTTCGGGCAAAGCCCCGCGCCATTCGCTCGCCACGGTACAGCGCATCAGGGCTGGTGGCTGCCGAGACGATGACATTGACCCGCCGGTCGTAAAGCTCATCAATCAGTTCGACGAAGCGCCGTGCTGCGTCATCGTGCTCCGCGTCCAGGTAGGGGACCTCACTGATCAGCAGGGTGTGGCAAGCCCGGGAAATCTCAACGTAATCGGCCTTTGAGCGCGGCCCGACGCACAGCGTCTCAAATGTGAACCACATGATTCCGTCGCCGAGCGCCAGCAACTCAATCTTTCGATCGTTGATGGTAACAGCCCCAGGCGCAAGCGTACCCCCAGGGCTGATCTGGTGGAACGTCGTTTCCATCTGGGCCTGTGCCTGGGCGTTGTGGGGTGCATGGTAAGTGGGTGCCGAGCTGAGCGCCTCAAGACGGTAATCGCGCACACCGCCGAGGTGGATTACCCGGGTATGCGTTTCTATCAGTTGGATAGCCGGCAAAAAGCGCTCGCGCTGCAACCCGCCTTGGTAAAGTGACGATGGCGGCGTATTCGAGGTGAAAATCAGGGTCATCCCTTGCTCGACCAGGGCGTGCAATAGCCCGGAAAGAATCATGGCATCTCCGATATCGGAAACATAAAACTCATCGAAACCGAGCACCCGGGTTTTGCCTGCAATCTCGGTACCGATCCGGCGCAAAGGGTCGCTCTGGTTGCGCAAGGCCAGCAGGCGCTCGTGGATCTCGAGCATAAAGCGGTGAAAGTGCACCCGCCGCCAGTGTGAACCATGCAGGCTGTCGAGCAGTGTATCCATCATCACCGTTTTACCGCGCCCGACCGAGCCCCAAAGATAAATACCTTTTTCACCGAAAAACGGCCGGCGGCGCAGATGTCGTACCCAGTCCGACAACTTTGTCGGCCAGGCGCGCTCGGATTTGTCGAAAGAGTGGTTGAGTTCCTCGGCCAGGTGGATAAACGCGGCCAGAGCTGGCTGTTGATCAAGGTCCGGTGTGGCCCCAGGCCGTGACAGGCGGTCTGCGAACTCGGTGACGAACGTGTCGGACAGGTCCACGTTTTAAGGTAGTGGGGTCGATGCAACGAGGATACCGTCGCTGTCGGCCCACAGATAGTGGCCCGGGGTAAAAGTGGTGCCGGCCAAACGCACGGATAGTTGCGATTGCCCCTCACCGCGTTTAACGCTCTTAGCCGGACAGGCCCCGAGCGCCTTGATACCAATTGGCAGGGTGCACAGTTGTTGGCTATCGCGGATGCAGCCGTAGACGATCAACCCGTGCCAGCCGTTATCTTGCGCAAGCGCGCCGATCTGGTCGCCGACCAGTGCGCAGCGCAACGATCCACCGCCATCGATAACCAGAACCTTTCCCGCGCCCTCGCCCTCAAGCGTTGAACGTACCAGGCTGTTGTCTTCGAATACTTTGACCGTGGCAATAATGCCTTCAAAGTGCTCCGCACCGCCAAAATCAGCAAAAATTGGCTGCACCACCTGCAGACGGTCGGCATGGGCATCATAAAGATCAGCAGTTCGGGTCATGTGGCGCCTGCCAGGGTTGCGGTTTCCCGGGCTGTGGAAAAACCGTTGAGTTCCTCGAAGGCATGCAGGCCGCAGAACTCCTCGGGGTCTACAGGTTCGCCGGTCGAGTCGGGATGTATCACGGCAAGGAGGTGACTAATGCCGTAGGCGCCGGCTGCGCGCAGTACCGCAAGATTGTCATCAATGAAAAGAGTGCGATCCCCCGCGAACGGCTCAATGGCTTGCAGATGGGTCCAGAAAGTTGCGCACTCCTTTGGATAACCCAGCGTATGGGAACTCACAATACGATCAAACATTGGCTCCAGGCCGGTCTGGTTCATCTTAAGGTCGATGCTGGCGGGGTGAGCATTGGTGACCAGTACCACCCGCCGGGTATCGGCATGCAGCGCCGTGAGGAAATCACGGGCGCCAGGGCGGATCTGAATAAGATGGCGTAGTTCGGCTTTAAGGCCGGCAATGTCCAGACCCAGTTCATGGGTCCAAAAGTCCACGCAGTACCACTCGAGCGTCCCGCGCAGGGCATGCATCCGGGCAAAAAGTGTACTGCGCGCGCCGTCCAGAGCAATTCGGTGCTCGTTTGCGTATCGACGCGGGATGAAATCAGTCCAGAAGTAGTTATCAAAATGCAGATCCAGCAAAGTGCCGTCCAGATCCAGGAATACCGAGTCAATCTGCGTCCAGTCAATCACGGCCATAGTATGTGTAACGCCTGTTATGAAGGTAAAGGGCGACAAAGCACCCACAATAATTGGACTGTACCGGATATTTTAGCGCCGACCGTGCGCTGTCGGATTTACCCTGCATTGCAGTGGCCTATGCCGCAGGGTGTGCATTGTTTCGAAGGGTGGTCTGGGTTAATCTGCACTCCCATCAGTATCCCGCCAGGCAAGCTCGCACCCGCCCACTCATGAGCGTGTTACCCCAAATCCTCAAGACCACCGTAGTGGCGCGTAGTCGTCTTTTTAATATCGAAAGCGTGGACCTGCGTTTTTCTAATGGCAATGAGGTCAGTTTTGAGCGGTTGGTAGGCCAGGGCACCGGGTCGGTACTGGTGGTGCCTCTGCCGGCGGTTGACCAGTTGCTGCTGGTTCGTGAGTATGCGGTGGGTCTGCAACGTTATGAACTGGGCTTCGTTAAAGGGCGTATCGATGCCGGTGAAACGCCGGATCAGGCGGCCCATCGTGAATTGCGGGAGGAGACGGGGTTTGCTGCAGGCGTGATTGAACGATTGGCGAGGGTATCGCTGACTCCGGCATATTCGGATTATCAAACTCATGTGTTTATTGCGCGCGATCTGTTTGAATCGCCGCTGGATGGCGATGAACCCGAAGCTCTTGAAACGGCGCAATGGCCGCTGGCGGATCTTTGTGGATTACGGGCCCGGGAGGATTTCTCCGATGCCCGCAGTTTGCTCGCCACCTACCTCGTGGCTGAGAAGCTGGGGCAGAAATAGTGAGTAACCATACGCTGCTGGCACAGGTCGTCAACATTGCAATAGCAGCGGGCGATGTGATTCTCGATGTTTACGAGAAAGAATACGAGATTGCCCACAAGGCTGATGGCTCGCCAGTCACCACGGCGGATCACCGTGCTCATGACGTCATCGTTGAGCAACTTCAAGCCTTGACACCCGATATCCCGGTTTTGTCTGAGGAATCCAAGGGTATTGATGTTGAAGATCGCCTGCAATGGCCACAGTTGTGGTTGGTTGACCCACTCGATGGCACCAAGGAGTTCATTCGCCGCAACGGTGAGTTCAGTGTCAATATCGGCCTGGCTGAAAACGGCAAACCGATCCTCGGCGTGGTCTACAGCCCATGTACCCGGACCAGCTATTTTGCAGCTCAAGGTGCGGGCGCCTGGCGACAGATCGCACAAAAGCCGGCTCAGCGCATACAGGTAGAGCCGTATGACCCCTCCCGGCCACGAATGGTTGCCAGTCGCTCGCATTCCGGCGAGGCGGTAAGCGCGTTTCTTAATGCGCTCACAGCGGCGAGTGGAACTGTTCCTCAGATCGTCAGCATGGGTAGTGCGCTAAAGGCTTGTGTGATCGCGCAGGGTGATGCCGATGTGTATCCGCGGCTTGGCCCCACCTCGGAATGGGATACCTGCGCATCCCACTGCATACTGAACGAGGCCGGCGGTCAACTGATTGATTGCGCGGGCGCAGAGTTGCATTACAACAAAGCGAGCGTCCTCAACCCCTGGTTTCTGGCTATCGGCGACTCGAATATTGACTGGCTTCGGTTTTGCCCTCCACAGCCCACGCAGGGGTAACACGGCGCCGGGCTGGCCTGCCAGGGCGATGATCTGCCCCGGACTATAATTACGCTGGCGTCAGACCGAATGGGCCGAGCGCCCTAAATCAGCATGCGCAAGCTTCCCTTTACCAAGATGCACTCGCTGGGCAATGATTTTGTCATGCTCGATGGGGTGCGCACGCCACTGGACCTTGACACCGTTATGGTGAAACAGTTGGCAGATCGCAATCACGGCGTTGGCTGTGACCAGTTGATCGTAGCGCAGCCAGCCATTGGTGATGCCGACTTTTTCATGCGCATTTTTAATGCCGACGGTAGCGAGTCCGGCCAGTGCGGCAACGGAGCGCGCTGTTTTGGTCGTTTTCTGATCGAGCAAGGCCTTACCGAGTGCCGTGAACTTGAAATACAGACCATCAGCACGCGTATCCGTCTGACGGTGGCCGATAACTGGCAGGTTACGGCCCAACTTGCGCCCCCCAGTTTCGAACCTCGGGATATCCCTTTTAACGCGCCGGCCGTCGCTGGCGATTACCCGATTGTGGTTGGGGGTGAAACGTTGCGGATCGGAACCGTATCGATGGGCAACCCCCACGCGGTGCTGATCGTCGATGATATTGATGCCGCTGGGGTGGATCAATTGGGCCCAATGCTCGAGCGTCACCCCGATTTTCCGCAGCGCACCAATGTGGGTTTTGTCCAAGTGGTTGACAGGCAGACCTTGCGCCTGCGGGTCTGGGAGCGTGGTGTGGGAGAAACGCTTGCCTGCGGTAGCGGGGCTTGCGCGGCCGTTGCCGTGTGTCGTTTGCAGGAGCGCATCGATGACACGGTTTGTGTGACGCTCCCGGGCGGCCTACTCAGCGTGACCTGGCCCGGCCATGGTCCTATCAGTATGAATGGCCCGGCCGTCAACGTTTTCGATGGGCAGTGGCCGATTTTGTGATATGACCTCGCGCCCGACCTCTGACGATACGCCAGGGCTTGGCCTTGAGGAGCGTGAGGTTGCGGATTTTCTGCGCCGTCACCCGGATTTCTTTGAGCGCCACCTCGCCTTGTTAACCGAACTGGTGGTTCCTCATTCGGGTCGTACCGGTGCGGTATCACTGCTGGAACGCCAGGTTACTGTCCTGCGTGACCAGCTTGGTGCTGAACGTGGTCGCTTGAAGTCGTTGATGAACGCGGCGCGCGAAAACAGTCAGCTACAACAGCGGCTGCAACGCTGTTTTCAATCGATCGCCAGCGCCTGTGATTTGAGCGACCTGGCACGCGTTGTGCCCGAGGTGTTGCAAAAGGAGTTTGACCTGGATAGCGTTGTAGTCAAATTTCTCGATACGATTGTGGGCACGACGGCGCCAGTGCAAGCTCTCGCGGCTTATTCTGATGAAACGGTGCAGGCGCTGATTCAGCGTTTTCAGGGAAACGCCTGTTTGGTCGAGGCCCCACCATCGGCCGAGGTGATGTGTCACCTTCCACCGGCCAGCGCTTCGCGGGTTGGTTCATGCGCAGTAGTACCGATATGCAATGCAGATCAGGTTCTACTCGGCTGGGTGATCCTGGCTGCGCATGATTCGCAGCGCTATCGTGCAGATATGGACACGGTGCTGCTTGAGGGGCTGGGGGGACTGATCGGTGCCGCCTGCACCCGCCTTAATCTTCCCTGAGTTCGGGTTATGACTGGCAAAGATAATCTGGTCAGCGCTTTTCTTGATTACCTGCGTTACGAGCGCCGGTTTTCCACTCACACTGTGTCGGCGTATGAGCGTGATCTTGCACGGCTGGTCGCATTTGCCGCCGAGCGTGGTGTCAGTAATCTGCTCAAGCTTGCGCCAGCACAGGCGCGGTTGTTTCCTGCGCGTTTACATCATGCGGGGCTGGCCAGCCGCTCTATCAGCCGTAGCCT
Source organism: Acidiferrobacteraceae bacterium (assembly GCA_018698075.1). Classification (GTDB taxonomy): domain Bacteria; phylum Pseudomonadota; class Gammaproteobacteria; order Arenicellales; family UBA868; genus UBA868. The sequence continues at coordinate 17,797 of JABINT010000152.1, forward strand.
GTCGGCTGCGCGTTCGTGTTATCGCTATTGGCTGCGTGAGAAACGAGTCAAGGCCAACCCCTTTGAGGGTGTCTCGGCCCCGCGCGGCCAGCGCAAACTGCCCAGCACCCTCAATATCGAACAAGCGGCACAACTCGTTGCGATCAAGCCGCGCTCGGACCTGGACTACCGCGACCGGGCGATGCTCGAGCTGTTTTATTCGTCAGGCCTGCGTTTGTCCGAATTGGCGGGTACGGATCTTAAGGATATTGATTTGGCCACCTGTACTATCGTGATTACCGGCAAGGGAGGGAAGACCCGGGTGGCGCCGGTCGGGCGCTATGCCATTAAGGCCATTACTGACTGGCTGGAGCACCGAAAGACCCTGGCAAAGCCGGAGGAAGTCGCGGTATTTATCGGACGCCAGGGGTCTCGCCTGGGACCGCGTGCGATTCAGAAACGAGTTCAGGTCTGGGCAGCCCGCCAGGGGCTGGGGCGTGGCGTACACCCGCACATGCTCCGTCACTCCTTCGCCAGCCACCTGCTGGAATCAAGTTCAGACCTGCGTGCGGTGCAGGAATTGCTGGGCCATGCCGATATCTCGACCACTCAGGTTTACACGCACCTTGATTTTCAGCATCTGGCAAAGGTTTATGATCAGGCGCATCCGCGAGCACGCCGACGCAAGAGCTGAGCGATAAATGGCCTTGCGTTGCGGCCTGATTGGCAACGTGGAAGTGTTTGGCCGATTTCGAAACTTTCCTCAGGTAGACCTCGGCCATCAGTTCGGTGATGGGGCCTGGCCCGTTTGCCGGGTTTGCCGTGCAGTGCGACCCCACGGATGTTGCCCGGTACGGTTCGATCCGGGGAGTCCTCAGCTATGGATCATGGCAGACGCTTTGTCTGGCACGATGACAGGGGCCAGGCTCTGACTGCCAGACCGCGGATTGCAGGCCGCCAGGATCGATCGCTTATTTTTGTTTACGGTTTGATACGACTAAGGGCTTGATCCACATGGTAATATCGCGCTCTTCGCCGGCCCGTCGGGGTGGCGAGAAGCTGAATGAACCCCCTATCTTTGAGGATTTCCCATGTCTTTTGTTGCTTTGGTTCCAGTTATTCTGGGCATCATCGGCCTTATAGCAGCGTTTGCTATCTATCGCACTTTACTTTCTTATGCTCCCGGCACCGGCAAGGTGACCCAGATCGGCGACCAAATCCACAAAGGTGCACTGGTCTTCATGCGCCGCGAATACAGCTACCTTGCGATATTCGCGATCGTAGTAGGCGTATTGATATTTTTCTCCGATTTGGGCTGGCGTACCGCAATCGCATTTTTCATTGGTGCTATTGCCTCGGCCTCGGCTGGGTACATCGGCATGTTTGCCGCAACCCAGGCCAACGTGCGCACCACAACCGCAGCCGCCGAAAACGGCGCGGCTGCCGCATTGACCGTAGCGTTTTACGGTGGCTCGATCATGGGCCTTACGGTTGCTGCCATGGGCCTTTTGGGATTGGGACTTCTTTATCTCGCTTTTGGGGGTGATCCACATACCGCTCACGTGATTCACGGTTTTGGCATGGGAGCTTCGACGGTGGCACTGTTCTCGCGTGTCGGCGGGGGTATATTTACCAAGAGTGCAGATGTAGGCGCCGACCTGGTCGGCAAGATTGAGGCCGGTATTCCAGAGGATGACCCGCGTAACCCCGGCGTGATCGCTGATAACGTAGGTGATAACGTCGGCGATGTGGCCGGGATGGGCTCGGATATCTTTGAATCCTATTGTGGCGCCATGATTGCCTCTATTGCGATCGCGGCTACCTTGGGGCCTGAGGTGCTGGACACCTTGGCTGGTGGCGATCGGAGCAAGCTCATGTTCTTGCCGCTGGCGCTGGCCTCGGTCGGAATCCTGTGTTCTCTGGCAGGCATCGCCCTGGTTAAGGGTGCCTCGAGCAAGGCTCCCGAGACGGCACTGCGTACCGGTACCATCGGAGCCTCAGTCATATTTATTGTTGCGGCCCTGGCGCTGACCCATTGGTCGGATATCAGCCTTAATATCTGGTGGTCGGTTGTGGTCGGCGCCCTTGGTGGCATCGTCATTGGTCTTGTGACCGAGTACTACACCGCCGGCAGCCCGGTTCGCAAGATCGCACGCGCGGGTGAGACTGGCCCGGCGACGGTAATGATTGCCGGGCTTGCGATCGGCATGCAGTCCGTGGTGGTGCCGGTACTGGTGCTGTGCGCAATCATCTGGATCGCCAGTTCGTTGTCTGGCCTTTACGGAGTTGGTATTGCCGCGGTTGGTATGCTGGCTACCGTTGGCATTACCATGGCGATTGATGCCTACGGGCCAGTTGCCGACAACGCCGGCGGCATTGCCGAGATGGCAGGCCTGGGCGAGGAAGTACGCCAGATTACCGATTCGCTGGATGAACTGGGTAATACCACTGCAGCGATTGGCAAGGGTTTTGCTATCGGCGCGGCAGCACTGGCGGCCCTTGCGATCATCTCGGCTTATATCGAGACTGTGGCCCATCGCCTGCCAGACTTCAGTTTGCAGATCAATGATCCGATTGTTCTAACGGGTATGTTTCTGGGCAGTATCTTCCCGTTCCTGGTCAGCAGCCTGACGATGACTGCGGTGGGTGATGCGGCCTTTGAAATGATTCGCGAGATTCGACGTCAGTTCAAAGAAATTCCCGGCCTTCTGGAAGGCACTGCGGAGCCGGATACAGCCCGTTGCGTGGATATTGCCACCACGGCTGCGCTCAAGCGTATGGTCGCGCCAGGCGTGCTGGCTGTAGGCGCGCCGGTGGTCGTCGGCTTCACCCTCGGCCCGGCTGCACTGGGCGGTATGCTTGGCGGTGCACTGCTCGGCTGTGTACTGCTGGCGCTGACCATGGCCAATGCCGGCGGAGCCTGGGACAATGCCAAGAAGTATGTCGAGAAGGGTAACCTCGGTGGCAAGGGTTCCGATGTGCACAAGGCCGTCGTAGTCGGAGATACCGTAGGGGATCCATTTAAGGATACCTCAGGGCCTTCGATGAATATTCTGATCAATGTGATGGCGATCGTTTCACTTGTGATTGCCCCACTTTTAGGCTGAAAAATAACAACCTCTTAGGTCATTGCCCCAAGGATGGATAAGGGGAATGGCGGGGCCGGCGTTAAGCCGGCCTTTTTTTTTGTACTCCGGATGGTTGACAATAGCCTTTTACACAAAGTGAATTGGTTAACAATAAAAAACTGATGGATATTGTCACCAGAGCGGCGGTTGAGGCGGATCTTAAGGTAGTGCATGCAATCTATGCGCAAGAGGTGTTGCACGGTACCGCCTCTTTTGAACTCGATCCGCCGACTCCGGCTTTGATCAATGAGCGTTGGCAAGTGGCCAAGGATGCCCGATTGCCTTACCTGGTGGCCGAGGTCCACGGCAAGGTTATCGGCTTTGCCTATGCTTTGCCGTATCGCTCCCGCCCGGCCTATCGTTATACCGTGGAGCACTCGATTTATGTCGAGGCGGATTCGCGGCGACAGGGGATTGGTGCACGGCTTTTTGGTGATCTGATTGATGCCTGTACCGCCTGGGGCGCCCGGCAGATGATTGGCATTATTGGCGACAGCGCCAACGTGGCTTCCATCCGAGCGCATGAACATGCTGGGTTCAGACAAGTTGGCACTTTGGAGAATGTAGGGTGGAAATTCGGTCGCTGGCTGGATACCGTGATCGTGCAGCGTACACTGGGCTCGGGGAATGTCGAACCGCCGGGAGAATGTCAGTGAGTGTTGTAATGCCGTGCACTGTTGACCACCTGGTGGTAGCGGCGGCGTCCCTTGATGCCGGGTGTACTTTTGTTGCGGATCTGCTGGGTGAGTTGCCGTTACCGGGCGGAGTTCATCCGCAACTTGGCACTCATAATGCCGTGTTGTCGCTGGGTGGGTCGGTATACCTTGAAGTGATCGCGATTGACCCTGATGGCAAGACACCCGCCTTTCCCCGCTGGTTTTCTCTTGACAGCGACCAGACCCGGGCCGACCTAGAGGTCAGCCCACGGCTACTGACCTGGGTGGTACGCACACCTGCAATCGCATCGCTGACACAACTGGATGCATATGCCGGTTGCAAAGTGCGCTCCATGTCACGTGCCCACCTCAAGTGGGAATTTGCATTTACCCCCGATGGGCAGTGCCTTGCCGGCGGATTGTTGCCCCATGTGATTCAGTGGCAGGGGTCCGCACACCCGGTGGATGTGCTGCCACCAGGGAATTGCCGGTTCAGTGGCCTACACGGTGAGTCTTTGGATGCAGTCCAGATCAACCTGGCGTTACAGCAGATGGATCTAGATGATTCGCTGCAGTGTGCCGAATCGGATACCGTATCGTTTCGGGCGCTTATTGATACACCGCGTGGATCGGTTCGCCTCTGACGGGCGTCATCGCACTCCAGGGAAAAAAGAGCAGATGCGGGTTGACGGTGGCACCAAGCGTGCCAATCTGGATTGGCTGGGAGCGTTACAACTGCTGTCCACATTCCGGCGCAATCTCGGTGATCGCTTGCCACAGACCGTGGTTCATAGCGGTACTGAAGTCGATATTTACCAGCCGGACAGAGCACCGCGGGCAACGGCTATCTTTGTGCCTGGCCTTGCGATTCGTGGTCGTGAGGATCCCCGGATCCGGAATCTCGGCTGGGCCCTGTGCGCGACTGGCCTGCGGGTGCTGATCCCGGATGTCCCCAGTATCCGCGCCCTGAAGATATCGGTTGACCAGCCCGACGAGGTACAGCAATTGCTCGAGTCACTGGTGGCTGACTCGACCATGGTAACGACACCCGGGCTGTCTTTATTATCTGTGTCGTTCTCTGGCATTTTCGTACTGCGTGCAGCGCTCAGCGCAGTGCTGGCCCAGCGGCTGCGCGCTTTGTGCCTCATTGGCGGTTACTTTGATATTGAACGGGTAGCGTCTTTTCTGATCACCTCAGATCATGCTGACCCCTATGGCCGACTGATCATTGCCCGAAGTTACTATAGCGGTGATGATCCGGCATTGGCCCCGGTGCGCGAAGTACTGTCGCGCTGTGTTGAGGCATCGGCCCTGGACAATACCGGACCGAGCGACCTGGATACCCTTTTCGATACATCTGATCCGGTTGAGGCCGGACTGCACCGATTGCTGACCGACCCGCACGAGCGGCAGAGCTTCTGTCGCCAGGTAGTCACGATGTTTAATGATTCCTGGTCAGGTTACCGGGTGCCTGGCGATTTCCCGCTCGACATGCCGCCGGTGTTTTTGCTGCATGGGCGACAAGACCGGGTGATTCCACCCCAGGAGTCGTGTCGTCTCGCCCAATTACTGCAAGACGGGGGTGTCTCGCATCGCCTGTGCGTGACCGACTTCCTTGGGCATGGCGACGCTGTTATATCGTTGGCCCGACTGCGCCAGTTGTATCGCCTGCTCGCGGGCTTCGCCTGGTTCCTGGGGTATACGCGCGACTGAGATACATCGTGGGATCTCACGGCGATCCCTGCTCGCGTTTGCCGGCGCAGTGCACACAGCAAAGCTGGGTTGGGTCCAGCGCCAGCCGCGCAGGGGCGATGGCCTCACCGCAGTCATCACACAACCCGTAGTCGGGATCTTCATCGATACGCACGAGAGTACGGGCAATGGCTTCGAGCATTGCTTCGCGCCGGCGGGCCAGCTCAAGTGACATCTGGTGATCCTGCATGGCCGCGGCGCGCGACAGGCGCCCGACTCGGGTTTGGTCGAGTTCGACAGTCTCCAACTGGCTGAGGTCGGTTTCCCGGGTCAGCATCTGCCGACGGGCCAACAGTGCTTCGCGAATTGCTTTGCGATCAATCATGCCTGGCTATCCGGGCTGTAGTATGCCGCCTGCCAGGCGACGATCCATTGCTGGCAGCAACGGATCGCGCAACAGATCGGCACTGGGCTGTTTTTACAGATGCCGCGAATCCCGATGCCCGCCAATAAGAATCGGCCGAAAAGGCGTTTTCTTCGTGTTGTGATCTTAGAACGCGTAACGCTGCTCAAGCTTGTCGAAATGATCCTTGCGCACCATGCGTTGGCGTTCGAGGAAGCTTGCCAGGGGACCGTCCTGGTCCATCTTACCGGTTTCTTTGAGTTGGCCGAGTGCTATTTGCATCCCGTGAATAGCCGCTTGCAGCGCCACATTTGCGTAAAGAACTAATGAAAAGCCCATCTCGCCCAGTTCGTCTAAGGTCAGGATCGGGGTTTTGCCGCCCACAACGAGATTCACCAGTTGCGGCGTTTCGTTCAGCGCCACCGGAATTTTGCACATCTCCTCGATAGACAGTGGCGCTTCGACGAAGGTGATGTCGGCCCCATCCTCAATGAAGGCCGAAGCGCGTTCCAGCGCCTCGGTAAGGCCAGCGGTGGCACGGGCGTCGGTGCGAGCGATGATCAGCGTGTTCTCGTTCTGTCGAGCGTCCACTGCGGCTCGAATGCGTGAACGTGCTTCTTTAAGCGGCACCACTTGCTGATCTGAGAAATGGCCACAGCGCTTCGGGGTTGCCTGATCCTCGAGTTGCACCGCACTGGCGCCTGCGCGTTCGAGGGTGCGGATGGTGTGGCAGACGTTGAGCGCATTTCCAAAGCCGTTATCCGCATCCACCACAATGGGCAGTTCGGTCGCGTCGCGAATCGTCGCGGTGTGTTGTGCGATATCGCTCAGACCTACGAATCCCATATCCGGCATCGCGAAGAAAGTGTTGGTCAGGCCGGCACCGGAAAGGTAGACCGCCTCGAAGCCCAGATCTTCGGTTATGCGTGCGGCGAGTGCATTGGCTGCGCCGGGCATCAGCACCGGGCCGCCGGTCAGAATGCGGTTTTTGAAAGCGCGGTTGATTTCGTGGTTCATCATTGGGCGTAACTCTTTTCGTTAGTTCGGTTGAGGTAAGACTGGGGCCGCGGGAAGCGACACATAGATATGGCCGTCCATGAGTCGCCGTTGTGTGCGAAGAATCCGTATCGCACCAATCGCTCCGGTCACGGGGTCACGTGTGGCTCCTACGGTGACGATGCCGCTCGGTGTGCCGATGCGAAGGTTTAACGGGTCTGCGCCCTTGGCGATGCAACCCGCGACCACAGAGTTTTCGACGATTGCTGCGCAGGCCAGCGCCAGCGTGCCAGTCATCGGTACGGCGCGATGTGCCTGCCCGCCCGAGATCATGCGAATCTGCAGGTCTTGGGCCTGGGGCGCATGTTGAGTTCCCGCCAGGTCTTCGTAACAAGATGCGGGGCCTACCATAGCCACTTTGGGCGTGGCGATCTGCAAGGTCGCCGCCTCGGCGTCAGGGGCTAATCCCATGGCCACCGACGCTCGTCGGCGGATTTCTTCCAGCTGGGCCATCAGCATGGCATTGGCATCGATTTTCGCCGGGTGAGCCCTGGTGTCGCCCCCAATACCAGCAGCCGCAACGAAGACGGACGGAATTGCGGCATCAATCATGGTGACATGCACCTCGCGACCGTCTTTTAGGGTCATCAGATCTGCCGCCTGTCCGGTGGGCAGGGTGCCACGGCCGCAGGTGTCAGTGGGGTCAAGGAAGTCGAGTGCAACTTTTGCGCCGGTTCCGGGCAATCCCGGGATCGCGAAGTCGCCAGTCACCACGGCGTGGCCACCCGCGACCGAAAAACGGGCGACGATAATCTTTTTTGAATTGGTGTTATGTATACGGATAACGGCCTCGCCGTCGCGTGGCCCGCCGACCAAGCCCTCGTCATAGGCGAACGGACCTATGGCAGAGCTCATGTTGCCGCAATTGCCGCTGAAATCGACCGCATCGCTCACTACCCCGACCTGTGCAAAGGTATAGTCGATATCAGCTTCAAAACGTGTCGATGGGCCGACTATGCAAATTTTGCTAAGCGAAGAAATGCCACCGCCCATGCCATTAAGCTGGCGCATGTTGGGATCCGGGCTGCCGAGCATAGCCGCGAAAAGGGCGGGCCATTCGGCCTCGTTTGGCGGCAGGTCTGTGCGCTTCAGGACGACGGCCTTTGAGGTGCCGCCACGTATGAATGCTGCAGGGATGCGTAGCTGGCTCATTCGGGCTTCTCCTTCACGGATTAGGGAAGTTGTGTCTTCAGCGCCGCGCAGTTGTTTCGAATGTAGCGGTACATCAAGAGGCCGGTGACCTCTAGATCGCGCTCGGTAATGGCTGCCGCCACACGCTCGTGCTTGGGTGGCAGGTAGCGAAGGATGATCGGATTATCGGCGATCTGTGCGATGACCATGTAAAAGCCACGATCGCCCCCTGCAGATACGCTCACCTTGGGTTGGGCCGCGACTCGTCGGCATGTTGGTCGAGCGCTATCGCTTCCACCCAGCCCAGTTCAATTTACGAGTTAGTGCTGCACTGCGCGTCAGCAAAGCCTCACGAATTTTATTGCGATCAATCATTTTAAGTGATCCTTGGCGCAGTATGCGGCTTGCCAGCCGAATCGGCCAGGCAAAAAAAGAGGACGCCAGTAAGGCGTCCTCTTTATCGGGCGTGATCGCTATTTACAGGTATTTAACTACCCCTGACATGATGATCGTAAGCACCACCGAGGAGGTGATGACGGCTTTGACCGACAGCATAGCACCGTTCATTTTGCCCCAGATCGCATTGGCCTCGATGATCACGATAATGGCCAGGCCGACCAGCAAAGCAACACCGCTCACGGTGATATCACCGCCTCCGCCCCAAACGCCAACCATTCCCTGTTGGTGCCCGGACGCCACCATGAAAAACAGCATAGGTAAAGAGAGCAAAGTGTTGGTCCGCGATGCCAGGCCCGCTTTGGGTCCGGCTGCGGCTTTGTCGCCAGATTCCAGGCCAATGACAATCTTTTGATTAGGCCAGATGATCAGCCAGACGTTGAGCATCATCAGAGTGCCCATAAGTATGCCGAGGGTGATGCTTAGACTAACCCCCCCATGGCGGTGCATGACACTGCCAATCAATAGAAGACCAGTGAGGAAGGTGAACATCGCCGCCCAGCGAAACCACCACAGAGCTCGTGGGGCGAGTTTGGCCATGACATCTGCCTTGGCGCCATCATCAGCTTCTTTGACGTACTCCGTCTGGATAAAATTGAAGTAATACAACAGGCCAATCCAGGTCACGCCAAAAACGATATGACCCCAGCGCATAACGACATCTAAAAGGTAGCTCATTTATCTCCTCTCCCAAGCATGGGTGGTAAGGGCGTGGGTCAATCGTTTTTTTGAAAGGCCCAATACTGCAAGGGCGCGATTACCTGCCCGTGAAATAACCGCACAAAGATCAGGTTGATAGCGCATCCTGACCGTGTAATTTTAATTCAGGTAGAGAATAAGCGCCAATCGGACTGCGGCGCTGGTACGCCGCAGTCCATTACTTGCTTTAAGTGCGATTAGGCCACCGCCGGCAATCCCGCCAGCGCCATAGCCGCTTCACCTTCGTCATAAGCGTAATCCTGCAGCTTGCCGGCGTTGTAGTCGGTATAGGCCTGCATATCGAAGTAACCGTGGCCACAAAGGTTAAACAATATGGCACGTGATTCGCCTTCTTCCTTACAGCGCAAAGCCTCGCTGATGGCACCCTTGACGGCGTGGTTGGCCTCCGGCGCAGGCACGATGCCCTCGGCTCGGGCAAAGGTCACCCCGGCGTCGAAGCACTCGGTCTGGGAGTAGGATGTCGGTGTAACTTCACCCAGATCCACCAGTTGGCTGACCAGCGGTGCCATGCCGTGGTAACGCAAGCCACCGGCGTGCGAAGCCGGTGGTACGAAGGAGGAACCGAGGGTGTGCATTTTCACCAGTGGGGTGAGGTTGCCGGTGTCACCGAAGTCATAGGCGTACTTGCCCTTGGTCAGCGAGGGGCAGTTAGCCGGTTCTACCGCAATGACCTGTACGTCCTGCTCGCCGCGCAGTTTGGCACCGATGAAGGGGAAACTCAGGCCGGCAAAGTTGCTGCCACCGCCGGTACAGCCGACCACGATGTCCGGGTAGTCGTCGGCCAGTTCCATCTGGCGCATGGCTTCTTGTCCAACCACCGTCTGGTGTAGCAGCACATGGTTGAGCACACTGCCCAGTGCGTACTTGGTGTCATCACGCTGGGCGGCCAGTTCCACGGCCTCGCTGATGGCGATGCCAAGACTGCCGCTGCTATCGGGGTTTTCGGCCAAGATCTTCTTGCCTGACTCGGTCAGGTTACTTGGACTGGCGTGGCAGGTCGCGCCGAAGGTTTCCATAAAGGCGCGGCGGTAGGGTTTTTGGTCATAGCTCACCCGCACCATGAACACTTCGATCTCAAGGCCGAAGAAAGCCCCGGCCAGGGCCAGCGATGAGCCCCACTGCCCGGCACCGGTCTCGGTGGTGATGCGCTTGACGCCTTCTTCCTTGCAGTAAAAGGCCTGCGCGATTGCCGTGTTAGGTTTGTGGCTGCCGGCCGGGCTGACGCCCTCGTATTTGTAGTAGATGCGGGCCGGGGTATCCAGTGCTTTTTCCAGGCGTCGCGCCCGAAACAGGGGGCTGGGCCGCCACTGCCGGTAGATGTCACGCACCGGATCGGGAATATCAATGGTCCGCTCGCCGCTGACCTCCTGCATGATCGCGGCCATGGAGAAAAGGGGTGCCAGATCGTCCGGTCCCACCGGCTGCCCGGTACCCGGGTGCAGCACCGGTGCTGGTGGCACGGGCAGGTCAGAGACGATGTTGTACCAGGATTTGGGGATATCTTCTTCGTCCAGCAGAAACTTGATCTTGTCTGACATGATGTGAGTCTTCCTCGGTTATTGTGATCAGATCTCGCGCCGCCGAGTCACCGCTGGCGCAATACATTAGGTGACGCTACGGTGTGCTGGTCAGAAGCATCCGTGCGCGGTTCTCTCAACAGGGCCTATATTAATACACATGAAAGGCGTGTCGTTGTAGTTCGAACCCAGACCCTGGTGTGATGCAAACGTTATTTAGGGCGCGGTGACTTATTTAGCGGGATAGGCGGACTTGTGATCCGCGGCAGCGGATGTCACCAACGCAGACATAACGAGCCAACGGGCAGAATCTGGGGGCATGGTTAGCGACTGCACTTCAGATCAACTACCAGCGATACCCCAGACCAAATTTGAAAGTCTGATCGAGTGCTTCAATATCAGCAGGCGCCCCGGAGTCATACTCCAGCTTTAGTTCTGCGTTAAGAGCTATTTTGGAAAGCAGGGGAACCGTAATACCAATTCTGGTGTTAACCACAATGTCGGTATTGTCTTCAAGATTCCAAACTCCAACCTGATTTAGGTAGCTCTGCGTGCTCTGACCGAGAACATTGCTCTTCACGTTGAGGATCCAGCTGAATCCAAAATATTGATCCTTCTCCAAGCCGGTATGATCATCCGACACATATGCCAGCCCCGGCTCCGTTGAAAACCTGAATTTGGGTGTCGAGTGCCACTGTTTTCCGTAATAACCACTGAACATAAGGCGCTGTTTCAGATGTGCAAATTCGTCAGCCTCAAGGTAAAGGTAAGCTCCCATGTAGGCGTTGTTGGCAAGAAAGCGATCAGTTTTGCCGATGATCGTGTAGTCATCCGACGTTTTTATCTTATCGGACGTTTGAGACTCGATAGAATCCAGTTCGCCGCTGGCGCGCAGCGTGTAGCGGGTAGTCAGGCTTTCCCAGACCGAATCCAGAGCGTAGTCCAGCTCGCTTTTGCTGGTATTGCCTGATTGCACTTCCCACGCCAGGGTCAGGTTACCGTTCCAGTTGTAGCCTTGGCCGAGCATCCAGGGTTTGGGATTGATCTTGTCGATATCCGCCAGTGTGTAACTCTGCACGCCGCTGGCGGTCATGACGACAAACTGGCCCTGGCTTAGTTTCAGCGAGGGTGCGCGTATCACCCGATCATCGAAGAGCTTAAGCACGATGGGTTGGTGGGACTCGATTGCGACAACTTTTTCAAAAGGGATAGACAGTTTCCCCGCGGCGTCGGACTCAAAGACAATCTGAGCGAAAGAGCCCCCCAGGAGTTGCCCCGAAATGACGGAGCCATCAATGAGTTCAATGGTGTCTGCCGGGGGATCTGCCTGACTTTGCGCCCCAGCACTCATACAAAGGCCAAGGGTGATGGTGCCAAGCAATGTTTTCGCTGAAGAATAAGAAAACCGTTTCATCGTCGTCAAAGATAGAGAATCAAGTGAGAGAAAATGCACTGCCGGCAGCCGATTTTAGAGCAAACTGCAGGCGATTATAGGCAGGCTTTGTCTCACAGTGAAGCGATCGGCCCTAGGGTCTGCCGAGCTTCCTGCACCTTCTCCAAAGAGCGTGCCCAGATGAGATGACTGCGACAGAGGCAGTCTGAAGCACCAAATCCTACAAGCGGGACGATGACGCCATCGTGTGACAGCAGTAATTGTGCCCAGCGATGCTCCAGTTCGCGCCCGGCGCACCGGTACCAGATCTGGCGTATTGGGCAATGATCGAGCAGGGTATCGATATGCCAGTGCCTGCGTTTGGTTGCGCGCAGGTGTCGGCCGAGGCGCCCCCGAAGGCCACCTGGGCCAAAGGCCGAACCCACATACAGGTACCAGCCACGGCGCAGGCGCATGAGGTCCAGCGCACCGACTGCAATTGAAGCCGGTTTTTGGCAACGAAGCACTAGCACATATGTGCCCGGTGTACGCGGAAGCTGCGAAGGATTGAGCGTCAGGACTCTAGTGTTTCACGATAGTGAGAAAGATACCGAATGATATCGCGCGACTCGCCCATCCATTCGCTTTTTCCATCGGTAGATTGTCGAAGCAGTACCGGCACCGTGGCGCGTCCACGTGCTTGCATCAGTTCATTCTGCCATTGCGGGTCATCCCAGATATTGCGCTCTTCCAGAGTCAGCCCAAGCTGCGCAACAGCACGCTTGACCATAGTGCAGTAGCCGCACCAGTTGCGGGTATAGAGGATCAGTTTTTCGTCACCCGTCTTCATCTTGGTTACTGTAGTAGAAGCGTTTTAGACCAGGGCTTACCAGGGGCGCGAAGACACATCTGCGATCATGCCCGTAGCCCCCGGCTTCGGGCCAGCAGGTACAGACTGGCAATAAACAAACAGGTGATAAAAAAGAGAATCATGCCGTAAGAGACGAACAGGCTTACATCGCTGATCCCCAAAAAACCGAATCGAAAGGCGTTGACCATGTAGAGAATCGGGTTGGCCATCGATACCTGTTGCCAGAAATCCGGGAGCAAATGAATCGAATAGAACACCCCCCCCAGGTAAGTCAGTGGCAACAGCACAAAGGTCGGGATGATGGAAACGTCATCGAACGTCTTGGCGAAGATAGCGTTCATAAGGCCACACAGTGAGAACAGGATTGCGGTCAGCATCACGATGCTGAACAGTACTGCGAGGCTGTGGATCTGCAGGTCGGAAAAAAAGAGTGAAACACCGGTCACAATCAGGCCGACCAGCGCACCGCGGGCAACGCCGCCGGTGATGTAGGCCAGCAGAATAATGACGATGGGCGTGGGTGAGACCAGCAGCTCTTCTATTGACTTGCCCCACTTTGCGCCGAAAAAAGAGCCCACCACATTCTGATAGCTGGCGTTGATCACGGACATCAGGATCAGGCCTGGCACCAGAAAATCCATGTAGTCAAAGCCGTCCATTTGACCGATACGTTTGCCGATCAGACTGCCGAATATCACAAAGTACAGCAAGGTCGAGATCGCTGGTGGTACCAGTGTTTGTTGCCAGATGCGCAAAAAGCGGGTGATCTCCTTGGTCACGATAGTGACAAAGGCAATCAGTTGCTGGAGAGGATTCATTTACTGCTTCCTGGCGCCTGGCCGACAAGGTTGATGAACAACTGTTCCAGCCGGTTGGCTTTGTTGCGCATGCTGCGTACCTTGATATCGGCCGCTGATAGCATGGCGTAAACATGGTTGAGGTTGTCATCTCGATCGACAGCGATCTCCAGCGTGGTCGGATCCACCATGTGCGTGTTGTGCGCCAGCGAGGCCGGCACCACTGTGAGTGGTTGTTCCAGATCGAGCACAAAGGTTTCTACATTCAATTGTCGCAACAGGGTGCGCATGGAAGTGTTTTCAACCAGGGTGCCCTGATTGATGATGCCGATGTTGCGGCACAGACTTTCGGCTTCTTCAAGATAATGGGTGGTTAGGATAATCGTGGTACCAGCGCTGTTTATCTGCCGCAGAAAATCCCACATCGAGCGACGGATCTCGATGTCGACGCCTGCGGTAGGCTCGTCAAGAATTAACAGGCGTGGTTCGTGGACCAGTGCCCGTGCAATCATAAGCCGACGCTTAAAGCCGCCGGAGAGTTCTCCCGCGCGTTCAGCACGTTTGTCCCACAGACCCAACAACTTCAAATATTTCTCTGCCTGTGTCAGCGCGGTTTGCCGGTCGATACCGTAATAACCGGCCTGGTTGCGAACGATCTGCAGTGGCGTCTCGAAGATATTGAAATTGAATTCCTGCGGTACCACACCGAGAAAGGATTTGGCCCGGGCAAAATCGCGGTCTATATCGACCCCGAAGATTTCAACATTGCCTGCGGTCTTGTTCACCAGCGAGCACAGGATGCCAATGACGGTCGATTTGCCTGCCCCATTGGGGCCCAGCAACGCATAAAAGTCACCCTGCGCGATGGCGAGGTCGACTCCTTTCAGAGCAATAACACCGTTAGCGTAGGTTTTGCTGAGCTGGTGGGTCCTAAGGGCGTAATCCAAGGGTGGCGCGCAGGTGAGACAACAAGAAGGCGTTGTTACAGGTGGTTGCTGTCGGGCCCTTTTTCAAGTGCGCCATGGTTACTGGCGCAGCACACATTTCTGGTAGAGATCCTTGAGCACGTGACCCGGGTCGTAGCGATCCTTGAGGAGACGGTAGTTATGGCCACCGTAGAGTTCCCAGAATTCCTTCTGGGGGTAGAAGCTCTCAGAATAAAGCGATTTGATGCCGCCCAGTTCGGTTACTTTTTCTTCGATCATGCGGTTGAAGTGGCCCTGTGAGTGCATCGAGTCGGTGCGCACCGCGTCCCAGAAGCCAAAATTAATATACAAGGTGTCGTCACGCATCGGAAAGAGCGGGTAGTGGCCATGCCTGCCATCGTGGCGTGCCGGGCAGATCCAGATGGGGCGTATGCCGATCTCACGCTGAAAAAACGACAAAAACGCCGGCGCGTTTTCCAGCGGGATGTCTACATCCTGTATGACTGCCTCGCGATGCCGGCGGCTCAGTGTTCCAAGGCGGCGGGTCAGGCCAACCCGGCTGTTCCAGCGCATGACTTTTTGGTAGGTGATCGAGTTCAACCGTTTGCGCCCGAGCAGTCGGCGGATCAAGCTGTTCTGCGCATAGAGGTTTTTCGAACACCAGAACCAGTCGGTGTCCCAGCGCCACAGGTAATCGCGCACGCTGAGGTAGTCTTCACTACGCGCCCGAATTGAGCGATAGAAAATCTGCAGGTAGCTGTAATCACTGGTATAGGGCGCGTCATCAGTAAACTCACCCAGCACCAGGTAATGTTCCCCGGGAGCAAAGACCATGCCGTCGACAAAATCGAATGACCCCTGGCAGGCCTTGTTAATGCGGTCGAAAAATTCCTGTGAGTCAGCGCAGCGTACGTGGGTCACTCGCACGTAGGGCTTGATCGGTATGCCCTGGATCTTCAGGCGCAGAATGTACCCCAGCGTCCCGTAGGAGTTGGCAAGGCCAAAAAACAGGTCGCGGTGCTCGTTGTTGGGCGTGCAACAGATGACCTCGCCGCTGCCGAGTAATACATCCATTTCCAGCACCATTTCATGCGCCAAGCCATAGCGAAACGACGAGGATTCAATGCCTATCCCACCGACCGCACCGCCAATGGTGATGGATTTGAGTTGTGGTACCACCGCGGGCATCAGACCCTGGCGCACACTGGCATCGACCAGCGCCTCATAAGTCACCATCCCTTCGGTTTCGATAACGTGGGTATCGGGGTCGATTGCGAGGATGTGGTTGAATTCGCGGACATCCAGCAGCTGGCCCTGTGTGCTGCGGTTACGGAAAAGATTGGAGGTCTGTTTGCTAAGGCGTATGCCCCGGCCAGAATTATTTCGTAGTGCCTGGGCCAGGTGTTGCTGGCGCTGGTGATAACCCATGAGTCTTTTGCGCCGTCAGCAGCCGACGGCCTGGCCATCCTTGCGCGGATCTGAGCTGGCCGCGTAAGCGGTATTAGTGCGCAGTATCACCTGGCCACGAAGTGCTGACTATCTGATTGGCGTAGATGCTGGAGCGGCGTGACGGATGGTGATAGCCCGAATCGATTTTCTCAAACATGGATGTGACAGGCTCTGTAGATCTGCTGGCAGTTGTTGCTGTATAGCTTGGTTGATACGGCTTTAGCCCCGGTTACTCTGGCACGTTGGGTCTGGCCGGCGTTGTGGCGGCAGTCTAGCACTGCGATGATGCAGTCGCTCACGCAGTCGGCTTCGGGTTGGTCAGGAACTGCTGTTGCAGGCGGTTTCCAGGTGCACCAGCAGTTCGTCGAAATGGCCTGGGATTTTTTCCATATCTTCTCTCAGGCGATGGCTGCAATGAACGCTCAGCGGCATAGCCAGGGCATCCCAATGGTAACGAACCGGTGCTTGGGGAATGACTTCGCCAATGAGTATTTTTGCGACACGGTTACCCGGAGTATTAAACCAGCCGATGGCGCCCTGGCTTGCCACGATGTCCAGATGAGCCAGGCCTTCTCCGGCGATAAAGGTGCGAAGACCGCGGTCGTCTTTCTCCAGAGAGCTGTGGATATGGCCGTTGATTACTGCACCGACCCCGCGCCGTAAGAGTTCACGGTGTAACCACGCGTCTTCACCCCAGTTCTTGATACTGTGATCTGTCGGCTGGTCTTTGGGTTGGCGAAGGTCGGTGACTGGTCGGTGGGTAAACACGACGTAGTCCCGGATGCCCGGGTTATCGTCCAGCGATGGAATCTGGCGTAGCAGGGCGCCGCGGGCGCCACCTGACCAGGGAATGGTGTCTGCAGCCGTATCAAGATTAATAAACTGGATCCCTCCCAGGCTGAAGCTGGTGTTTCGTGGGCCAACATTAGTTTCAAACCAGTTACTCAATTCACCATCGAAGCTGTGTGGCAGATCATGGTTGCCGATCGCCGCGTAAGTGGGCAGTGGGGCGCTGGACAGCGTGCGGGCAACATTCAGGTCATCATTGGGCTGGTAATAGAGGTCGCCCAGGTGAAGCAGAAACTGTGCGCCCAGCTGCTTTGCCCGTTGCAGCGCCCAGGCGAGTTCGTGGTCGCCACCGGTGTCGCCGATCGCGGCAAAGCGGTAGCTCTGAGCGAACGGCACGCGCCAGCGCAAGGTCAAAGCCCCCTTGGCACTATTGCCAGTGACTGAACGCATCAGGCCTGTCACCTTTTCTTCGCTGATAATGCCGCTACCCGAGACGTCCAGCGCCGCCAGTGGGTGAACATTATCCAGTGTTACTTTGAAATCTCCTTCAATGTGCAGCACCGGTTCTGGGGCAAATGCCCGCCATGCATAAGCATCTTCATCAATAGCCAAAGGGAAGGCGCCGTTGCCATGGACAACGAAACCCCTATCCGGGTGGCGTGCTGCGTGCGGGGCGCCCCGAGGCTCCAGCGCCAGCGGTATGCGCACACCACGCATAGCCAGCGTATTGGCGCCAACGCCTGCGCCGACCAGTGCAAGATATCCAAGAAATTCGCGGCGTGAAAAGGGTGTGCTCATAAGATACAGTTTTGATCCTACCGAGCGATCGCACCAGCACGCACAGGCCGATGCGCAAAATATCGGACACGGTGCAACAAAGTGGTCATCTGTTTAGTGGTTCGGCAATCAGTTGCCACTTCTGCGAGCACAAACACTGACTAAGGATTTTAGCACCTGACCTGGGTGCCGATTTCGCCCAGCTCTTCACAACTGGCGGTTTCAGTCTTCGGCAACTGCTTGGGCAAGTATGGCCAGAGTGTTGATGTTGTGCACGGTGAGGCACTGGCGGCTTGTGTCGATCAGACCATCTTTTTTCAACCGGTTTAGCGCGCGGGTTACGCTTTCACGGGTTGTGTTGGTACGGCTGGCAAGATCGGCGTGGGTCGGTGCAGGCATAATCTGCGCGCTGTTGTCACCGTCACGATGTGCTCTGGCCAGGCGCAGCAGTTCAGCATGGATGCGGTTGCCCGAGCTTAGTGTGCTGAATTCAAACACTTTCTCATCAGCTTGGCGGAGCCGTAAAGCCAGTTCGATCATCAGTGAGCGCATCATCTGCGGATGCTTATCGAGAAAAGCATTGAACGCTTGCGCACTTAGTGAGGCGAGCAGACTCTCTTCAACAGTGACCACAAAACTGGAACGGGGTTGGCCGTCCAGAGCGGACAACTCACCGAAGACATCTCCACTGGTAAGTTCAGCAAAAGTGATTTCCTTGCCCGCACCGGAGAATGTTTTGGCACTGACCCGCCCATTGCAAACAAAGTAAACCTGATCGCAAGGTGTGTTTTGGATTAGCACTTCAGTCGCGCCGTCGCAGCGCGACCACGTGCACTGGTCGGCCAGGTGCGCAAGCTGTTCGTCGTTGAGCGAAGACAGTATCCGTACCTGGCGCAAGGCCGTAACACTGACGCTACCGCTGGGTTGCTCGGTCATGGCACGATCCCGGTGGTTTTGATGCGTCACACCTTAACTGATTTGGAGCGTCATGGCGAACCTCAAACGGCTTGGGAGAAAAGCCTCGGGTCAGCGCTATTACCAGCGTCAAGATAGAAAAGGTCCTGGCGCTCTCGCCGGATCTGGTTCTGGGTTTTTCAGATCTCCAGGCGGGCCCAGCTGCGCTGACTGATGGGCTGGCGCGCCTGCGCGCGATTATCGATGGCTGGCATGCGGCAAAAGGCTTAGCGCAATGATCGAACTGATTCCCTTACCCTGGCTGCCAATGGCCTATTGCGCGACTGCGGTTTCATTCCAGACCTCAAGGTCCATCGCTGCCGCAATCAATGCGCGGGTGTAGTCGCTTGCCGGCCGGTGGAACACGCTGTCAGCACTTCCTTGTTCAACGACCTTGCCCGCGCGCATGACGATGATGTCATCGGCCAGCGCACGTACCACTTTGAGGTCGTGGCTGATAAAAAGATATGCCAACCCGTGATCGGCCTGCAGGCGCGCCAGCAGATCAATCATTTGTGCCTGCACCGCCCGATCCAGGGCAGAGGTCGGCTCATCAAGCATGATCACGGCGGGTTTCATGATAATGGCGCGCGCCAGCGCGATCCGTTGACGCTGACCTCCTGAAAATTCGTGTGGGTAACGGTGCTGAGTGTCCGGATCAAGGCCGACCTCATGCAGGGCGCGGATCACCTGGGCTTCGCGGCTGTTCTCGTCGCCGATGTCATGCGCCACCAGGCCTTCGGCAATGATCTGATTGACCGTCAGCCGGGGGCTGAGACTGCCATAGGGGTCCTGGAACACGACCTGCAGTTCGCGTCGCAGCGCCTTGAGAGCTCGACTTGCCAGGTTATCGATGCGCTGGTTCTTAAAGATAACCTCGCCTCGGCTGCGTATCAGCCGCAGCAGCGCTAACGCCAGAGTGGTCTTACCCGAGCCGCTCTCGCCGACCACGCCGAGGGTGCGGCCGCGGTATAGCGACAGGCTGATGTCGTCTACTGCCCGGACATGATCGACCGTGCGGCGCAGTACGCCGCGTCGCACCGGAAACCAGACCCGTAACTGTTTTGCCTGCATAACCGTCTCGCCGGCCTTATCCCGGTGTTGTCGCTTGCCTTGCGGTTCGGCGCCGATCAGTTCACGGGTATAGGCATGTGCCGGCTCCTCGAAGATCTCCCGACGGGTACCGTGTTCGACGATGCAGCCACTTTGCATTACGTAAACCCGCTCGCAGACTTTCTTGACCACTCCCAGGTCATGGGTGATCAGCAATACCGCCATACCCAGGTTGCGGCGCAGGTCACTCAGCAGCGCCAGTATCTGAGCCTGGGTGGTAACGTCAACTGCGGTCGTGGGTTCGTCGGCAATCAACAGGTCAGGCTCGTTGGCCAGCGCCATCGCAATCATGACCCGTTGTCGCTGGCCGCCGGATAACTGGTGGGGCCAGGCTTTGAGTTGGCGTTTGGGGTCGCGGATGCGGACCAGCTCCAGCAGTTCAAGGGCGCGTTGTCGGGCCAGATCATTACTCATTCCTTTGTGCAGTATCAGTGTTTCGCATATCTGCTTTTCCACCCGATGTAGCGGATTCAATGAGAGCATGGGCTCCTGGAAGATCATGCCAATCCGATCACCGCGGACGCGATGCA
>JABINT010000131.1 GCA_018698075.1 Acidiferrobacteraceae bacterium
ACGCGCCAGCCCACTTAAAGTGGCGCCCCTGACGGCAATCGAGTACGCGGCTTGGCTGTTTTCCATAACAAGGATCTGGCGGTGTTGCCCAGCGGAAAAGGGTTCGTAGAGCTAGTCCTTTAGAATAGACCGCTGAGCGATTTTCGCTCTATAATATTAATGAAACTGTAACAGATTATCTCAACGAAAGTGCAGCGATAGAGCCCCAGCCTTAGATAAACGTGCTGTTAAGTGTGATCACTGTCACACTCACTAAGTCCCTTGGTTTAATAGAATATAAGTTACACTACGGCAAGTTCCAGATGAACAAAGGAAGGGAAATTAAATGAAACAAACGAATGACAGCACTGATAGAAAACAGGGTGGTTTTACTTTAATCGAGTTGATGATCGTGGTAGCGATCATCGGCATTCTGGCGGCGATTGCGATACCGGCTTATACAACTTATACGCAAAAAGCCAGATTCACTGAGGCGGTGTTGGCGGCTTCGACTTTGAAAACTGATGTGGTCACTTACATTCAAACTAATGGCTTAACCGCCCTCACTGCTGCAGACAGTGGTGCAGGCTCGATTCCAGCCGCTATCGTAGCAACAGCCCTCTTAAATGGCAGCTCAGTGGCCGACGGCGTAATCACCATTACTTGGGCCGCTGATGGAACGGCACTGGCGGGGTTAACCTATATCTTTACTCCTAATGGTGCGGCATCGCCTATTTCATGGGCGGCCACAGGCACCGGGTGTGATGCGAATTATTGCTAGCGCACCGAATGGCTTTTAAAAAAGATGCCCTCTTCGGAGGGTATTTTTTTGGCCACAACTTTGAGCGTCTGGATTCAATCGGAAGCAGTATAGGTCAGCCGCTATGGGCTTCGTGACCATAACAAGTTGGCGCTTACTCAGGCGTACGTGCACAAACCCAGATATCAACACGATTAGCACCGGCAGCTTTTAGCACTCTACTGATCCCGTTGGCAGTGGCGCCGGTGGTGAGGATGTCATCCACCAGGGCAATATGTTTGCCCTCGAGCGACCCTTTACAGTGAAAGGCATCTTTGAGGTTGTGTTGTCTTTGAGATGCGTTCAATGTGGATTGACGATCAGTTTCCCGTAGCTTTTTTATCAGTGAGCTTTTGGCGGGTATGTCGAGTTGTCGGCCTATCAGTCGCGCCAAAAAGACGGCCTGATTGAGTCCTCTTTTGCGTACCGCTCGCTGGGTCATCGGTACCCCGACCAGCAGATCAGGTTTTGGCCTGTCAGATTCACTGACCATGTCGGCTATCAACCCTGCCGCCGTCCGGGCAAAAGACAGTTGTTGGTGGTACTTCAGAGCACACAACATCTGATCTATCGGATCCTGGTAGCACAGCGGCGCAATAACGCTGTCAAAGACGGGTGGGCAGCGCTGGCAGTGCCCGCAAAGGCTCTTATGCGCCATAGGTAAAGCGCAGCGCTCGCAATAAGTCTGGTTAACGGGTAGCTTGGCCCAGCAGTCCTGGCAAAGGCCGTGGCGGTATTCGGCTCCTAAACGACACAAAAGGCAGCACGGTGGCGCAATCCATTCCAGCAGTGACAGGGCCGTGGCCCGCACTGACTTGATGCAGGTTAACCAGGCCGGGTGGTTTCGGGTCGCACATGGATCGGGCATGATTCCAATGGTGCCTCTGAATTACGCCGCTGGCTGTGTCATTTTTCACAGCCAGCGCGTTAACATCCAAAGATTGGCTCTTGGGCCCAGTCAGGTGTACTCCCTTTGAAAAACGATTTTCCATATCTGCAAGAAAGCGCTGTGCAGCAGGCAACACAGCGCGCTGCCGATCTTGATCCGGCCGATAACGTGCTGGCTCGTCATACCGGAAAGGAATTGATTGAACGATTATCGCTGCTGACATTAACCCCCAGGATCATTCTTGATCTTGGGTGTGGGACAGGTGTCGAAGCCGATCTGTTGACCCAATGCTATCCAGATGCCGTGGTTGTTGGCCTTGATGCCTGTGGTGCACCGTTATTTAAATACGCCCCTTGCCGATCCTTTTTGGCAACTGTGGGCGATGCCGGCCACTTGCCGTACCAGGGTGGGGTTTTTGATCTGGTGGTATCCAACCTGTTATTGCCCTGGTGTGATGTCGACAAAGTGCTGGGTGAGGTTGCCCGGGTATTGCGCCCGGGCGGCGCGTTGGTGTTCGCCACTTTGGGGCCGGATACTCTGTGCGAGGCGCGGGTCGCCTGGGATCATGTCGATACCTTTGCTCACGTGCATGATTTCACTGACATGCATGATCTGGGGGATGCTCTGATACGCTATGGCTTTGTAGAGCCGGTGATGGATGTACAGATGCTTGGCCTGACCTTTTCGGATATCCGGGGACTGGTCAGGGATCTGCGCGCTCTGGGTGGCACCAACGCTCTGACGGCCCGGCGGCGCACGCTGACCGGCAAGGATCGCTGGCATGCCTTTAAAAGCGCCTATTCGTTTCGCCAGACTGATGGGGGCAGGGTACGCGCGACTTTCGAGCTGGTTTATGCCATAGCCTGGGCCAAGTCAGGTTCGAGCGGCGATGACTCCGGTATTCACGTGTCCATACCCCAGTCGTCCTGAAGCGACTCCCGGGTCAGGAAGGCTCTCCTGCCGCCCGAGACCCTGGGAGCCGACGAGTTGCCAGCGCAAGGGAATGCTGTTTTTGAAGAGCCAATAAGGGGATCATGCTTGATGATTTGGCCGGTCCTATGCTAGTGTTCGCGCCAGTTTTCCTTGACTCATAGCCCCCTTTGGCAGGTGAGCTGCGGATTTATCTGCTGAACCCTTCGGGCAATCTGATGATGAGCTATCCCATAGGCGCTGATCTGGCGGATTTGGGTAAAGGCATCGGACGGTTGTTGCGCGCATCACGTATAGGCTAAGAGACTTTTTTGATTCCGAATAATTCATTACTGTTATGAAGGCCCAGGTCTCGTCCCAGTCACGCGCACCGGCATCCCCGGCGCAGGGTTTATCTGCCTACTACGAGCTGACCAAGCCGCGAGTGGTCGCACTGATCGTATTTACTGCGATCGTGGGTATGTTTCTATCGGTTGACGGTATGGTGCCTTTGCCGATCCTCATTTTTGGCGCCTTGGGTATTGGGCTTTCGGCGGCCTCTGGTGCCGCCTTTAATCACTTGCTGGATCGTCGCACGGACCGGGTGATGGCTCGCACGGCTCGACGGCCTTTGCCGAGCGGCACGGTTAATGGTCCGCGCGCGGTGATGTTTGCCAGCGCGTTGGCTGTGATATCAATGGTGTTACTGGTGACGCAGATCAACACCCTGACAGCGGTGCTGACTTTTGGTTCCATGATCGGTTATGCCGTGGTCTACACCGTTTGGTTGAAGCACGCGACTCCTCAGAATATCGTGATTGGCGGCGCGGCGGGCGCTATGCCGCCGATGCTTGGCTGGTCAGCTGTAACTGGAAATATTACGCCGGATGCTTTAGTGCTGTTTCTGATCATCTTTTGTTGGACACCGCCTCATTTCTGGGCGCTTGCGTTGTACCGCCGCGAAGAATATGCAGCTGCGGATATTCCAATGCTGCCGGTCACTCACGGCGAGAAGCACACCTTATTGCAAATGCTGCTCTATACCGTGCTGCTGCTTGCTGTAAGTATGCTGCCCTTTGCCACTGGTCTATCAGGATGGATGTATCTTGTCGGCGCGCTGGTGTTAGGCAGCACTTTTTTGATGTACGTTGTTCGGCTTTATCGCAACTACAGTGATAACCTGTCTCGTCAAACCTTCAGTTTTTCGATCCAGTATCTGGCTATGCTTTTTGCCCTGATGCTGGTTGATCATTATCAGCTTGCCTTGCGTAATATTCTGACTGGCGTGCTGGCCTGAGCGCCAGAGCTCTGAAGGTGCGCAGACTTTACAGGTGTCCGTGAAACCAGGTAGTGAGCCTGGGCTAAAGCCCTATGCGCCTGCGTGTGACCGAAACCGAGATCCAATCCTTGCGGTTTTGCACCGAGTTCTTCCTGGCGAGGGACAAGTGCTGGAGATCGGCAGCGGCACCGGACAGCATGCTGCGTATTTTTCAGCTGCGCTACCTCATCTGCAGTGGTTGCCCAGTGATTTGCCATCCCGATTGCCGGGGATAACGCAATGGTGCGATCAATCGGGCAACGATAAGTGCCTGGCGCCGGTCGCGGTTGATCTGCTGTGCGCATCATTGTCCTTGCCGCGCTCCGATGCGATCGTCTGTATCAATACCGTCCATATTGTGGCTTGGGTGGGCGTCCAGAACCTCTTCAAGGCGGCACGGGATTGCCTCTCACCGGGACAGGTCCTGTATCTGTATGGCCCCTACCGTTACGCTGATCGACCATTTGAGCCTAGTAACGAGGAGTTCGACCGCTGGCTCAACGCACGTGATCCCCTGAGCGGTGTGCGTGATTTCGATACGGTACGAGATCTTGCCGCGTCCTGCGCATTTGATTTATCGTTGGACTTGCCGATGCCATCAAACAATCGTTCACTGTGCTTTACCCGCAGCGAAGATTAAAGCCAGCCTTGCTGATATTTATTGCTCTAGGGCCTTAAGAATCTCCCGGATCAGCCTTGGACCCTGGTAGATCAAGCCGGTGTACACCTGGATGAGGGATGCGCCTGCTAAGAGCATCGCCTGCGCTGAGGCTGCGTCAGTGATACCGCCAACACCAATGATCGACAGGTCGTTACCGGTATAACTCTTGAGTTTTGCAACAACCTGCTGTGAAAGTGCTGCCAAGGGTGTGCCGCTTAGGCCACCGGCTTGGGATGATTCGGGGTAACGGATCGGGTCCAGTGGCCGGGCCGTGGTGGTGTTGGTAGCGACTACGCCATCAACACCATGTACGAGCAACGCGTCAGCGATCTGCGCGATGGCCTCCTCGTCGAGGTCTGGTGCAATCTTGATCGCAATCGGAGTGTAGCGGCCATGTCGGTCGGAAAGTTTTGCCTGTTCGTCTTTAAGTGACAAGAGCAGTTGATTCAGGGCCTGGCGCTCCTGCAAATCACGCAAACCCGGCGTGTTGGGCGAGGAAATATTGACTGTGACGTAGTCTGCCACTGTGTAAACGGCGCGCAGGCCAGTGATGTAGTCACGTTGAGCCTGCTCGTTAGGCGTGCTCGCGTTCTTGCCGATATTGATTCCGATTCTCACCTGCCGGCAGTGACGGGCCAGATTAGCCAGGAATTGGTTCAGGCCAGCACTGTTAAAGCCCATGCGGTTGATCAGTGCCTGCGCAGCGGTTAGGCGGAACATCCGCGGCCGAGGGTTTCCATACTGAGGCAAAGGTGTCACGGTGCCCAGTTCAAGAAAGCCAAACCCCAGGCTTGCCAGTCCATCGACGGCTGTTGCATCTTTGTCGAGGCCTGCGGCGAGACCGAGAGGGTTAGGGAAGTGCAAACCCATCGCTTCGACCGGGTGTGCGGGCAGGGCGCCACGCCAGGCATTAGTTATATACGGGTTCAGTGGATGCAACCGCCCCAGCGCACCGATGGCAACGAGTGCAATCCGGTGAGCAGTTTCAGGATCAAGATTGAACAGTATCCGGCGAAGTGGTGAATACCAATCGGGCATTAGAACTGTTCTCCGGAGCCAAGATAGCGCCATTGCCCACGGGGCAGGCGGCCCAGGGTGACACCACCGATCCGGGTTCGGGTCAGGTTATTGACTTTAAGTCCAACGAGCTCACACATGCGTCGGATCTGACGCTTGCGCCCTTCGACCAGGATAAATATGAGTTGGTGGGCGCCGTGCTGTGTGACGCGTGCGGGACGCAGTACGCGGCCATCCAGCGATAGGCCATGACAAAGCTGGGCGATAGTGTGGTCATCCAAAGAGCCTGAAACTCGTACCCGATACTCCTTTTCAACCCGACTGTCGGGAGAAATCAGCCGCCTGGCTATACTGCCGTTTTGTGTCAAAACGAGCAGGCCGCTGGAATCGATATCTAATCGTCCCGCGACGTTCAACGTCGACGCTGCGGGCACAGAATCATTGCCGTGGCCAGGCCTGCCTCTTTGTTGATTTTCACGTCGAATCAAAGAGACGGCCTCGGGGTAGCCTTTCTCGGGCAGGTTGGAGACGTACCCTGGCGGCTTATTCAACAAGATGGTCGCCAAGGTTTCTCTGTGTCGCGCGGCTTGAGTGCTAAGGCGAATATCGGCATCGGGGTTTACCCGTATACCCAGTTGATTAACCACCGCGCCATCGACCAGCACGCGACCCGAAGCGATCAGCCGATCGGCCTCGCGCCGTGAGCACAAACCTTGCTGCGCCATCAATTTGGACAGCCGGGTCCCGGCTAACGCAGGCTTGCCCGGAAAGTCAGCGATCGCCCGACAGCCGTTGCAGGAAAGCAGCCGCAGCCTCAGCTGCGTTGCCGGTATAGGTGGCGGGAGTTAACTGTACCAGACGCTCACGCGCCTCCTTTGGAATCGGCAGTTGCTCGATAAAGCCTCGCAGTGTGGTTGGATCCATTGCTTGGCGTCCCCGGGTGAGTGCTTTGAGTTTTTCGTAAGGCTTTGGCACCTGATAGCGACGCATCACGGTTTGAATCGCTTCGGCCAACACTTCCCAGGAGGTATCAAGATCAGCCTGTAACCGACCGCTGTCGACTTCAAGCTTGCCCAGACCCTTGAGTGTTGATTCCAGCGCCAGCAGGCAGTGTGCAAAAGCCGGCCCCAGATTGCGCAGGGCCGTCGAATCAGACAGGTCGCGTTGCCATCGACTGATCGGCAGTTTGTCTGCGAGGTGCCCCAGCAGGGCGTTAGCTATGCCCGCATTACCCTCAGCGTTCTCAAAATCTATCGGGTTGACTTTGTGCGGCATGGTACTTGAGCCGACTTCACCGTCAACTGCTCTTTGGCGAAAATACCCAAGAGCAATATAGCCCCAGATGTCCCGGTCGAGGTCGATCAGAATACTGTTAGTGCGCATCAGTGCGTGGCACAGTGTAGCGATGTCATCGTGAGGCTCGATCTGTGTGGTCATCGGCTGCCAATCGAGACCCAGCTTCTCTACGAAGCCACATGATATGGTTGCCCAGTCGAGGTCGGGATAGGCTGCAAGGTGGGCATTGAAATTGCCAACGGCACCGTTGAATTTTCCACGGATCGCTGTTTTGGCAACCTGGGAGCGTGCATGCTCCAGTCGTGCGATTACATTCGCCAGTTCCTTGCCCAGGGTCGTGGGGCTCGCCGGTTGCCCGTGAGTACGCGCAAGCATGGGTTCTTGGGTGAGCGGTATAGCCAATCGACACAGGGTACTGATCAGGCGGTCGATAGCGGGCAGGATCACCGCTTCGCGGGCATCGAGCAGCATCAGGGCATAGGCCAGATTATTGATATCCTCTGAGGTGCAGCCAAAATGGATAAATTCGGAGATTTCCTGTAGTTCCTTTTCGCCCTCTACCCTTTGCTTGAGGAAATACTCGATCGCTTTCACATCGTGATTGGTGGTGCGCTCTATTTCCTTGACCTGCTTGGCATCTTCTATAGAGAAATTGTCCGTTAGCGCCTCTAGGAAGGCGGTAGCGGAGGTCGAAAGTGGCGCGACCTCGGGGATATCGTTACAGGCGCCAAGCGCCTCAAGCCAGCGGGCTTCAACGGTCAAACGGTAGCGAATGAGTGCGAATTCACTAAAAAAAGGCCGCAAAGCGGATACTTTAGATTCGTAGCGGCCATCGACCGGCGAGAGCGCGGTCAGGGCCGTTAGGGGATGGGAATCAGGAATGCTCAAGAAAGGGTGCGAATGAGCGGAAAGCGCCAGCCGAATTTTAGCACGCGTTGAGTTATCTTGACCGGACTGCGAAACGCGTCTGTTTTGAAAAGGCGGGCAAAGACGAATTTTGTGCCTGAACTGATGATCTGATTCAAGATGGTGTCGTGAGTTTGCCCCCATCCAGGTGCCATATATGCGGGAAGGCGACCGAAGCTATAGCAACACTCACGCCTACCACCAATGCGCCACAGGTCACGGCGATTGGTGGCGAATAAAGTTCTGCCAAGGGGCCCAGTACCAGACCGCCCAGCGCAATCAGACTGAAGGTGATGCTGTGGATACCCATGACCCGGCCTCGCAGTGCATCCGGTACTGCAAGCTGCATTACTGTCATTGAGCTGATGAGGAAGAATGATCCGCCAATGCTCGCAAGTATGGCAAAAAGGCATGCCCCGACGAAAGCCCACGGCAGGCTATTGGCGTTTTGGGTGACGATGGCAAAACAGATCAGCGCCAAGGCGAAAACCAGAGCGCCACCCAACATGATGCGCCCCAGTTTCGCGGATCGTTGTAATCGTCCGACCAGTAGTGTGCCTGTTACTGAGCCTACACCGGTTGCAGAGATCAACAGGCCATAGCCTTTTTCGCCTCCGCCCAACAGTTCTGAGAATACCGGCATGATCTGAACGTACGATGTCCCAAAGAACATTAGGATCCAGGTGAGCGCGATCAGAACTGCGAACAAGCGTTCCTGCCAGATAAAGCGCAAGGCTGCCATCAGGCCCCGGTCCCCTTCGGCCGGCACGTCAGTTGAGGGGTTTACCTCAAGCCTGGCGAGGATAAACGCCATGGCTGCAAAGCCAACAGTACATAGGGCAAAGATGACTGAAGTATTGGCAACTGCAATCAGAACCCCACCGATAGCCGGTAATATCATTCGTGTGCCTTGCCAGAGTATTGAATTCAGTGCGACCGCGCTCATCATCTGTTGTGGCTCAATCAGAGCAGGAAAGAATGAGACCCGGGCTGGCATGTCAAAGCCTGAGATCAGGCCGAGCACGGCCGCAATTACCAGTACATGCCATACGGCAACTGATCCAGTCGCATCCAGTAGCGCGAGGATGGCCAGTGCTACGCCGGCAAGCACGGAGGTAATCAACAGCACTTTACGACGGTTACCCCGGTCGGCAATTAACCCACCTGCGAGCGTGGCGATGATGGCGGGAACGGCCATGGCTCCCCCCAGCAGGCCAAGGTCCAGAGCAGACCCGCTGAGTTCGAAAACCAGCCACGCCATGCCGACAAAATACAACTGCGTCGCCCCGGTGGAGCCGATGGATCCAAGCCAGAAACGTCGGTAGCGTGGTGATCGCAGGGCGTCGAATTTCATCTCAACCCCCTTTGCACGGGGCAGTTTCCACGGGGCAACCGGCCTACCTTACCGTTATAAGGAAAGATGATTGGTCGCGGTTCAGGAGATGCGCGAGGATCTGCCTGGCGCCTGAGCGCTGAGGAGCACGCTGATCCAGCGGCTGCGCGGGTCGCTTTCCAAAGCAATCTTCACCAGCATGGTTAGCGGCGTCGACAGGAACATGCCGACTGGCCCGAAGACCCAACCCCAGAACAGCAAGGAAACGAATACCACTAGAGTCGAAAGCCCAAGCCCCCGTCCCATGTAGCGCGGCTCGAGGAGGCTCCCGACAACGATGTTCGCCACGAGGAAGCCGGCCCCGACGGCTAACGCGATCGCAGGTCCAGCATCAATCAATGACAGGGTCACCGCCGGAACGGCCGCGATAATCGAGCCAATATAGGGTACGAAATTCATGAAAAATGCGATGGCGCCCCAAAGGACCGCGAAGTCCACGCCCAGTACCAGCAGATAGACCGTGATCGCAAGCGCGGTGATAAAACTCATCAACGCCTTGATGACGAGGTAACTGTTAACCGACTCCATGAATGCAGACAGGCTGCCGATGGTTTTGTCTGGGTCCGCTGAAATGGCGCGCAGCTTGTCGGGAATCGTGGCTGATTCCACCATCAAAAACAGCACGGTAAAGATAATCAGCATGCTGTTAGCCAGCAGACCACCGAATCCGCTGACCAGACGCCCGAACAACTGAGCCGCTGCCGCCGGATCGATCAACTCTTCAAGACCGCTCGGCGGCAGTGTCAAGCCAAGACCGCTGGCCCATAGCGTTACGTTGTCGATCAGGGCGCGCAGTTGCGCCTCGTAACGCGGCAGGGTATTACTCAATTGATCAATGGAAGCGCCAATCAGTGATCCGATACTGATGAGTGCGCTGCCCAGCAGTAATAGAATCAGGGTTAGGGCGGCCCAGGTGGGCAATCCACGCCGGCGCAACCACTGTAGGGGGGTTGAGGCAATAATGGCTAGGAAAATGGCCATCAATAGGGGGATTACGATGCTGCTGGCCGCTTTCAGGCCGGCGATCACGATCACCAGGCAGGCAAGCACCAGGAGTATCTGCGTTCCAGTACTGGAATTTTGAGTTGTCAGCACGTACGGTTCGCTGCGCGAATAGGACGAAAGAGGATGATACCCTGGGAGAGATCAGCTCAGGGTGGTAAGACGGTCCTGGCACTGAGCTTCTATGGTATCCAGCTCTTGCAGAGTTACGTCAATATCGTGGTGCTGCTGCTTTAGGGTCTCGCGGCGCTGGCGGATTTGCTCCAGGAAATAACGCAATTGGCCCGCTTCTCCGGGATTGGAGTCATACATATTGATAATCTCGCCCACCTCGTTTAGCGAGAAGCCCAGGCGTTTGCCACGTAGAATCAGTTTCAGTCGCACACGATCGCGGGTACGATACACCCGCTGTCGGCCGGATCGCCCAGGCCGCAGCAGCCCTTCGTCTTCGTAAAACCGAATCGCCCGAGTGGTCACCCCGAATTCTCGGGCCAGATCCGAGATTGAGTAGGACGTATTGTGGGTGTCACTGGAAGGGTTGGTTTGCATCATCATGGCCATAATGTCAGTATAACTTCAATTGACGTTTACGTAAACGGAAACTAAAATGTTTCGCCCAATCTAACGACGAAAATGGTAGCGATGAGTCAGAGTGCGCCCCCCCTGTCCAGCCCAGAAGCCCGATCCGACCCGGACCCGGGCTACCGGATCCGTTTTGTTACAGCGGCGAGCTTGTTCGACGGACATGATGCTTCCATCAACATCATCCGCCGCTTGCTACAGGCCTCTGGTGCGGAGGTAATTCACCTTGGTCACAATCGTAGTGTCCAGGAAATTGTTGATGCGGCCATCGAAGAAGATGTGCAGGGCATTGCTGTTAGTTCCTACCAGGGCGGCCACAGTGAATTCTTCTGCTACATGGTCGATATGCTGCGCCAGCGCGGCCGGGGAGATATACGCGTCTTTGGCGGCGGCGGCGGGGTGATCGTTCCCGAAGAGGTTCGTGCACTGCACGATTACGGGGTCTGCCGTATCTACTCGCCAGAGGACGGCCAGCGTCTTGGCTTGCAGGGCATGATCGATGACATGATGGCGCAAGCCGATTTTTATCCTGGCGATCAGGGTAAAGAGAGCCTGGACGGACTGGACGGGCGTGATGGCGGGCAACTGGCCCGTTTGATTACCGAGATCGAAAACGGGACTGTCAGTGAATTTGTTCTGCGTCAGGTCCACGCGGGTGCAGCGCGTGAAGAGTGCCGGGTACCGATTTTGGGGATCACCGGCACCGGTGGCTCGGGTAAATCTTCATTGACCGATGAGTTGATTCTGCGTTGGCGTATGGATTACGGCGATCGCCTGCGCCTGGCGGTGCTTGCAGTGGACCCAACTCGACGTAAGACCGGCGGCGCTTTGCTTGGGGATCGTATCCGCATGAATGCGATTGACGGAGACGCCGTATTTTTGCGTTCACTGGCGACCCGCGGTGCGAGCGCCGAGATACCGCCGCAGATCGGGGACATCCTCGCCGCCTGCCAGTGTGCCGGTTTTGATCTGATCATCATCGAGACGCCTGGCATCGGCCAGGGTGACGCCGGCATCGTTTCTCAGGTGGATTGTTCGCTGTATGTCATGACACCGGAATTTGGCGCCCCGTCACAGCTTGAGAAGATCGAAATGCTGGATCATGCGGATTTTGTCGCGATCAATAAGAGTGATCGCAAAGGCGCCCAGGACGCTTTGCGGGACGTCCGTAAGCAGGTGCAGCGTAACCGTGGTGACTTCAGTATGGAGCCCGCGGCTATGCCGGTATACACAACCACGGCATCGCATTTTAATGACCAAGGCGTGACCGCGCTGTACCGGGCGCTCAATACCGCCCTGGTGGAGTACGGGCTAACCCCGAGCCTCGGGTTGCTGCCTGACCCACAGTTGAATTTGAAACCCGCTGATGTGGTGCCCGTCGGTCGCGAGCGTTATCTGTCTGAGATATCCGATGCTGTTCGCCTCTACCACGAGGAGGCAGCAAGTCAGGCGGTTTTGGCGCGTCGATACCAGCATCTGCACAGTTGTATCGATCTGCTTGCGGCGGCAGGAGAGCCAAACGGGACACTTCAGGCGCTTGCTGAGGATGTGGCCGAGAAACTGGGCGAAGAAATGCTGGAACAGATCAATGGATTCGATTCTTTGATTGAACGCTACCGCCAGGATAGCCTGAGTATTCGCGTGGGCGGTAAAGCGCGGGAGCAGACACTCAGTTATACCTCTTTGTCTGGCACCCGGATTCCCCGTGTCAGCCTGCCTCGATATACCGACGCTGGGGATCGTTTGATCTGGCAGTTGTTGGAAAACGTGCCGGGAGAATTTCCATTTACCGCAGGGGGATTCCCTTTCAAACGCGAGAACGAAGATCCGACCCGTATGTTTGCAGGTGAGGGTGACGCCTCGCGCACCAATCGTCGTTTCAAGCTTTTGTCTGCTAATTCCGAGGCCAAGCGCCTGTCTACGGCTTTTGATTCAGTGACCCTGTATGGATCCGACCCGGCACTACGCCCGGATATCTACGGCAAGGTCGGCACCTCTGGTGTTTCTATCGCGACCGTGGAGGACATGCGGACGCTCTATCAGGGTTTTGACCTTTGCAGTCCGACTACATCTGTATCCATGACCATTAACGGCCCGGCACCAACTGTCCTGGCATTTTTTCTCAACACTGCCATTGATCAGCAGGTCGAGCGGTTTTGTGAGGAGCAAGGCCGCGATCCGGATTCAAAGGAGTTATCCAAAATTCGGTCATGGACTCTGGAAAATGTTCGCGGCACGGTACAGGCCGATATCCTCAAGGAAGATCAGGGGCAGAACACCTGCCTTTTTTCCACTGATTTCAGTTTGAGCATGATGGCTGATATTCAGCAGTACTTTATTGATAACCGGGTGCGCAAGTTCTACTCGGTCTCAATCTCCGGCTATCACATTGCCGAGGCAGGTGCTAATCCGATTACCCAGCTCGCACTCACCCTGGCGAACGGTTTTACCTACGTGGAATCCTATCTGGCCCGCGGTATGGAGATCGATGATTTTGCCCCGAACCTGTCTTTCTTTTTCTCCAATGGCATGGACCCCGAGTACACCGTGATGGGGCGCGTCGCGCGGCGAGTCTGGGCGGTTGCCATGCGGGAGCGTTATGGTGCGAATGCCCGCAGTCAGAGACTGAAATACCATATCCAGACTTCGGGCCGTTCTTTGCATGCACAAGAGATGGGTTTCAATGATATTCGTACCACACTTCAGGCTTTGATTGCGGTTTACGACAACTGCAACAGTTTGCATACCAACGCCCATGATGAGGCGGTGACAACTCCTAGCGAAGACTCGGTGCGCAGGGCTATGGCTATACAGTTGATCATCAATCGTGAGTGGGGGCTGGCGCGCAACGAAAATCCCAATCAGGGCAGTTTCATCATAGAGGAGCTTACCGATCTGGTTGAGCAGGCGGTACTCGCAGAGTTTGATCGCCTGGCAGAGCGCGGTGGGGTCCTCGGAGCGATGGAAACCGGTTACCAGCGAGGCAAGATACAAGAAGAGTCTTTGTATTATGAAACCCGCAAACATGACGGCAGTTACCCGATCATCGGTGTTAACTCTTTTGTCAGGGATGCGGTTGGCACATCAGCCGATGTAGAGTTGGCTCGAGGCACCGAAACGGAAAAACAGGGGCAGCTGGACCGACTTACCGATTTTAAGCACCGCCATGAAAACCAGACCGGCCCGGCACTTGATGCCGTCAAATATGCCGCTTTGCGTGGAGAGAATGTTTTTTACCCACTAATGGAGGCGGCTCGGTGCTGTTCACTGGGCCAACTCACTGACACACTTTTTCAAGTGGGAGGGAAATATCGCCGCGGCATGTGAGTTCCCGAGGCCTGCCGCACCCACCACCTTTACATGTTCTGACGGGCATAGGCGTGCTGGATCAGTAAGCCAAGTCTTAGGACGAACGGACAAGATAGCACTATGCCTTTTGTAGGGGCGCTACGGCGCAATGTACTGATTCTCGCTGTCTGTCAGGCACTGATGCTGTCTGGCAGTTCGCTTATCGTTGCGGCCTCCGCCTTGGTCGGGCTGGCACTCTCCGCGGAGAAGGTTTGGGCGACGTTGCCGATAGCGTGCATGTACTGCGGTACTCTAGCAGTGACTTTTCCTGCTTCAGTTTTGATGAAGCGGATAGGGCGCCGTGCCGGTTTTATTATCGGCCTCATGGTCGGGTTTGCGGGCGCCATGGTCGCCACGTGGGCTATTTTAGACCACAATTTTGTTGCCTTTGCAGTAGGATCCTTTTTGATCGGCATCCTGAATGGCTTTGGCCAGTATTACCGTTTCGCAGCAGCGGATATCAGTGGTGAAGCGTATCGCGGTCGGGCGATTTCCTGGGTGCTGGCCGGGGGCATCCTTGCGGCGTTCATTGGGCCTAATCTTGCCAACTATTCCCGGGATATGTTGATGGGAATTCCTTTTGCGGGAAGTTACGCAAGTCTGTTGATTCTATATGGGTTATCGATACTCTTGGTTTCACAGATCCAGATAGCCGTACCGGGAGAGCACGAGCGTTCTGGCGAGCAACGGCCTTTGGCGCAGATTGCCAGGCAACCAAAATACCTGGTAGCAGTGATCGGCGCCATGATCGCGTACGGCGTAATGAATCTGGTGATGACGTCGACACCGCTGGCGATGGCCAGTCACGATCATGAATTTGCTGATACGGCACTGGTCATTCAGTGGCATGTGCTCGCTATGTTTGCGCCGTCGTTTTTTACCGGAAACCTGATTTCCCGGTTCGGCGTAACCCGTATCATGAGCGTGGGTGCCATATTGCTGCTCGCCAGTATTTTGATTGGCCTTAGCGGTATTAGTGTGTTCCATTTTCTTTTTGAACTGGTGTTTTTGGGATTGGGTTGGAACTTCCTCTTCATAGGTGGCACCACTCTTCTCACCGAAACATATACCGCGCCGGAAAAGGCAAAGGCCCAGGGCCTTAACGACCTACTGGTATTTGGTATGGTTGCGCTGACCGCGCTTAGCTCGGGCTTTCTACACGAGTGGGTGGGTTGGCGAGCGCTGAATTACTCGGTACTCCCTGCGGTGCTGTTGGCTCTGGGTATGGTTTTGTGGCTGGGCCGGCGCAGACAAACCGATTAATTCTTCAAGTCCTTGAGCTTCACCGGCG
The DNA here is from genome assembly GCA_018698075.1 of Acidiferrobacteraceae bacterium. Classification (GTDB taxonomy): domain Bacteria; phylum Pseudomonadota; class Gammaproteobacteria; order Arenicellales; family UBA868; genus UBA868. Next base: position 15,391 of record JABINT010000131.1, read on the forward strand.
CAGCAGCCTGATCAGGGTGTTGAAGTGTGTTTGCCCCAGGAGCACGATGACGTTGCCGCCCAGGACCAGGATGACTCCCGCTATGGCACGACCTTGCCAATGGAAGTTTTCGACCCACGTGGAAAGTGAAAGTGCCACGATTGGGAACAACACTGTGGCATAAGCCGCTTTTTCTGGACCGATCCGGCCGACTAGGGTGAGGTAGCAGCCAAAGGCGATCGCCGAGGCAAAAAGCGCAAGAAAGGCGAGCGAGCCGATATAGGAGCCGGCTGTATCGAACGCAAAGGGAGCGCCCGACCACAAACTGTAGATCAGCAAAAAGCAGGTGCCGTAGGCCATACCGATTGCATTCGCCGATACCACGGGCAAGCCATGCATCTGGTTGCGGGCCGATAGGATATTGCCGATCGATGCGAGGTAGGTGGCAATGACACTGATAACGACCGCAGCAAATGTTGTCGCCCCGGTTTGCTGGATTTGTGGCCAAAATACTAACGCCATCCCAGCAAGACCAAGGCATGCGCCCAGGATAGTCTGTTTCTCAGTTTTGCGCCCGAGCAATACTGCACTGTTGACAATATTCATTACCGTCATCGTTGAGAAGATTACTGCCAACAGCCCTGTTGCGAGATTGAAAGCTGCGTGGTAGAACAACAGGTAGTTCATCGAAAAAAGGCAAAACCCCAGTAAGGCCAGGTAGGGATGATCTCGCAACCGAAAACGCAGCGAAATGCCGCGCGCTGTGCACCACAGCACCAGCACCACTGTGGCCAGTGCAAATCGGTATACCAGGGAAATCTCTGGAGCCACGATTCCAATCTGGTACCGGATAGCAAGCCAACTTGAGCCCCAGATCAGCACAGTCACAAGGTACAGTGACGCTGTGTTCAACCGTCTTTCCCCTCCCGAGCGCTCACGTTGAATCGCGTAGATTGCACTACCGTAACCTGGTCGGCAGCGTCTACAGACGAAAAACTGATGCAGCTTGTGACAGAGTTTCCTGGTTGATCACACTTAGGTAGCGCGGTGGGTTTGGCTGGCGGCGAAACGACTTCTTGATGATGCTGGCGAGGTTGGGTTTTTTCTCGGCGGCTGTTTCGCCTTTGCCGATGCCGCCACCGAACTCAATGATTGTGTCGCAACCTTGGGTCGCGGCGTGCATGAGGTTGGCATGCCACTGCACCGGGTTAAAGAGCTGTGAAAAAAGCCCTGCCCGGATACTGTTTGAGTCTTTGCGGTGAAAGATGCCGGAACTGTTGGAGAGCACTTCGATGGCCGGCGAGGAAAACGGTGTGGCACTCAAGGCTTCGCGGAATTGTAGTGCGGCCTCGATCATGTAGAAAGTGTGAAACGCACCCTCGGTTTTGAGTCGCGCGCTGCGTTTTCCGGGGTAGCGCTCCTGGAAGTCATTGACCAGAGCATCCAAATCCTCGGCGCGCCCCCCAACAACGGTTTGCTCGGGCAGGTTGCATGCCGCTACGGCACAGTAATGCTGTTCAGCCAATTCCTGAGCGCTTTCGATTGGCAATGGCAAGGCCTCCATTTCGCCGTCCCCCAGATCTCCCATGAGTCGGCCCCGGGTCATTACCAGTTGAAGAGCACAAGGAAAATCCAAAGCGCCAGCTGCAACCAGTGCGGAATACTCTCCCAGACTGTGGCCGGCCGCTAAACCCGCGCCAACTTTGCCGTTGGTCACTTCCTGGAATGCCTGAAGACAGGAAATGGAGTGTGTCAGCAAGACCGGCTGGGTATAGCGGGTCAGGTTGATTTTCCCTTCAGGGTCTTCGAAGGATAGTTGCGCGAGATCGTACCCCAGGACTTCGCTGGCCTGGCCATAGAGTTTGCGTACCGACTCGAATGCGTCAAATAGATCTTTACCGATGCCCGGATACTGTGAACCTTGACCTGGAAAAACAAAAAGGATTGGGGAAGTGGCCATGAAGTCTCACTTTTTAGGATAGGCGCTATTCGCGGCGCGGGGCGAGTCGATTGTATCGTCTGCCTTAACGGCTCGCACTGGTGCGCGAGTCGGGAACGGCTGCTGGCGATCCACGCCTAAGTCGGGTAGGAGAGCCTTTAAAAGACAGGGTTGGCCTGACAAAATACCATGTCGCTGACTTGGGTTGATGATCTGAGGTGACTGCCCTTCAAGTCTATAATATTGCAGTGCACCATATAAATATTACGTTATTTATGATAGATAGTGCCTATTAAATTCACAGTAAATATGAAAACAGAATCAATATCTAGTATTTAATAACTGGTATTCGATTGAAAACAAAGAATAAAACGAGATACTACAAAAAAAATCCCGTCACAAGAGCGTGACGGGATTAATCTAAGGAGGAGGATATGAGAAAAGAATCGTGCAATGCACAAATTCTGTATACATAATACCCAGAGCCCTAAAACATGTCAACCTCAGATCACAAACTATCAGTTTTTTTCATCGATTCAGTTAAGGGCGAGGTCATTTCCAGTACGACTGGGAATTTTTTCAAGCAAAAACCACCGGCTTGGGCAAGAATCTGAGATCAGCCTTATTATCGGAATTTCCTAATGGCCCTGTTAATTGCTCGTCATGGACAGACTGATTGGAACGTCGCGCATCGTTGGCAGTCTCGAAGTGATATCCCACTTAATGCCCTGGGCTATCAGCAAGCCAAAAAACTGGGCGATTTATTGAAGACTCGCGGGTTCGCCCCGATTCAGCTGTTTTCATCACCGCTTGAGCGGGCGCGCGAAACCGCGGCAATTCTCGGACAAACGTTGGGGCTTAATGTCGCGGTTGAGCCTGCCCTGGTTGAACTTGATCTGGGGGATTACGAAGGTCGCCTCGAATCAGAGATTCGGGCCGGTGATAGCGACGCTTATGACGACTGGCGTCAAGGATGTTATCTGAAAGCTCCGCCCGGTGGAGAGGGGATCCGTGATGTCGCCTGTCGGATCAAGGATTTTGCGGCTAACTTGAATGACACCGCCGGCGATATACTGCTGGTCGGTCACCAGGGGGTCAACATGGCAATCAAAGCCCAACTGAGTAACTGCTTTACTCGCGAATGCCTGAATTCGTTTCGCCAAGACAACGATGAGATCGATCTGTGGGATTTGGATCCCGCATGCTCCACCGGTCGATTACGGATAGCATCTGATGAATCACCTTCGCCAATTTGATCCAGCGGTAGCTTGCACTTACCTGGCCCAGCGCGATAAGGGTTTGGCTCGGATCATGGCTGGAGTGGGTGACTTGCAACTCGAGGTGCGTCGAAATCGGTCGGTCTTCGAGTATCTGTGTCGCTCAATCGTCTATCAGCAACTGAGCGGCAAAGCTGCATCTACCATCCATGGACGATTACTGGACCTGTTCCCCAATCGGCGGGTCGCCCCGGGGCAGTTACTGGCTATGCCCGTCGAACATTTGCGCGCGGCAGGGCTTTCGCGGTCTAAATGTATTGCGCTTGTAGATTTGGCCGACCGCGGCGCCGCTGGTGAGTTACCAGATACTCGGGCTTTGCACGCGATGAGTGATGAGTTGATTATCGAGCGCCTGAGCGAGGTGCGTGGTGTGGGCGAATGGACGGTGCAGATGTTGCTGATTTTTTATCTGGGCCGCGCAGATGTGCTCCCAATCCGAGACCTGGGCGTACTCAAGGGCTACCAGAAAATGCGCCGACTGGCGACATTGCCAAAACCCTCACGATTGGCCCGCGCCGGTAGGCGTTGGCAGCCCTATCGATCCGTTGCGACCTGGTATCTATGGCGGTGTTTGGATATCGAACTGCCAACGGCCTGATTAACAGGCCACAAGACCCGTTAATATACGATAGCGCTCCATCAAGGTGTCGCGGCCTTCTTTGTGATCGGAGTCGACCAGAATACATTCGACGGGGCAAACTTCAACACACTGTGATGTCTCGAAGTGTCCGACACATTCAGTGCATTTGCCTGGCTCAATCTGGTAGATCTCTTCACCCTGGGAAATGGCATCGTTGGGGCATTCGGGCTCACATACGTCACAGTTAATACACTCGTCAGTGATCAAAAGCGCCATAGTTCGTGGCCGTGTGCACCCGGGCGTGAGGTGTCTTGTTATCGACCCAGGCGGTCGGCGAGTCGTTTGTTAATTTGTGGATGGAGAAACTGAGAGACATCACCACCGAGCGAAGCGATTTCCTTGACCATAGAGGCCGACAAAAAGGTGTAATTTTCTGAGGGAGTCAAAAACATGGTCTCCACCGTTGGATCGAGTCGACGGTTCATAGCGGCTAGTTGAAACTCGTACTCAAAATCCGATACCGCCCGTAAGCCACGTATCACCACCTGGGCCTGGGCTGTGCGGACACACTCAATCAGCAGTCCATCGAAACCCACTAGGCTGATATTGTCGATATGCGACAGTGAGATCTGCGCCATTTCCAGCCGTTCGTCGACGTCAAACAACGGCTGTTTTGAGGGACTGGCCGCTATCGCGATGACCACTTCGTCAAACAGCTTGCTCGCACGCTCGGCAAGATCTATGTGCCCCTTGGTAATCGGATCAAATGTGCCTGGATATATTGCTTTGGTGGTCATTTACGGTATTAACTTCCCATATGACGAGATTCTGAGTACTGATACTACCAATCGCCGTTGATCTCATCCATACTTTTACAAAAGCAAATCGGGGCGCGATCCCCAGGAGGGAGTGATGGAGGTTGTAGGATTTACCAAAATGGCTGACGGGTCCCGCGAGGAGTATGAGTTTTTAGACAAAATGGAGCACGAGTTCGTTGATGGGTTGCCAGAGCGAATTTTTGCACATCTGCGCTCGCTGGATCAGTCGATCTCAGGGTATCGCGTCACCCGATTAACGCACTCGCTACAGTCGGCGACCCGGGCACACCGTGCCGGAGAGGCCGAAGAGATGGTTGTGGCGGCGCTGCTGCACGATATTGGCGATATGCTTGCCCCGCTGTCGCACAGCGAGATGGCGGCAGCCGTATTACGCCCGTTTGTCACAGAAAAAACCTACTGGATTATCAAGCATCACGGGATGTTCCAGACGTTTTATTACGCACACCATCGCGGTGGAGATCGTAATGTCCGTGACCGGTTGATAGATCACCCCTGGTATGCCGATACCGTGCGGTTTTGCGAGGAATATGATCAGAACTGCTTTGATCCGGAGTATCGCCATGAGCCATTGGAATTTTTCGAACCCATGGTCCGCCGGTTGTTTCGCCATGACAACGCCAGTGATTATGAGATTGCGGTGCACTCAGATACGGAGCAGGCCGCCTGACCGATATTTTCAGTCGAGCGTTTCTCGAGTCTCGCTCACACTGAATAAACGGTAGGCCACCTGACCGGTGGTCTTGTGTTGTAACTGGCACCATCCAGATGGGATGACCAATTTTTCCCGTACGCCGCACTCTACGTAGATCTGGGCATTGGCGTTGAGCACGGCGCAGCGTTCAAGTCGGTTGAGGCAGCGATCAACCAACCCTTCGCCATAGGGGGGGTCGACAAAGACAATGTCATAACGGGCGTTGCAATGGTCTAACCAATCCAGCACTTCCTCGCAGTGGACGCTGACATTGCTGGCATTAAGCATTGACAGGGTATCGCTGAGTTGACGGCAGGTCGCCCGATGCATCTCGACCAGGTTTACTGAAGCGGCCCCGCGCGAAGCCGCCTCAATCCCCAATGCGCCACTGCCCGCAAAAAGGTCAAGGCATTGTGCGCCGACGACCACTGGGGCGAGCCAGTTGAACAGCGTTTCACGGACGCTGTCGGGGGTGGGTCGCAGATCCGCTGCGCCACGAAAGCGGATCAGGCGTTTTTTCCACTGGCCACCGATAATGCGCAAGCGGCCATGCTGTTTAATTTGAGAACGTTTCACAATCGCAGAAGGATGTCAGGACGGTTTGACAACCGATGATAGGATATCTGCCGCTTTTAACCAAAGCCCAGCTTGGGTATGGTGCACCACGGATCACCGGCCATAAAGATGAAAACAGGTAACGCCAAGAAGGGGCTTTTCTCAAGACTCAAGAAAACCGGTGACGCACTCTCTGGGGGGTTGGCGGCATTAATGGGTTCTGGACAGGGAGTCTTTGACGACGCCGTATTCGAGGCGCTTGAAGATCAGCTGATCATGGCTGATCTGGGCGTCGCGGCCAGCGGGGAGGCGGTGGCTGCTCTGCGCCGACATGCTGCGTCGAAAAGGATTGAAAACCTTCCGGCATTGAAGAATCTGTTGAGTCATGAGCTGGCAGCCATGCTGGGCAAGGCGCAGCGTTCAATCGACATCCAATCACAACCCGGGACGCCTTTCGTTATTCTCATGGTTGGCGTTAACGGGGTAGGCAAAACGACGACTGCGGCCAAGCTCGCTGCATTCTTCCGCCGATCAGAGCGATCGGTTATGTTGGCGGCGTGTGACACTTTTCGTGCTGCGGCGATCGAGCAACTGCAGACTTGGGGAGAACGACTGGAACTACCGGTTATTGCCCAGGCACATGGCGCTGATGCTGCGGCGGTGGCGCACGATGCGATGAAGGCCGCCCAGGCTCGGAAGATCGACGTCCTTATTGTCGATTCTGCTGGAAGGCAGCATGTCAACGTAGACCTGATGGCGCAGTTGCGAAAGATCAAACGCGTGATCCGTGCAGTAGATGTGGCCGCACCACAAGAAACCCTATTGGTGGTTGATGGGGGTACAGGGCAAAATGCCTTAGCCCAGGTGGCGGCGTTTGGGGATGCCGTGGAGCCGACCGGCGTATGTGTAACCAAACTCGATGGCACTGCCCGTGGCGGTATCGTCGTTGCCTTGGCTCGCCAATGTGCGCTGACGATCCCTTTTATCGGAGTCGGAGAAACCCTCGAAGACTTGCAGCCCTTCGATGCTGACCGCTTTGCTAGAGCCCTGGTGGGTATTGATTCCTAAAATAGGGCTGTCGAATACCAAAATGAATAACTTTGTTGTTACAGTGAATATTGCAAAAATATAATAAACTGTTGAAAACATTGAATATTTAAAACTGAACTTGTTAAAAAATCATTAGCACTCAAGGTAATAGAGTGCTAAAATATGCATGTACCCTGAAAAAAGGATGACACGTTTATGAGCCAGACCCTATCTATCGCAACCGATCTTGGCCCTAGCCAGGGGCTGACGCGGTACCTGCGCGAGGTGAACGAAGCTTCTATTCTTACCGCCGAAGAGGAAAAATCACTCGCCCAGCGCTACCATGATGACGACGATCTCGAGGCCGCCCGGCAGCTGGTATTTTCTCATTTGCGCTTTGTTGTCTCGATTGCCCGGGGTTTTTCCGGATATGGACTTCCTCTGGCTGATCTTATTCAGGAGGGCAATGTTGGGTTGATGAAGGCAGTGAAAAGATTTGATCATCAGCGAGATATACGACTGGTATCTTTTGCCGTTCACTGGATAAAGGCCGAGATTTACGATTACGTCGTTCGCAACTGGCGAATGGTCAAAGTGGCTACCACCAAGGCCCAGCGCAAATTGTTTTTTAATCTGCGCAAAAATCGGGCGCGACTAGGCGTAATGAAAGAAGATGAAGTCGAGTCGATGGCGACAGCGCTTGATGTGAATCCGAAAATAGTGCGGGAGATGGAAACCCGCATGAGTGGCCATGACGTGGCCTTCGAGCCAGAAGCAACCGATGACGAGACGCCACGTTTCTTGGCGCCAGCCGAAGCCCTGGGGGATTCTTCGCGGGATCCTGGGGTACTGGTTTCCCAGGCAGACGAGCAGCGCTCTCGCCAGGTCCAGCTCAGTAAAGCGCTGGCCAGCCTGGATGATCGCAGTCGCGATATTATCCAAGCACGCTGGCTTGTTGAATTGGGGGGGAAGAGTACCCTCGGCGATTTAGGGGCAAAGTACGGGGTTTCAGCTGAACGGATTCGCCAGATTGAAAAGCGGGCAATGGAACAAATGCGGGTGACTGCAACGGTCTGATGCCGTGAACCCCGATTTTGTGCGAGGCCTGTCGGCCTAGCGCCTAGGCGAGCAAAAACTCAATCAGGGCCTTTTGTGCGTGCAGGCGGTTTTCTGCCTCGTCCCAAATAACACTTTGGGGTCCATCGATCACTTCAGCTGCAACTTCCTGACCTCGGTAGGCCGGCAGGCAGTGCATGAATAGTGCATCCGAAGCAGCACCAGCCATCATCTGGCTATCGATCTGAAACCCGTGGAATGCCTTAAGCCGCTCAGCTTTTTTGGCTTCCTGCCCCATGCCGACCCAGGTATCGGTGACCACGAGATCAGCGCCGGCCACCGCTTCGCTTGGCTGGTTTGTTAAGGTGCACCACCTGCCAGCGGCGGTGACTATCTCAGGGTGGGGGCGATACAAATCCGGTGCCCCGATATGCAGTGAG
>JABINT010000042.1 GCA_018698075.1 Acidiferrobacteraceae bacterium
AGATCGAATCACTGGATCGCTCAAAGTTTGGTCTGGTCGAGGTCGCCAGCACGCAATGGCACGATCTGGTTTTTATCAACCTCTCCGGGGATGCGCCGCCTTTTGCTGAGTTCATCTCCCCATTAGCCGAGCGTTGGGCGCCTTACTGGGGAAGTGAGGGGCCGTCACTGCTACGCTTGGGTGAGTCATATTCCCGCATCGAGCTCGAGCTTTCGGCTAACTGGAAACTTGCTGTTGAGAATTACCTGGAGGCTTATCACCTGCCGACGGTTCATCCTGCGCTTAATAAGGTTTCGCCACTTGCTGATCATGAGATTTATCTTGCCGAGGATTTTGCCGGCCAGTTGTCGCACTGCTATACCCTGGGCGCAGGAGCGGATGGACGCCTGCCAGTTTTTCCTGCCTGGCCCAAAGACGCATACCAAGAGGCGCAGTACCCGGCTTTGTTCCCCAATACCTTGCTGGGATTACAGGCAGACCACCTTTTTGTCATGGTGGTTATCCCGCTGGCTTACAACCGGACCCTTGAGGAAACCCGACTGTACTGCGTTGGCGACCAAGCACTTTCACCTCGTTTTGCCCAATTGCGCAAAGCACAGCACACGTTCTGGCGCGAGGTATTCGCTGAGGATATCGACGTGGTGACGGGACTGCAGGCTGGGCGGGCCTCTTCAGGTTTTGACGGCGGCGTACTGACACCGGTAATGGATAGTGCCACCGCTGCATTTCATCGCTGGGTCGGTGAGCGACTGGGGTTTCGCTAAGCTGGCAGCAGCCGGTGTTTTGTAGCATCGCAGCTGCAGTGGGTACCGACCCGCGGTTAGGCGGCAGCAGCGGTTTATGCCATAGTTCCATTCTTTAGAACAGCAATCTTTGCCGATGAAAAAACCCAGTTCAGGCCATCCGGCCGGCTTCAGCACGCGCGCGATACATGAAGGGTACGATCCGGCAAGTCACCATGGTGCGTTGAACCCGCCGGTGTACCTCAATGCCACCTACTCTTTTGACTCTATAGCCCAAGGCCAGCAGCGCTTTTCCGGTGAGGTACCGGGCTATATCTATGCCCGTGTTGGCAATCCCACCCAGTCGATACTGGAGCAGCGTTTGGCAAGCCTGGAGGGTGGCGAGGCGGCACTGGCCGTGGCATCGGGCATTGGCGCGATCACCGCGCTGCTCTGGTCCTTTATCCAGTTAGGCGATGAGATAATTGCCGATAAGACGCTTTATGGCTGCACTTTTGCTTTTATGGGACATGGGCTGTCACGTTTTGGTGTGACCACCCATTTTGTCGACCTGACTCAAGCCGGGGCGCTCGAAACTGCGATGACCCCAGCGACACGCTTTGTATTTTTCGAAACGCCCACCAACCCAAACATGCGAGTCATTGATATTGCACAAGTGTCCCGCGTGAGCCACGCGCATGGCGCCCGAGTCATTGTTGATAATACCTATGGCACCCCCTGCCTGCAGCGTCCATTGGAACTGGGTGCGGATTTCGTGGTGCATTCTATGACCAAGTACTTAAGTGGCCACGGAGATCTTATCGCCGGGGCAATCATTGGCGGTGCTGATGAGTTGTTGACTGTGCGCACGGTAGGCCTTAAAGATATGACCGGGGCGGTGCTCTCGGCATTTGATTCCTTTTTATTATTACGTGGAATCAAAACCCTCGAACTTCGAATGGCACGCCATTGTGAAAACGCGCTGATTCTTGCAGGCCAGATTGAATCACACCCAGGGGTGGTGTCGGCGTACTACCCCGGCCTGAAGTCACATCCCCAGTACGAATTGGCGAGCCAGCAGATGAGCGCATTTGGCGGCATGATCGCGCTGGAACTCCACGGGGGGTATGACGCCGGCGTGCGTTTTATGGATGCACTGCAACTGGCGCAGCGTGCTGTGAGTCTGGGGGATGCTGAAACACTGGTGCAGCATCCTGCCAGCATGACGCATAACAACTATACCGACGAGGAGCGTGAAGCCCACGGCATCAGCCTTGGGTTGGTGCGGATTTCTGTGGGCCTGGAAAATGTCGAAGATCTCTCGGCGGATATCATGCAGGCATTAGATCACGCGACAGGATAAGGCCGTGCCAGACGAATTACAGCACCTCAAGGGAAGGGTGGCAGTTGTCACCGGTGGGTTTTCCGGTATTGGCCTTGCCAGTGCGTTGAGCCTTGCGCGCCAGGGTGCGGCAGTCGCTTTGGGCGCCAGAACGGTAGCTGCTGAACCCCAGCAGCAATTGGCCGACATCGGCGCATCGGTTTATGCAGGGTCGCTGGATGTGCGCGATAGTGCCAGCGTAACGCGGTTTATCAGCGAGACTGAAGCCAATCTTGGCCCGGTCGATATTGTGGTCAATTCCGCCGGAATCAGCACATCCCAGAGTGTTGTGGATCACGACGAACAAACCTGGATCGATGTGATCGACACCAATCTGATCGGATGTTTTCGAATGATGCACGCCTGCCTCCCAGGCATGATCGAGCGGGGCTGGGGGCGCATCGTCAGTATCGGCTCGACCGCTGCACGCACTGCGGTGCCTGGGCACTCAGCCTACTGTGCATCCAAGTCGGGTTTGCTCGGTTTAAGCCGGGCAGTGGCTCTTGAAGGCGCCGCCCATGGGGTGAGCGCGACTGTGGTTAGCCCTACCTGGGTGCAGACAGATATGTTCAATGCCAGCTTCAAGGCTAAGGCCGAGAAGAACGGCACAGGTCTGGACGATGAAATCGCCAAGATCATCAGTCAATCGCCCCAGCAGCGGCTAGTACAGCCCAACGAGATCGGCGAACTGGTTGCGTACCTATGCCGGAACGAAGCCGCGCC
>JABINT010000181.1 GCA_018698075.1 Acidiferrobacteraceae bacterium
CCAGCTTTCTTTTCCTGCCCGATGGTGAAGATCCGGACTCCCTGGTACGCAAGGAGGGCGCGCAAAGCCTGCGTGACCGCAGTGCCAATGCCAAGCCACTGCCCGATTTTCTGTTCGAAAAGCTCGCCAGCGAAACAGACCTGACGCGGATAGATGGTAAGGCGCGGCTGGTGGAATTGGCCAAGCCCCTGCTGGCCAGAATCCCTGAAGGCCCGTTGCGCGAACTCATGCTCCAGCGGCTGCGCGAGCAGACCGGGGTCCGCTCATCGGGGGTGACCCCTCTTCCTGCCTCGAGGGGTCAATCTCGCCCAAAAAGCAATACGACTCAGCGGCTGACGCCAATGGCGACCGCTATCAGCCTTTTGCTGCAGCGGCCAGGGCTCGCTGCAGCGCATGTCCTGCCCGAGCATCTCGACCCACAAACCACAGAGCCTGGAGTGGCTCTTTTGAAACAGCTGCATGGGATTGCCGCATCTAACCCAAAGCTGACCACCGCAGGGTTGATTGAGCGATTTCGGGATACCAATGACGCTGGCACCCTTGAAAAACTGGCAAGTAAAGACCATCTACTAGAGCAGGAACAATTCTCACCGTTTTTCGCCGAAACTCTGGTCACGCTCGAAGACCAGGCGCTGGCCCAATCAATCAATAAGCTGGTAGCGCGTGCCGCCCAGGAGGATCTCGATGAAGGCAGCAAAAGCCGTCTTGCCGACCTTTATCGTCAGCGCGCAAGATTGCGTCACAGTCGAGAAGACGACTGAAACCTGTGGGTTTGACGAAAAATCGCATGATATAATTGATAGGTTTTTTACCTCATTCAGCATTATTTCCAGGGGGCCTCGTGTCTACAGATAGTCAAAGCCAGCAATCCGAACTCAAACAGCTGATCATCAAGGGTAAGGAACGAGGCTTCCTTACCTACCGTGAGATTAACGATCATCTTCCGGAAGACATGAATGACACCGATCAGATCGAAACGGTGGTCAACATGATCAACGACCTTGGTATCGAGGTTTACGACGCTGCGCCGGATGCAGACTCCCTGCTACTGAAAACGGCCAACAGCGATGACGAGGAGGTAGTCGAAGAAGCCGAGGCGGTACTGACCACCGCGGTGGAAAGCGAGTTTGGTCGCACGACCGATCCGGTACGCATGTACATGCGCGAAATGGGTACTGTCGAACTGCTGACCCGCCAGGATGAGATACGCCTGGCGAAACGTATTGAGGACGGTATCAGTCAAAGCGTGAATGCCATTGCCTCAGCACCCGTGGTGATTGCTGAAATCGTCCGCCTTGCCGATGAAGTAGATGCCGGAAAGATAAAACTTACCGAACTGCTGGTTCGCTTTATTGATCCCAACGCAATAGAAGAGGAGATTCCTCAGCCCGCACCGCCGAATGAGGACGGCACCAGCAGCGCGCCGCTAGGGCCTGATCCAGAAGAGGCTAAGGAGCGTTTCGAGAGCATCCGCAAGGGGTTTAAGAGTCTGGAGCGCTGCAAAAGCCGCTACGGTATCGGCGCCTCACAGGTAGAAAAACACCAGGACAAACTGTCGGCTGAGCTAATGGAGATTCGCCTGGCACCCCGCCAGATCGACTACCTCTCGCAGGTGATGCGCGAAATTGTTGACGAGGTGCGCCGGTTGGAAAGAGCCATCACCCGAATCTGTGTGCGCAAGGCACGAGTCACACGCAAAACTTTTATTTCAAAGTTCGTTGGCCGGGAAGCCGAGCTTTTCTGGGTTCGCAGCATGATGCGCGGCAAAGAAGGCGACAAAGATATCCTCAAAGCCCACGCTCAGGAGCTTGAAAGCCTGCGCAACAAACTCCAGCATCTGGAAAATGTCTCGGGTCTGCGTATCAAGCAGATTAAGGAAGTTAATCGGCGCATGTCCATAGGCGAAGCAAAAGCCCGGCGCGCCAAAAAAGAGATGATCGAGGCTAACCTGCGCCTGGTTATCTCAATCGCTAAGAAATATACCAACCGTGGATTACAGTTCCTCGACCTGATCCAGGAAGGCAACATCGGCCTCATGAAAGCCGTGGACAAGTTTGAGTATCGCCGCGGCTACAAGTTCTCGACCTATGCCACCTGGTGGATCCGCCAGGCGATCACCCGCTCGATTGCTGATCAGGCACGTACCATCCGCATCCCGGTGCACATGATTGAGACCATTAACAAGCTGAACCGCGTCTCTCGACAAATTCTGCAAGAAGAGGGTCGCGAAGCCTTGCCCGAGGAGCTTGCCGAGCGCATGGATATGCCTGAAGCTAAGATTCTAAAAGTACTCAAGATCGCCAAGGAACCTATCTCCATGGAAACCCCGATCGGTGACGACGATGACTCACACTTGGGCGACTTTATTGAGGACAAGAACGTCGAGGCACCCGAAGAAGCCGCCTTGACCTCAGGCCTGACTGGAGCAACGGACGCTATCCTCAACAGCCTGACCGAACGCGAATCCAAGGTGATCCGCATGCGTTTTGGCATCGGCCTGAATACCGACCATACCCTGGAAGAAGTCGGCAAACAGTTCGATGTAACCCGCGAGCGCATACGCCAGATCGAAGCCAAGGCGCTACGCAAAATGCGCCATCCCACTCGATCGGAAAAACTGCGCAGCTATCTCGACTAAGCCAATTAAAACTACACAAATCCCGGGCTGATGCCCGGGATTTTTTTTACCCTAAAACCAATTACATCGGCCCAATCATTGACTGCTAGCTGTTAACAGCTTTTATCCATAAGGCCTCTTGGCCGGTCGGACCATAAGCGTAACGACAAAACACAACGCTGACGCAACGGTCAGGAACAGCGCGATCCGATAAACGGCTCGCCAGAACCTGTTGGCCTTTTTTACGATTGCAAAATCAGTGACATATACCGTCTCGCACGCACCATTCCCGGTATCAGTTCGTGTGATACTGGTACCTCGTTCAAAGTTGTTTGCCTGGTTCTCATAATTTGCCAACATGCCTTTGATCATGACCTGATCTCCCGGCGCGGCACTCATAATCAGGCGATGCAAATCGATGTCGTCAGTTAGCAGATGATTATTAGACAGCTGATCATCCTTGAATTGCTTAGCCGTCTGTCGGTCGGGCGGCTGTATAAAGCAGGTCCAGGGCCCACTGTCGTACGCCATTTTGCGAAAAACATCAGACCGTACATTCTCGCCCCACACGACACACAGATCCTTCACATTAAGAAAATCTTTCCAACGACGGTGATGATAGATATCACCAAAGGAGCCGCTCTCGTAATCGGTTACAACGACTCCGTTCAACTGATAGTCAAACAGTGGGGTTACAGTATAGGTCTGAGCATTTACTTGAGTCTTAAAGGAAGGACTTTGGGTTGGCGTTTGCAGCGGCTGGGTTAAAACCGTCTGATCAAAAAAACCTGGCGCAGGCAGCCGATCTTTTTGAAAAAAAGCCATGGCCAATAACATGAGAGCGCCAAGCAGGCTTAGCTTAAAGATGCGCTCCAGATGATCGAAAAACATACGATGCGCAATCCGGTTTTAGGTTAAGGCGACTTTGTACTCCTGGATGGTGTTACCTCCATCCACCACGATCAGCTGACCGGTGATATAGCTGGCCTCTTCACTCGCCAAAAATACCGCAACATGGCCGACCTCCTCGGGAGTGCCCGGCCGTCCGATGGGTGTAAATGCACCGGCCACAATCTCCTCTTCGCCGCTTGACGCCGTCTTAATCCACCCGGGCCCAACACAGTTGATTGTTATATTGCTTGGGCCTGCCTCAATAGCCAAAGAGCGCGCCATGCCGAGCATGCCGGCCTTGGCTGTCCCATAAACCGCGCTTCCTGCGATACCCACCACCGGGCCGGTTACGGAAGACACATGAACGACTCGGCCATATTTGCGCTGCATCATTCCAGGAAGTACCGCGCGGGTAACCAGGAACGCACTTGTCAGATTAATATCGATACCGTAATGCCATTTTTCATCGCTTACTTGATGCAGTGGCGAACTCGGCTCGTCTCGACCCATCTGGACCATGCCCGCATTGTTAATCACAATATCTACTGGTCCGAGCGTATTTTCTATTTGTTCTACCAGCATATTCACAGCAGTACTATCCGTTAGATCTGCCGTTTGGGCAAAAACACCGGCTTCGATACCGCCTAACGCTTCACAACGTTTGTTGATCCGATCGGTCGTCGATGTAATCGCCACCCGCGCGCCCGCAGCCTTTAACAACTGGGCCGTTGCAAACCCGATCCCTTCACTGCTGCCGGCTCCGGTTACCAACGCAACTCGACCCTTAACACCACCCATAAATCTCTCTCCCGTTATTTTTAGACCTATACTTCATCTGCAGTAAATTTTAAGTCGTCAAAATCACGCAAAAAGAACGCCTATCTGGCTTATGCTTCCCGAAGCGTTCAACCACTGACAAAGTGATAAACAAATATAGGCCAATAATGGTGCAATATCGTATTTTTGACGGGTTATAACGATACGTTGTTGATTCGACAGCATAAATAAGCAATGGATTTTAATAGCGGAATGGGCGCTGTCCAACGGCGCATGGCGCAGACTCAAGAAGGCGTAGGACGGCGAAAGGCCACTTTTGAGGCGCTGGGCATTGCTGCCGGCCAGCATGTACTGGATCTAGGCTGTGGTGGCGGTCACCTGCTAAGAGATCTTGCTCTGTCTGTGGGGTCAAAAGGGCGCGCCGTGGGGCTCGACCCCAGCGAGCCACAAATTAACGCGGCAAAAGATCTGTGCAAAGAACTCGACAACGTGGAGTTTAGCCAGGACTCGGCGACTCGGCTGTCATTTGCAGATGACGCATTCGATAGCGTCGCATCAATTCAAGTGCTGGAATACATTCCTGATGTTGACGCCGCGCTGGCCGAAGTGCACAGGGTTCTCAAACCAACTGGTCGTTTTGTTTCAGTTTCTGTTCTTTGGGATCACTGGCGCTTTCACGGGCCCGAGCCAAAGCTCAATGAGCAGATGCACGAGGCATTCAAGGCGCACTGCTCACACCAGATGCTGCCATTGCAAATGCCGGCCAAACTTGCCCGACATGGCTTCGTTGGCGCACAGTGCACTCCTATTGGGTTTATGAATAACTCGCTTCATCACAACTCATTTGCGTGGCTTGCCTCTAGCCTTTTATCCCATTTTGCCCAGAAACAGGGTATTCCCAAGGCAGACGTCGAGCGCTGGCGCGAGCAACTGGATCAAGCTGTAGAAGACGGGCGATTTGGATTTGTCAGCATGCCGGTATTAACCACCGCAATCGCTCGCTGACCCCGAAATACCCCTTCCATCTTTAACATCGATCATCTGCACTACACTGATCCTTATCTACTGAAACACCTCACATGATCCCATACCCTCCACAAGCGCTGCCTGAACAGTTATGCAATATAGAGCGGTTAGTCGATGCGTTGACCATGCGAAATCTGGACGCTGTTGTCGTGTCTTCCCCGTACAATGTGTACTACCTATCAGGATTCAAGGGGGTTGCCCATAAGGCGGATGAGCCCCGCCCGTACGCCGTCATCCTCTCACGCCATCAGCCGGATCATCCGATATTGGTAGTTGCTGATTACTATGTGGGCGCCCTGATGGCTCAGCCAACCTGGATCAAAGATATTCGCGCATTTCGAGCCGTGATGCTGCCACTGGATCTACCAGCCCGGGATGATGATCTGGAGCGCTTCCTGCCTAACGACATTAATAACGTTCCATGGGCAGGCAATCTCAAGGCCCACTATGGCAAAAACATTGCCCAGACGTGCCGCGAAGCCCTGACCGACCTTGGCCTTGGTGCCGGTCGCATTGCATTTGACGATCTTCGATTTGGCCATCAACTGGGAATGGACAACATTGAAGTGGCAGATGGTTACGACCCCATGATGTATGCCCGCTGCGTAAAAACAACCTCTGAGATTGAACTTCTGAAAAGAGCGACCAGTGTCAATGAGTTAGCCATCTGCCAGACGATAAAGACCTGGGCTCCGGGCATGATGTGGCAGGAGTTCAACCATGAGTACCATAAAGCTGTCATAGACCTGGGTGGATTTTTTCGAGACCCTGGGGCAATGGTGTGGGGGCATCCTTGCGCTGGCGATGCCGCTGTCACATTACAGTCAAGGCTGGATGATTTCGAGATGAAGCCCGGCGTACATATCTTGTTCGACTGCCACGGAACACTCGATCTTTACTGTTGGGATGGCGGCAAAACCTGGGTAGTTGACGGAGAGGCAGTGGGTGACGCAAAGCAGTACGCAAACGCTACCTCGGCAGCCGCAACGGCCGTGATGGAGGCGATGCGTCCAGGGATAAAGATCAGCGAGTTACAAAGACTTGGTCGCGCGGTGTATCGAAAAAACGGAGTCGCAGGTGCTGACGACGTTTTGATCTTTTTCCATGGACTGGGCCTTAGTCACATGGAACTTGAACAGTCCAACGCCGACGGCGTGCCCAACCATGACTGGCAGCTTGAGGCGAATATGGTGGTACCGCTACATATTCTAGTCCCGGGAGATGAGCATCACCGCATCTGGATAGAGGAAGTGATTCGGGTGACGCCTGATGGCGGCGAACCATTTTTCAGTTGGGGTCTTGATCCGATGATTACGCTCTGAGAAACAAATACTGCCGGCCAAGGCAGTCATTAAACAAACACCCTAAAATGAAAGTCGCAACGATTTATCGGATACTGCCGCTTAGGCAACTGGGGCCAGACTTTATGCCAACGGCGAATGGGTTAACCCCTGACGAAACCCGGCCAAACCTCGCTTAACCAGTCTATCCGGGCGCTAAAGTATCTTGAGCGGTTTACGGCTGGCCAAGCGCTTTTGCTATAATTCAAGTCGTTTTTCGCAACCGAAAATACTGCGGGCCTGTAGCTCAGTTGGTTAGAGCACTGGACTCATAATCCATTGGTCGAAGGTTCGAGTCCTTCCGGGCCCACCATTTCTTCAAGCGTAAATTATGATTAATCTCCTCGGACTCAGATTGAGGTCATAAGGTGACTGTAAGACCCGCAAAACCTCTTCGGTGTTTAATCTCGAGCCTGAATAAGCTTTTTTTGTTGAGTATGCTGGCAATTTTCTCAGCAGCTGGCGCTAGCGCGTCCGTTTCTGACTCGACCACGAACTTCATTCCGCTTAAGGTCCTTATTGTCGAATTATCTGACCTAGACTTCCGATCACATAACTTCAATGTAGGCTTCTTCGTGTGGTACGAAAGTCAGATTGATAAACCTAATTATCTCAACCGTCTCAGAGTTCTGAATGCCAAAACTGTAGAAATCTCTGATAGAGAACAATTCGCTACGGAGGATGGTGTCGTTTATCGACGCTTTGTTCGTGCAGAAATTAATCATCTCTGGGATCTTCAACACTTTCCTTTTGATACTCATTCCCTGGTGATTGGATTGGGGATCGATGGCTTCACTTATGATGAACTTCGTTTTGTCGGCGACAGTACCACAAGCATTATCAATGACGATCTTCATCTCCCGGACTGGGATATCCTAGGGGCAAACCTCTTCGCTACCCGAACCATTATCTCAAGTGCGCTAGGTGATCCCCAGAAACGCGACACTAACGAGACGATCAAGTCTCGGGCAGACATCACCCTGACCATTTCCAGAGCGACAAGATCCGGATTCTTACAACTCATTAGTGCGACAATGGCGGCCGCATTGTTGGCCCTCATGGGGCTATTCATTCCTCTCAGAGAACCAGGTCCGCGATTTGGCTTAATCGCAGCCGGTGTATTTACTAACGTAATCAGCATGCGTAATACATCCATCGACCTGAATGCGGCCAGTCAAATCACTCTGACCCATGAAATACACATGCTGGTCATGGGTTTTATTGCTGTCTCAGCAGTCACCTCGATTTGGTGTGTGGTGCAAGAATATATGCAGGACCGGGGTGAATCTGCCTACAGGTTCAGTCGTCACGTTGCCATCAGCTCCAGTGTTTTACTGTGTGTTTTGCTTGCTGGCCTACTGATTGACGGGGCTGATTTCTCCTTCCATTAGCAACATAAAGACCGTGAGTTCAATTCGACCGCTCAGATTCGCCCGTTGGGGCTTGCTTCTAAACATTTTCTTGTTGGGCGCATGTGGGGACTCGACAGATATCAAAGGTTTCCACAATGAAATCAAAATTGGAATTCTGCATTCGCAGACTGGCACCATGGCTCACTCCGAGAGTTCCGCGATAGCTGGCGAAATACTGGCCGTTGAGGACATAAATAGTACTGGCGGAATCACCATCGATAACAAGCGTTATAGATTAAACCCGATAATTCGCGACGGTGAATCAGATCCAGAAATCTTTGCACTCCACGCGCAGAAGTTAGTTGGCGAGGAGCAATTAGAGGTGGTATTCGGTGGCTGGACCTCCTCGAGTCGAAAAGCAATGCTACCCACATTTGAGAATCATGACGCGCTGCTCTTTTATCCGATCCAATACGAGGGTTCTGAATCTGCAACCAATGTGTTTTACTTTGGCGCAACGCCATCACAGCAATCAATCCCCGCTTTAGAGTGGTTTCGTAAACAGGGATGGCAGGATTTCTTCCTGATTGGTTCCGATTACGTCTACCCTAGGGTCGCTAATGATCTTTTCAAACAATGGATCAAAAACTCGCACGATTCTGCGTTACGGGGAGAGATCTATATTCCGTTGAACGGGCGGGTAGATAGCACTGTAATTAATCAGATAAAAAAATCGATGCCCCGTGGTGGCGTCATCGTCAATACTATCAATGGGGATTCAAACGAGAGTTTTTTCCGGCAACTTCAATCCCATTTCTTAACCGAAATAAACGGTTATCAGATCTTGAGTTTTTCTGTTGACGAGTCCTTGATCCATCAATTTGGCTCTAGATACCTATCCGGGAGCTACATCAGTCAGGGTTTCCTCCAAGACCTAGACTCCAAAAACGCGAAACGGTTTGTCAAAAGATTTCATCGGAGGTTTGGGAGTAAGCAGCCAGTTCCTGAGCCTGCATCAACAGGATATTCCATGGTGCAGCTGTGGGCACATGCAGTCGAAACCGTGGGGACCACCAATGCCACACTCGTTGCTGAAGCCCTAATCGGGATGCGGTTTGAAAGCCCTGCTGGTACGCTCGAAATATCGCCGAACAGGCATGTGAGCAGAACGATTAGGCTGGGTCAGATATTACCCAACGGTCAGGTCATTGTAATAGAGGATTTTGGCCGAATTGAGCCCTCCGATAACAATTGAATCAACCTTGAGCAAGATCATTTTGGAACACTCACGGTCATCACAATCCAAAACCTTGTTAGCGGATAGAAACTGTTAAACCGTGTTCGTAGCGCCTAATGACACAAAATGACGGGGCACGTTGCGTGATTAAAAATCTCGGTGGTCGGACCGCCAAATATCAGTTGGCGTAGGCGGCTGCGTGTGAAAGCGCCTTTGATGATCAGATCTGCATCAAAGTCCTTTGCCTCGGAAACAATGACCTGGCCCACCGTGGCGCCGTCTTCTGCTACGGGGATGTTCATCCAGAGATTAAAGGGGTCGCAGGAAGTCAAAATCCCCTCCACTGTGTGAGCAGGATATATCTATAGATTTCAATATAAAAAGGGGGTGGGTACCCCCGGCTGTACCTAATATGTACCTAACTCCAGGTCATTCCAGTCCACTTAGGTACAGTAGATGCAGGGCTGGGATACGTAAAACCGCTGTATTTACTGAAGTTTTAAGAGTTTTACTTACAACGACAGTGGACTCATAATCCATTGGTCGAAGGTTCGAGTCCTTCCGGGCCCACCATTTTTTATCCATCATATCAATCTCTTGGAGACTCTCGTCTCCTTGTGTCTTCTCGTTGTTATCAGCGGTGGAGCCAAAGTGGAGCCGACCTTCAATTGAAGAGAC
>JABINT010000080.1 GCA_018698075.1 Acidiferrobacteraceae bacterium
CAGTCTCTATCCAACAGGCGATATGACGGAAACCAATTATTTCAATTGGGGGGCATTGAAAAAGCGCCGCAGTCGGACCCGCCAGAATTGGGCGGTCCCTTCCTGTCAGGCTGTCGACGACGGATGTTTGCTGGTGGATGGTATTCCGTGTGACTGGTGTGGTTCCAACAGCGAAGACGACGAGATCTCAACCCAGCGAGAGATTGATTTTACCCTGGCGATTATTCAGTGGACCATGGATCACTATTGCGTGGATCCGGAGCAGATATTTGCAACCGGATTCTCAAATGGCGGTCTAATGTCCTATCTGCTTTCCAGACATCCACAGACGTCCGGCATATTTAAGGCCCTAGCCCCTGTGGGCGGGATAGATCAAGCAGGACGCAACGATCACCTTAAGTGGATCCATGCGCCGCCGGAGGGGAATTCACCGTGGATTCTGCACGCCAATGAAATCTTCGACCGGTTTGAACCCTACGACGGCCGAACTTACGCCGACCACCCCGGCAACGCAGGAGGCGGATGGAATTCCGTGTGGCTTTATCCATCAGTGCTGCAGGTATTCGCCAAATATGTAGCCGATAACGACGGTTATCTTGATTGTGGCTTTGCGCCAACCGATATGGGTGATCGGTATGGCATGCTGGATGTCGGCGGCATTGTGCCCGAAGGGTATCGCCGGCTTTTTGAGCTTGAGGGCTCAGGGCAGAAGATGTTGCGCTGTTTCACCAAAGATGCCCAGGGAAAGGTCTGCCGCAAACTTGCAATCTGCCTGTGGGATGGGGGCGCCCCAGGAGATGATCTGGGTGTCAGTGAATCAGAAACCCAGCCGGACAAGCCGAAAATAATGCCAGGCGCGACACATGAACGCGCTGGGCGTGAGTGGATGGGAGGCGACGAACCTGGCATGGGAGGCATCGCCCCAATGGATGTGATGTGGCGTTTTTTTCAGTCCTCCGTGAATCCATAGAGAAGAACTTCACCCGCAAGTGCGTCGGCGGGTATTGTCACCCTAGTGTGACTAGGATTTGCGCCAGCGGATTTTGTCCGAGCGATCGCGTTGTGTCTTGCCGGCACGAAAACGTCCGAAAAAGAAAAAGGCACCAAGCCCGATGATAATCAGGCCGCCAAATATGATCTCGTTCCAGCCCATCAGTTGCGGCTGCGCAGCTTGGCCAGCAGCCGAAGTATCTCGAGATACAACCAGATCAGTGTCACCATCAAACTGAAGGCGCCATACCACTCGAGGTACTTGGGCGCACCGCGCTCGGCGGCTTCCTCTATGAAGTCAAAATCCAGCACCAGACTAAGCGCAGCGATGGCCACCACAAAAAGACTGAAGCCGATACCAAATAGACCGTTGCTGTGAATGAAGCCGATACTGGACCCGAAAAAACCCATAACAAAACTGACCAGGTATAAAACGGCGATTCCGCCGGTGGCGGCAACGATCATCAGCCGGAAGTTTTCGGTCGGTTTGATCAACCCACTCTTGTAGGCAAGCAGCAATATTCCCAGCGTGCCAAAGGTCAGGCCCATCGCCTGTATCACGATGCCGGGATACTGGGCTTCGAACATTGCCGAAATCCCACCTAGAGCGAGACCTTCTGCCAATGCATACAGCGGCGCCGTGATCCCTGCCCACTGGCGCTTGAAGATCGTAATCAAAGCCAGCACCAGGCCGCCGATCAGTCCGATCCACAGCAGACCGGTGACTGCGGCCGGGTCACCACTGCGGAAAAATATATTCCAGGTAAAAGAAGCAGTGATGAGGCAGAGCACCAGCAGAATACCCGTTTTGTTGACAGTTCCCGCGAGCGTCATCCGTCCGGCGGTTCCTGAGTCGGCAAAGGTGGCGTCTGGTTTGAACGCCTCGCCTCGGAACATGGGATTGCCGGTCCGGCCGAAAGTCGTCAGGGCATTGTGTTTGGACATAAAGGGCTCGTTGAAGTAACAGGTTATATTGTAATGCCAAGTACTCCGAGACAGGCTTTAACCAGGCGCAATAGGTGCACTGTCAAAGACAGTGAGCTGTCACCAATGGCCTGATACGTAATTGAGGAAAACTCCAGTGAAAGACACCTTAAGAACACCGCAAGAGCGTTTCGCACAAATGCCGGATTTTTCCTACTCGCCCAACTATCTTGATGATCTCGCCGGTTATGAAGGGTTGCGTTGCCATTATCTTGATCTGGGCCCTAATGATGCCAGTCAGACATTTTTGTGCGTGCATGGTCAGCCCACCTGGGGATTTCTGTTTCGCCGGATGATCCCGGTTTTTCTTGAATCGGGCGCCCGGGTCATCGTTCCGGACCTGTTTGGCTTTGGCCGTTCAGACAAGCCCACAGATCAGGCGGTGTACACCTTTGATTTTCACCGCAATATGCTATTGGCCTTCCTCGCACGACTGGAGCTAACAAACCTCACGCTGGTTGGCCAGGATTGGGGCGGCATACTGGGTTTGACGTTGCCGATGGAGCCCCCATTGCGTTTCTCGCGATTGCTGTTGATGAATACTGTTCTGGGCACGGGGGACAAGCCCTTGGGAGATGGTTTTCTCGCCTGGCGCCAATGGTGTCGGGACAATCCCGATATGTCGGCAGGCCGATTACTGGGTCGGGCCTGCCCGCATCTTAGTGATGCCGAAAAAGCAGCCTACGATGCCCCTTTCCCGGATGCCACCTACAAAGCAGGGGCCCGGGCCTTTCCGGAGTTGGTGCCTGATCATCCGGATGCACCTGGCGCCGCGCTGTCACGCGATGCCCGTGACTGGCTGTCACAGCAATGGACCGGTAAAACCTTTATGGCGATCGGTATGACCGATCCGGTTATACCGCCACGGGCAATGATGGGTTTGCAAAAAACCATCCGCGGCTGCCCTGATCCGTTTGAGGTACAAGACGGCGGGCATTTTCTGCAGGAGTGGGGCAAAAGCGTCGCCCAGGCAGCAGTTAACCGATGGATTCCGTCAGACGGCTAAAGGGTTGGCCGATTAACTGAATTCATCAAGGCTGGGCGCCGGCTTATATACCGCCCGTGAGGGAAGGGCGCGGCAGAGGGTTGTTTGCCTGCTAGAAAAGCCCCGGACGCAGCGGGGATGCTGCGACCAGGCCGCCGTCGATGGTCAGTGTCTGCCCGGTTATGAAGCTTGCGGCATCAGAGGCGAGCCACAGGGCAGCTTGAGCAATGTCTTGTGGTTGGCCAAAACGCCCGGCCGCGTGGCGAGCCAGGGCGTCAGTCCTGGCCGCACCCGGGTCATCTGCTAGATCAAAGGCAGCGTCGGCCATCTCGGTCATGATCCAGCCAGGGCAGATTGCGTTACAGCGTATGCCCTGGTGACCATGATCGACCGCGATTGAGCGGGTCAAACTGTGAACAAAAGCCTTGGAGGCGTTGTACAGCGCCATCGATGGGTCGGCATGATCGGCACTGATAGAGCCGATGTTAATAATGGTCCCGCCACCGTTACCGGCCATCAGTGGAATAAATTCCCGGCAGAGTGCAAAAACGCCCCAGGTATTTACACCCATCAGCGCTTCAAAATCCTCATCGGTACTGTCAACGACAGTTTTCTCTACCTGCACACCTGCGTTATTCACAAGAATATCAACTTTGCCGAGGCGACTAACGGCCTCGCTCGCCAGTTTTTTTACGTCGTCGCTGCGACTGACATCAGCCGTAAGTGACGAAATGCCTTGAGGTAATGGTTCTTTTGGTTCGCTTCGGCTACAGGTCAGCACCTGGGCGCCTTCACGGGCAAAGAGTTCGACGATGGATCGTCCGATTCCACGGCTACCACCGGTGATGAGTGCAGTTTTGTTTTTAAGTTGTCCGCTCATGGGTAATTAAAGACGCATCTGTTGAGCTTGAGCTGTCAGCCCGCCATCGAGCACCCACAGCTGACCCGAAGCATAGCGCGCCTCGTCCCCAGCCAGCCAGTTCACCAGGTTAGCCACATCCTCGGGCGTGCCGTAACGGCCAATCGGGTGTACCCGGCGGACTTCTTTTTTCAGGCTGTCGATATCACCGCTGGAACCAAAGAAACTTTGCAGCATCGGGGTATCGATATACCCGGGACAGATGGCGTTTACCCGGATGTTATCGGGGCCGTGATCACAGGCCAGCGCCCGGGTCAGGGCATGGACGGCTCCCTTGGTTGCGCAGTAGGCAGCCAGCCCCGGGTCTGCAATAAAGCCATCGTAAGAGCCAAAGTTGATGATTGAGCCTCCACCGGCCTCGCGCATTAGCGCAAGACCATGCTTGCAGGTTAAAAAAGTTCCGGTCACGTTAATGGCGAATATTCGGTTCCACTCTTCGAGCGAAGTCTCTTCAACTGTTTTTTCGATCTCAATGCCGGCCGTGTTCACCAGAATATCGAGTCGGCCCTGTTCGGTGTTGATCCTTTGCATCACGCTGCTGACGCTTGCTTCTGAGCTGACGTCACACTCAACATGCAGTACCTGCGCGGGCACTGAACCAGAATCGCCGCTGATGTCTGCGGCGTAGACGGTTGCACCCTCGGTCGACAGGCGCTCACAGATGGCGGTGCCGATTCCCCCAGCGCCACCGGTCACCAAGGCAACCCGTCCACTGAGCGGAGCAGGTGACTTTGCGTTCATAGACTGCATGCCCGCTGGTACGCATCCAGAATCAGGCCATGGAAGTGATGCACCCCGTGCTCACTCATGCCCGAGCCATCAGGGTCAACCAGATAGCGCCCCTGGGTAAAGCCTGGGGTGCGCATTCCGCGCTGCACGCTCTCCACCAGGCCGATGTCTTCAGGTTGCAGCACATCATCAATGAAGGCAATGGCCTCGAGTTCAGCAGGTTCGGGCCGAGCGGTTTCAAAGAAAAAATCGAATTCTTCGTAAGTTTCTTGGGGCCCGACTGGAATGAAGCGCCAGACCATAAAGTTACCCCGGCCGGGGTATCGCATCAGCGCGGTATTGGGCCACAGGTACCACACGGCATGATCGGTGACACTGGCATCCGAGATGTTATAGGCCTGGTTGTCGGTACGTCCGGCCTGCGCCATGTGACTTGAGTAAATGCCGTATGTCGTGACTTTATAGGTATCCATCTCGACCAGCGAGACGAAGTCCTTGTGGGCAACCGGGCAGTGATAGCATTCCAGAAAATTGTCGACCACAGTTTTCCAGTTGGCCTGGATGCGGTAAGTCAGGCGATGGGCAAAGGTCAGGTCTGCCAGGTCCGGCGCATAAGACAGAATCTCCTTAGCGAGGTTGCCAGAGGCATCGGCCAGCGCCGACGAATCGTTGTCGAGGTTCACAAACACCAGGTGACAGAAAGTCTCCACACGGATGGCATCCAGGTGAATATCGGCCTCACAAAAATCCTCTATCAATTCGCTGCGTCGGGCTCGCCGCAGGCTGCCGTCCAGGTTGTAGACCCATGCATGGTAGGGGCAGGTTACGGCCTTCACCTTGCCGGCACCGCTCAGTAGTTCATGACCACGGTGTTTGCACACGTTATAAAAGGCGCGCAGTTCACCTTGCGTATCACGCATGGCGACGATGCTTTGCCCCTGGATATCGGCAGTGACATAACTACCGGGTTCACGCAGTTGTTCTTCGTGGCAAAGAAACTGCCAGGTTTTTGCGAATACCTGTTCTTGCTCGATCTGCAAGAATTGCGGCTCAAGGTAACAGTCACTGTGGATAGAGCGTGATCGGCTCGCTACGGCATCATAACCATCGCTGATGCGCAACCATTCTTGTGTATGAAGCTTCAAGCTCACGGGTGAGTAGATACCAGAATAGGGGTGGTCAGTTCAGACAGTGATTTCCTCTGCAAGCCATTGCCATCAAAATTAGCCGGGTCAAGCCAGTTCTCAAACGCCGCTTTAAGTTGTGGCCATTCCTGATCAATAGCCCCATACCATGCGGTATCACGGTTGCGTCCTTTGTAAACCATTGCCTGGCGAAAAATCCCTTCGAACGAAAAACCCAGGCGCCGTGCAGCGCGACGCGACCGTTCGTTCAGGGCATCACACTTCCATTCATAACGCCGGTACCCCAGTTCAAAAGCATGTTTCATCATCAGGTACATCGCTTCTGTTGCAGCCGGTGTCTTTTGCAGACGGGGAGAAAAATGAATATGCCCGACTTCGATCGAGCCACTGGCCGGGGTGATACGAAGGTAACTGGCTACTCCCATGGCTTTGCCTTGAGGGTCAACGACGGCATAGAACATTGGATCCGATTGTGTACTGATTTCTTCCAGCCACGACTGTAATGCCTGTGGCGTATCAAAAGGGCCGTACGCCAGATAGACCCAGTCCAGGCCATCGGCGTCTTGCGCAAAGGCGTCGAACAACTCCGACGCGTGATGCTTTGCATTAAGCGCCTCTAGCCGGCAGTAGGACCCCTCTAGGGATTCCTTGTGAGGAAACGGCGGTGGCTTCCAGTTGGTAACGGGAAAACCGATCGCAACATTTGAGTCAGTCATGAGAAGTCCAGTTTGATTATGTGACAGTCTACTAATGGCAACGGACTAATTTTCCGTGCATCTCGGCACAATTATCACAGTATGTGTCATTTGAATCATCTGAAGTCTTTGGTGCAACGGCTTTTCGGTTAAGGGCCTTAATCGATTGTCGATCAAACGTAGGTATCTGTTGCTGAGCCGAGTTGTTCTCGAACCCAGTCAATGTGGAATCCAGAAGATGATGCGGGTGCGATCTGTGAAGGGTGCGGATTGGTTAGCCCTTTAAGATCTGGGTCAATAATGAGTGGCTCCCTCAGATCACATCCTGCAATCAATAAATCAGGTTTTGTTCCTAAGGCGAGATTGAGTATTGCCGCGCAGGCAATGTCACCACACCAGGGCCCGTCGATGCGTATTTTCATATCGGCCTTAACACAAAGGTCACGAATCTCACGAGCAACACTGAGCCCTCCAATAAGTGCCGGCTTGATACATATACCAGCGGCGATACCATCATTCACGGCCTGCTTAGCCACATCGAAGTCAGTACTGGTTTGGCCATCCAGTAGAATTGTTGCACCCAGTTCTTGCGTCAGTTTGCGATTCTGTTCATAAAGGCTACAGGGCTCCTCCCAGATGAGGCGAGGATCTTCGATAGCGTTGATAGCCTGGCTCGCCTGCTCGAAAGACCATCCCCCATTTGCGTCTACCAACAAAGTTTGAGAGTGATTCATTAGATCCAGTGCTGCCTGTATCAGCCCTAGTTCATGCGCGAGTGGGTGAACGCCAACTTTCAGTTGAATCACCTTTCTTTGCGGTCCTGCTGCTGAGATTCGTTTGCGGATGCTGTCCTTGTGACTTTCGGATATGGAAAAATAATCTTCTATGCTGTTGTTAAGTGCGCCTCCCAACATATCGGCAAATGGAACATTA
Source organism: Acidiferrobacteraceae bacterium (assembly GCA_018698075.1). Classification (GTDB taxonomy): domain Bacteria; phylum Pseudomonadota; class Gammaproteobacteria; order Arenicellales; family UBA868; genus UBA868. Next base: position 7,381 of record JABINT010000080.1, read on the forward strand.
TGTTTGCGTGCAAGCAGATCCAGGTAAGCCGTCTCAAGCCCAAAGGCAATCCCACGCCATGATTTATCTTTTTTCTGGATTTGCTGAATAAATTCAGCGAGAGCCTCTTCTGACTGGCAAAGTAAGGCGGGGAGAAATGTTGATTGGTCTGCATAGCGCGCGAGACGTTCGTCAGCTGCAAGAGAAGGGGCAGGAACAATTTCTCCAAGGCCCGATATTCCCTGTTCAGTATGCAAACATAGAATCTGTCCATATATCGCGTCTTGCGAGACATGCGACATGTTGTAGGGCCCATCCCGAAATGGGGTCTCAAAATCCCAGACCTCAATTTTAGTTATTCGCATCTAACAGGCACCTGTTCAGGTTTGTCGGAAATTCAGCCAGGCCATGAACGTACGACTAACCACCCATTGAACTCGTCGGCACCATTGCCTGATAGATCAAACGGGCGAAATGCTGCTGAACAGGGTCCCAGTAAGGAGAAAGAACGCCTCCGTCGAATCCATCGGAAAGCCGTCCTTCCTGCATTCTTTCGAGAATACCAATGTCTTCAAGATTCAAGTCATGCCAGTTCTTGATGACGGCATTGCGAGCATGATGGTACTGCTCACTGTGAGCGCCATCACCCACAAAGTAAAGACTGATGGTCTCCTTGCTGACTCCGGCATCTATTGGCGTTGGGATAAAAACAACCAGCTGGTCGGGGAAGATCTCAAACGCAAAATTGGGGAATAACACGTACCACTCGCCCCGATTTTTCTTGTGATCAGGTAGGTTTGGAAAGTAAGGGAGACCCTCGCCCCGGGTCGGATCGGTTTCCTTGAACGTATAACCACATGAGAGGATATGGTCTTCAAATGTGGGGGGATCCCGTTCGGCCATCGTCACAAACGAATGCAGCCATGGATGGCAGGAAAACACATGGTACGGCTCAATAAAGTTTTCGATTGCGAGTTTCCAGTTGGCCTGGATGTCAAAGTTCAGTGATCCACCAAGATGCAAAGATTCAAGGTCGTACCCTTCCAATTTTTCTACAATCGGTGCGATGTGCGATGAAAACGCCCCGGCCTGGCCATCCAGATTAACAAAGATCCAGTCGTGCCAGGTATCACAATGTACTTCGACAAGATTGGATGAAACGCAATCAGTCGGTTGTGTATCATGCTGATCACCGCCGAAAAAATGGGGCCGGGCCAGCAACTTACCCTTGAGGCTGTAACTCCATGAATGATTGGGGCAGACGATGTTACGGCAGTTGGTTTTTGATTCTTTGATCAGCGCTGCGCCGCGATGAATGCAGACATTATGAAATGCCCGGATGATGCCGTCGGTGTCTTTGGTCAGAAGCAGCGACTGTCCCGCCACCTGCACAGGGTGGACAGTCCCGGTTTCGGCAAGCTTATGGGCGAATTCGGCAAACACCCAGTTTTTCTTGAACACCCACTCGCGTTCTTCTTGAAAAAATTCGGGATCGATATAGGCGGCATTGGGTAGCGTTGATCCTTCTGACGTGGGCGCATTCAGGCGCTGCCACAGTGCTTCATCAAGCCATTGTGTTTTATTCAAAGCTCACCCCTGATCAAAGGAATTCGTCTTTAGTGCTGTATCTTAGTGATAATAGGTGGTGTCGCAAGAAAGGAATTACCTGATCGACCACGCCGCTTTAACACCCTCAAGGACCGCCTCTTCAACGGTTCGCGGGGCTAACGCATCGCCGATTTTTTTGATTTGAAAGGATGGATTATCAGGAGTTATTAAGTCACTCATCCAGTCGCAATCATTGTTTGATTGGGGCGGGTAACAGCTGACAATTGCGTCGACATCTTCACAAATAATCGCTTCACCGTTTATGGTGTGTTGAAAAAAAGCAGTCCGGGCTTGCGCTCCAAAAAAACGCGCGTAGCAAGTTATCTCGACATTAAGACTATGGAGTTCACCGACCCATTGATCTCGCACAATGGCCGGAATCGATTCTCCACAGGTGCTTGCCCCTGAAAGTAATCTGACCTTGTGGCCACTCAGTGCAAGCATATGAGCAACACCCAGTCCTGACCAATCAGAACTCCAGTCAGCAATCACCACATTTTGGCCAGCGGGGCTCTCACCTGCAATAACAGACCAAGCGCTGAGAAGTTGCATGTCGGTGACTTCAGCCTCGGGTAGACGAGGGACAGCGCCTGTACTGATGATGACCACATCCGGCCCTATGGCGTGTAATGCATCCGGATCTGCCGAAGATGCCAGGCAGATCTCGACAGAACTTCGATCAAGTTCGTTCATCAAGTTGGTAGTGACACCGCCAAATTCAGATCGACCAGGCAGCTTTTCGGCCAAATTGACTTGCCCCCCGAGTTTGGATTGCTTTTCATAAAGGACCACTTTATGCCCCTGGCCGGCGGCGGTTACAGCCGCTTTCATGCCGCCTGGCCCGCCACCAACAACCCACACTAGTCGCTTGGATTGAATGGGTTGGGGTTTAAGGTCCAGTTCCCGACCAGTGACGGGGTTCTGGATACAGGAGATGGCATGATGGGTTAGCCGATGGCCAACGCAGGCCTGGTTGCAGCCTATGCAAGCCCGGATATCTTCGCTTCTATTCTCTGCTACCTTATTGGGAAAGTCTGGATCAGCAATCAAGGCTCTTACCATGCCGATCATGTCTGCTTTTCCTTCGCTCAATATTTGTGACGCGGTCTGGGCCTGATTGATTCGCCCAGCGACGAGCACTGGTTTAGCAACAATCGACTTAAGTTGTGCGGCGTCATCGGCGACAAAAGCGGGCGCTACAGCCATGGGCGGAAAAACATGGATCCATCCATCAGGCGAGGCGGATGATCCTGAGATTACGCTGAAATAATCCAGGTGATCGGCTTTCTCTAGAGCCCGACAGATTTCAATGGTCTCTTCTTTCTCCACCCCGGAGTTGGTTTTTTCATCCAGTGTGACTCGAACGCCCAGCGTCTTTTCGGTGCCGATGGCGTGTCTTGTTTTAGCAATGGATTCGGACAAAAAGCGCATTCGGTTCTCGAGGCTTCCGCCAAATTCATCCTTACGATGGTTGATACGCGGATTCAGGAACTGCCCAATCAGGTATCCCTGACTGGCGAGTATCTCGATGCCATTGAGTCCGGCTTCAGCGAGACGGGCGGCTGCCGTTGCGTAACTTTCAATCACCTCCCAGACCATTTCGTTAGGCATGGGAATCGGTACCACCCGATAGCGATCATCAGGAGTATCGGACGCCGAGTAGACCAATGGGCGGGATCCATCATGACTGTATCGAACTGACCGGCCCGCGTGAAATAACTGGCCGAAAACAGCTGTACCATATCTACTGCAGGCGCGAGACAGTCTTGCCATGCCGGGAATAATGTCATCACGCCCTGCATTGAGATAAGCCGATTCAAAAGCAAAGCTTGGGTGAAAGGCCATACCCTCCAGGATAATCAGCCCGGCGCCGCCTCTTGCCCGAGCCTCGTGGTAGGCAATCAGGTCATCGCTTACAAGGCCGCCGGCGCCTAGTGTTGTCCCATGTGGCGGGTTAAAAATCCTATTTCTTAGTTTGGTCGGGCCGAGACTTATTGGCTCAAATAGGTTTTCGTACATGGGTAATTATCGGAGGAAAGTAGGCAATGACAGATGATTTGGGCTCTGTACTAATCAGCCCAAATCAAGCGCCTTGCAGGTATCGCATAAATAAAGGTACAAGTGTACAATTTAAGTTATGAAAGACACAAGTGTACCAGACCAGGCAGTTTCCCAGCCAGCACATGTCTTGCAGCACCTGACCCAGGCCCTGCCGGGCCTAACACCGGAGCTGCAGAAAACCGCGACCTATGTTCTTGAGAATCCTAACGAGATCGGGGTGAGCTCGATCCGTGAGATTGCCGTCAAGGCAAAGGTAAAACCCAACTCGCTGGTTCGAATGGCACGCAGGATTGGTTTTGAGGGTTACGAGAATTTTCGCAAACCGTTTCGTGAGCAGATTCGCCGCGGTGGGTACGATTATCGAGACCAGGCTAAATGGCTTCAGTCGCTGGGGTCGGGGGGCCAACCGGACAGTATTTATGCAGAGGGCGCTGCCGCGACCATCGCCAATATTGAAAAACTTTACGCTATGAATAAGTCTGTCGATCTCAAGGCTGCAGCGGATGAGATTGTGAACGCACGCAGGACTTACGTACTGGGCGTAGGCCTGGTAAATGCTGTGGCCACCAACTTTGCTTATCTCGCTAATATGGCAATTGATAATGTTGTCTCAATACCCCAGGAAGGTTCGGTACCGGTGGATGGCCTGGTTCGTGCCGATAAGCAAGATGTACTGCTCGCCATGACTTTCAAGCCTTACCGCCGGGAAGTAGCAGAGGCAGTTGAGGCAGCTCGTACACAGGGTGTCACGATTATTGCGATATCAGACAGCCCCGCGTCACCAATCTTCGAAGGGGCTGATTATCGCTTTCTGATATCGGTTGATACGCCATTGCTGTTTATCTCAACCGTCGCGCTTTCGGCCCTGCTGGAATCATTGATGGCGTTCGTGATCGCAGATCTTGATGAATCAGTCATTGCCAGTATCGAGCGCTTTCATCAACGTCGGTACGATCTGGGTATCTACCTGGAGGAGAGTCAGTAAGGTTATGAACAGCTCGCGAGCCCAAGAGCAAGACGTTGTTCGTACCCTGGACCCTGCGTACTACACGAGTGAGGCAATCTATCAGCAAGAATGCGCGGGCCTTTTCATGTGGACTTGGCAGTATGCGGGCCATGTGTCTCAGGCGCGAAATCCCGGGGATTATTTCAGCTTTGAAATTGCAGGGCAGAGGCTTTTCTGTATTCGTGACAACAATAACGTACTGAATACCTTCTATAACGTCTGCCAGCACCGGGCGCATCAACTGGTAGAGGGGCAGGGTCACTGCAAAAAGGCCATTGTCTGTCCGTACCATGCCTGGTCATATGGCTTGGATGGAAATCTACTGCGTGGTCCCAACACCGAGGTGATCCCGACGGAGATACGAGAGCGCATCTGTTTGACTCCGGTGCGGACGCAGGAATTCTGTGGGTTTGTTTTCGTCAACCTGGATGACGAGGCCGAGCCGATGGAAACCTGGTTTCCGCAAGTAGAGGCGCAACTGCGCACCTTTGTGCCAGATATCGATCAGCTGAAGCCTGTCGAAACGATTTTGGTGAATGAAAAGTGCAACTGGAAGGCCTCGGTTGAGAACTATTCGGAGTGTTATCACTGCCGGATTAATCATCGGACTTTTGCCACAGGGGTGATCAAGCCTGATACCTATGATATTCAGCCGCAAGGTTACTGTCTTCGCCACACCACCGAATGCCAGAATCTTGAAAAGATGACCTATCCCATAGATCTTGCGGCCAATGCGCATGCGGGTGATTACTCATCCTGGTACCTGTGGCCAACGTTTTCTTTTCAGGTCTACCCCGGCAACATTCTTAATACCTATCACTGGCAGAACGTGTCTGTGGATGAAGTTGTTGTCACACGTGGTTGGTATACAGCTGGGGGAGTTGCATCAGATGTTATTCACGAACTGGCACTGCAGGATCGCCAGACCACCGTGGAAGAAGATATTCATCTGCTGGAATCACAGCAGCGAGGTTTTAGTAGTCGAGGTTACAGGCCCGGTCCTCTGGTGGTCGATCCTGGGGGTGGTGTCAATTCAGAGCATTCAATAAAAGTACTGCAGCAATGGATGCGCGAGGCAATAGACAAATAAGCCATGGACGCATACACCAAGCCTGCCCATTGGTCCGACCCGCGAAACAAGCTTTTTCCTCACCAGGTGGGGTTTACCTGCCCACCGTATGATTGGGATGCTGCACCTGCGGATTTTCTGCGGATGGCGCCTGATTCAGTCGGAGTGCACGGACGCATGCTACACGTGCCTGACTACGTGCACCGACTCGATCAGCGCAAAAAAAACTTCGATCTGCTTGAGGAATTTGTGCAATGCATGGCCAATAACGGGGCTGATGTCTGCGCTCAGGTTGGATCGAACTGGGTTCATGCGAGCGGCCTTGGAGTAGAGGGCATTCGCCAGCACTGCCAGATGCTGGGCGAGAAATACGACACGCCCTTTCATATGGCCGGCTACGCCATGGTGGAGGCGCTGCGGGATCAGAACATCGAGAAGGTGGCTCTGAATGCGGCCTATCATCATCGTGACTGGTGGCAGGGGACCGTTGCGTTTTTGAAAGAAGCGGGGTTCGATGTTGTCTGGGCTGGCAACTTTCATGACCAGGGCTGGTTTGCAACCCAGGAAGAGATCAACCAGTGCATCTGGTGCTTTGATGGCGACCTTGCCCAGAAAAGTTTTCAGTATGTCGCAGAGCAGGCACCTAATGCCGAGGCCTATCTGATAAACGGTATGTGTAATTTTCGCTCCGGCCCTAACGGACAGGCACAACGGCCGGTCCACCATGAACTCGCCATCGAGGCCATGCTCGGAAAGCCGATGATCAGTCATGACAACGCCCTTTACTGGCGGGTTTTCAAGACTCTGGGTCTCGCTCCAGTTACGCAACAGGGCCAGCTGCTTTCTTCATTAAAAGCGGAATAAAAAGTGCATAAGATTCTCGTGTTGTGGTCAACGCCCCGGTCGACCTCAACCGCCTTTGAATGGATGATGCGCCAGCGCGGTGATATGCAGTGCTTTCACGAGCCCTTTGGTGAGTGGTGGTACGAGGGAGATGGCGCGCTCTGGCCGAGGTTAATCCCCGCGAGCCCAAGAAAGCCGGGACTCACTTTTGAAGTCGTCTGGTCCCGCATGAAGTCCGCAGCAGCCAAAGGGCCGGTATTCTCCAAGGACTTTCCGCATTACATCGAGAACTACTGGACGGATGATTTTCTCGAATACTTCAATCATTCTTTTCTGATCCGCCATCCCGCCAAAGTGGTCACCAGCGTGCAAAAACGCTGGCCGGATGTCCACCTCAAGGAGTTGGCGTTTCTGGAGCAGCGCCAGTTGTTCGATCGGCTCTGCGACCGTGACGGCAAGGCGCCGCCCGTGCTGGATAGCGATGATCTGCTACGGGACCCGCAAACCATGGTAGCGGCGTACTGTCAGGCTGTAGGCATTGACTTTGTTGCCGAAGCACTCACCTGGGAATCCGGTTCTGTCACCGAGGATTACAGTTGGTTCGACGGGGGTTCCTGGCACGAGAAGCTGAAAGACTCGACCGGGCTTGCGCCGCAAGAGCCGGGATTTACCGATATCAATGCCGCCCCCGATTACGCCAGGCATTTGTACGAAGAGGTGTTGCCGCACTACCAGCATCTTTATTCGCATCGACTGCAGCCTGAAGGCGTGGCTGTGAACTCGTAGCCTTATCTGTAAGATGAAGATCACCTCGGTCAAGGCATTTCAGGCGCACCTGCCCTACGTCGGCGGAACTTATTTCTGGGGACGGGGACACGCGATCCGCAATGCTCTCACCACGGTTATTGCCGTAGAGACGGATGCCGGGATCAGCGGCTGTGGCGAGAGTTGCCCCATCGGCGGCAACTATCTTGCTGCCTATCCGGAAGGTGTCATTCCGGCGTTGGCCCGCCTCGCGCCCGCGGTAATCGGTCAGGACCCGCGCCACCTTCACCGCATCGAGGGGCTCATGGACGAGGCATTGAAGGGTCACCCCTATGCCAAGTCTGCCCTGGATGCGGCCTGCTGGGATATTCTGGGTCAGGACTGCGGGCAGCCGGTCAGTATTCTGCTCGGCGGTGTTCTGACCGACGGTGGGCCCATGTACCGTGTGGTGCCGCAAAAGTCACCGGACGAAGTGAATCGGGAAATGGCCGAGCATCGGGCCGCGGGCTACCGGCAGTTCCAGATAAAGGTCGGCAACGACTGGAAGGGTGATATTGACCGGATCCACACGGCGGCGGCAATCCTCGAGCCCGGGGAGAGCGCCTTTGCAGATGCAAACCGCGGCTGGACGGTCCGGGAGGCTGTGCAGGTGGTGCGGGAAGTGCGCGACACCGGAGTCATGATCGAGCAGCCTTGCAGCAGTTACGAGGAATGTCTGCATGTGCGCTCGCGCTGTGACCTCCCCATGAAGCTCGACGAATGCATTACCGACCTCAAGATGGCCGAGCGCCTGGTGGCAGACCGGGCCGCTGAGGTGGTGTGTCTCAAGATCTCAAATCTGGGCGGCCTCACCAAGGCGCGCCGGATTCGCGATTACCTGGTTGCGCACGGACTGTCGGTGGTCTGCGAAGATACCTGGGGCGGAGAAATCACCACCGCCGCGGTCTCTCATTTCGCGGCGTCTTGTCCGGAGTCGTATTTGTATAACACCACGGACCTGCATAACTACAACACCGTATCCACGGGCGAACCTCCGCCCGAGGTTCGCGAGGGCAGGCTGTATGCGAGCACGAACCCGGGGCTTGGGGTGGTGCCGCTAGCCGATGTGCTCGGAGAACCGCTGGCTGTGTACTCAGATTCCTGACATGAAGATCAAGAAGATATCCGTTTACCAGAAGGACCTGCCGCTGTCCGAGCCTTACTGGCTGTCGGGCGGCAGGCTGAAATTCGAGGTCCTGGACGCCACCTTCGTCAAGATCGAAACCGACGATGGCTGCACGGGCTGGGGCGAGGGCACGCCCTGGGGGCATACCTATGTCCCGGCTCACGGGCCTGGCATACGGGCTGGGATCCAGACGATCGCTCCTGTCCTGATCGGTGCTGACCCTCGACAGTCCGAGCGCATTGAATACGTCATGGATAAGACCTTACCCGGCCACCCGTATGTCAAATCTCCTATCGATATGGCGTGCCTGGACATTGCGGGCCAGACCGCAGGGCTGTCTCTCCCAGATCTTCTTGGCGGACGTTATGAAACAGCGACGCCCGTGATGTCGTCAGTTTCATCCGGATCACCTGAAGCCATGGTGGCGCTCATCGAAAAATACCGCGAGCGGGGTTATCGTGGTCATTCGGCCAAGGTCGGCGGCAGCGATACCGATCTTGATATCCAGCGAATCCGGCACATAGAGCAGCATCGTCTTGTGGACGAGCGGATCCTTTACGACGTCAACCGGGCATGGACCCGGCGTGAGGCTGCTATCGTCATGAACGCGGTTGCGGATCTGGGTGTGACCTTTGAGCAACCCTGTGAGACTACCAACGATATAAAAGCGGTGCGTGCGCTGACGACATCCCCCATCTCGGTGGATGAAACCCTGGTGAGTCTCAATGATATGGTCAGGATTGCACACGAAGGCATCGCCGAGGTGGTGAATATCAAGATCAACCGTGTTGGTGGATTGACCAAGGCGCGCCGTATCCGGGATGTGGCAATCACTCACGGTATTCAGATTTATGTCATGGCGACGGGCGGCTCAGTTATGGCAGATACCGAGGCGGCGGCGCTGGCACAAAGCACTCCTGACGAGTTTCGCCTCGGGTGCTGGGCCTGCCAGGATATGTTAACGGTAGATGTAGCGCCCGGCACAGGGCCGCGAACCAAAAACGGCCATCTTCTGGTGCCCGATCTTCCGGGCTTGGGGTTTTCACCGGATGAATCGTTACTGGGAGATCCCAGCGCCGTGTACAGATCCTAGAGATTTATCTTCCGAACGTGAGCAGAAAATGACAACAGATATTCCCGGCACAATGAATGCCATGGTGCTTACCGGCCACGGCGGTCTTGAGAAACTGGAGTTTCACCAGGACTGGCCCACGCCCAGCCCGGTACCGGGTGAGGCGCTCATTCGCGTTGGTGCATGCGGCCTTAACAACACCGATGTCAATACCCGCAGCGCCTGGTACTCCAAGGGCAACACTGACGCGACTACCGGAGCGACGCTGGCGGGCGCAGACGATAACGACGGTTCGTGGGGTGGTGCCAGGATCACTTTCCCGAGAATCCAAGGAGCAGATGCCGTGGGGGAGGTTGTGTCGCTGGGCGATGGCGCGGATCCGGCCTTGATGGGGCAGCGGGTGCTTATTGATACCTGGCTGCGCGACTGGAGTGACCCGCTGAATCTTGAAAGGACAGGGTACTTTGGCAGCGAGTGCGATGGGGGTTTCGCGCAGTACGCCGTAGCAGATCAGCGCTACGTTCATCCTATCGAATCGGAGTTTTCTGATAGCGAACTCGCTACTTTTGCGACCTCGTATGCCACCGCAGAGAATATGCTTAACCGTGCTGAGGTATCAGTTGGTGATACGGTATTGATAACAGGTGCTTCGGGTGGCGTGGGTTCGGCACTGATCCAACTTGCCAATCGTCGGGGAGCAAAATGTGTTGCCATGTGCGGTGCCGACAAAACCCCCGGTGTTCACGCTGTTGGCCCGCTAGCGGTAATTGACCGTTCACCTGCAGACCTCAGGGCTGCGTTGCGTGACGCAACCGGATGGGATTCGGTAGATGTGGTTGCCGACGTGGTTGGCGGTGTGCTGTGGCCACAACTGATCGGTATCATCTCGCGCGGTGGACGCTATACCTGCGCAGGTGCTATTGCCGGACCGGTTGTCGAATTTGACCTGCGCACTTTCTACCTGCGCGACCTCACTTTTACTGGTGCTACGGTGCTCCCGCCTGGGGTGTTTGGGGATCTGGTGGGGTATATTGAGCGACAGGAAATTCGCCCACTGCTGGCAGCAACCTACCCGCTGGAAAAACTGCGCGAGGCCCAGCAGGCCTTCATTGACAAGCGCCACGTGGGCAACATCGTGGCGCACCCGTTCGATTGAACACGTCTAGTCGAAGCCAATAACGTGAGCAATACAAACCCGGATGCCATGATCCTGATGGATGATTGGAGTGATCTTTCGGAGTTTCAACAGCCCGAGCCTGTTGATGATGATCGTCTGCACGCCTGGCGATTATCCCGTTTGCGGGAAAAACTCCTGGAGAACGATGCCGCAATGTGCATGCTGGTCAGTCCGATCAGCCTGCGCTATGCGGTCGACTATCGTGATTACCCACTCTTTCAGTCACATATGCCACAGGCTTATGTTTTTCTTTCGGCAAATGGCCCGACGGTAATTCACGGTGTGATGGCAGGCGTGACCTGGGCCGATGAAACCCGGCCGGGCCGGCCGATTTCTTTTTTTGACGGTGCTGATGTTCTCAGTGAGTACGCGAAACAGCTGGCGAGTGATGTTGTAGATTACCTGGCCCAGATCGGTACTGATAACCGCCGGGTTGCGATCGAATATGTGAATCCCAGCATTACCCGAGCTTTGCAGGGCCGCGGCCTTGAGGTGATTGATGGTGTTCTGGTGAGCGAGCCGGCCCGGGTAATCAAGTCCCAAGATGAGATCAACTGTATCCGCTGGTCCGTTGCCGTCGCCGAGCACGGTATTGCCCAACTAAAGCAGGCCATCCAGCCCGGCGTCAGTGAACTTCAGTTGTGGGGATTGCTCAACTACACCAATCTCGCCAACAATGGGGACTGGCACGAGGGCCGGATGCTGGCCTCAGGCCCGCGTATCAATCCCTGGTTGCAGGAAGCATCGCCGCGACGAATCGAATCCGGTGATCTGGTCGGACTGGATACCGATATGGTGGGGCCGAGGGGTTATTTTGCTGATATATCACGCACTTTCCATTGCGGCCCGGCGCGACCCACAGCGCGGCAGCGGGAACTTTATCAGTTGGCGTTGGAGGAGATCAGTCATAACCTGAAACTGATCCGTCCGGGCATAACTTTGAAAGATTTTCAACAGCGTGCCTACGTACCCGCGGAGGAACTCCAACCTAACGCCTACCCCTGTGTTATCCATGGTGTCGGCATGTCCGATGAATATCCGCAGGTCAAACCAGCTTTTCGGGGCCCTAACCTCTATGACGGCGTTATCGAGAAAGATATGGTGATTTGTGTTGAGAGTTACATGGGCGCCCCAGGTGAGCGTGACGGCATTAAACTTGAACAGCAGGTGCGGGTCACTGAGAGCGGTTATGAACTGATGTCGCATTTTCCACTTGAAGAATCTTTGCTTGGTGGCTGAAGTCTCCAGAGTTGTTGATGGGTGCCAAGTGATGAGCCCCACTCATCTGAAAACGTCTAGGCTTGCCAGGTCTGTGCAGGAACTGGGTTACCCGCACGCCTGCGGGTAGGTGTGAAAATGCTGTTCGATGACGAGCGGGTGCCGGCTAAGTTAAAGTTCGCAAACGCGGATTTATTTAATGATGTACCTTGTCCGGTTGGGCCTCGCACCCATGCTGTCAGAATGCATGTGTTGGATTCGCCGTACGGGACTTGGGGTGCAGATTCAGATAACTATCTGACTTGCCGGTTTGGCTCGTCGAAAACGTTCTAAGGATATTAAAATGAAAGAAGGCCAAAAGGTTGCTATCGTGACCGGTGCGGGTACCGGGGTAGGTAAAGCTGTTGCACAAATTTTTTTGCAGCACGGCTATTGTGTGGCGCTTGCCGGGCGGCGCGAAGAATTACTGCATAGCGCGGTGTCAGAGGCTGGCGCCGATTCGCAAAGCACGCTGTGCCAGCAAACGGATGTGGGCTGTGAGGAAGATGTCGACAGTCTGTTCGATGCAACAGTCGGTCGATTTGGCCGCATTGACGTGCTTTTCAACAATGCGGGTATCGGTGCCCGGCCGATCGACATCGATGAGTTGCCGTTAGCCGAGTGGCAGGCAGTGCTGAACACCAACGTACATGGTGCTTATCTTTGTGCCCGCCGGGCGTTTGGGCAGATGAAAAGCCAGGACCCCAAGGGCGGGCGGATTATCAACAACGGCTCGATCTCGGCTTCGATGCCTCGGGTCAACACCACCCCCTATACCGTCAGCAAGCACGCGATGTCGGGCCTGACCCGCAGCATTGCGCTTGATGGGAGGCCGCATAACATCGCTTGTGGTCAGATCGATATCGGCAATGCATCTACCGAGATGGCAAAACCTCTGGGTGAGGGTGTGCGCCAGCCTAACGGCGCCATCATGGCAGAACCGCTGATGGATGTGACGCACGTGGCCACCAGTGTATTGCATATGGCCGAGTTGCCGCTGGATGCCAATGTGCTGTTTATGAACGTGATGGCAACCACAATGCCATTTGTCGGTCGCGGTTAATCGCGGTTTCTGACTAAGAAAATTAGGGGCGCCTCCCCGAGGGACGCTAAGAGATCACGAGGTCGATGTAGACTCCATTGCACCATGTTGCTGGCGATGGGTAATCAGGTCATCCATTGCGCGGTCTCGTTGGGGGATCACCGAAGCTTGGTCTGCTGGATGGACGCGGATGACCTGATGTCATCCAGTTACCGACTCTCTAGCAAGCAGTTGCAAGCCTATCGTGATTTTGCCGGGGACGGCGTATATCGGGTCTTGGTCGGGTTAGAAGACGCCGAGGACCTATGCGAGAATCTTGCCCAGGTACTGGACTAACGTCCGGCCTATGCTGGGCACGATGACAATATTGAAAAGCTCGAAGGGAGATTTGCATAGATGAGTTCAATCCAATCTATTGACGCCAGACCGGTCTTCAGCGCGACCCCGGTTCAAGCAGATACCACTTTGGATGACGGCCCCGGTAGGCACCGTATCGGCTTAATTGCCTTGGCAAGCGATTACGTGGTTGAGCGTGATTTTGTCAATATGCGCCCCTGCGACGATGTGGCGGTTTTTGTCTCAAGGGTGCTCAATGTAAACCCCTGCACTGTAGAAAACCTGAAAACCATGGGCCCCAGATTGGCTGATGCCACGTCATTGATTATTCCGGATGGCCGTCTAGATGTGGTTAGCTATTGCTGCACTTCAGGCACCACAGCCATGGGGTATGAAGCGGTTGCGGACAGCATTCACAAGGCGCGGCCAGGTATACCCGTGGTGACGCCAATTACGGCTGGGCTTAGAGCGCTCAAACAACTGGATGCGCACCGCATTGCGGTGCTGACTCCGTATACCGATGATGTCAACGAGACGCTGGTGGGCTATATCGAGCAGCATGGCCCACAAGTTATCTCAACCACGAGTTTTCTTTTTGCCAATGACAACGATATGGCTCGTATCCCGCCTGAGACTATTGTGAATGCCGCATTGGAGGCCGACCGTGCCGACGCTGATGCGCTTTTTATTTCCTGTACCGCCATTCGTGCAGTTGATGTAATCGAACAGATTGAAAAGACTTTGAATAAGCCTGTTATTTCTGCCAACCAGGCCTTGTTCTGGGAGTCGATTCGGGTCGCGGGTTATCAGGATCCGGTACCGGGCTATGGTAAGTTGTTGACCATGGATCTGGAATAGTCTGGAAAACTGCTTTTAGCGAGAGAACAGCCAGGTGATAGCGACTCAACTAACGGATGCCCAAGTGGCCGAGTACCATGAAAACGGGTTCGTGGTGCTGGATTATCGCTTGAGCCAAGGCACTCTGGAGGCTATCCGCGCAACACATAGTCGGCTTATTGCGAAATATCCACAGTTCTCGGACTATTGTTCGGCACTGCTGCCGTTCGACGAAAGCTTTATCAAATTCGCACGTGACGAAAATATTCTTAACATGGTGGGCCAGATCCTTGGCAGTAACTTCGCATTATGGAATTCAAGCTTTTTTGCAAAGCCGGCCAAGATTGGCACGACAACACCCTGGCATCAGGACGGCCAATATTGGGCGATGCGACCGCTGGCCACCTGCACGGCATGGATGGCGATAGATGACTCGACTCCTGAAAATGGCTGCTTGCGGGTCATCCCGGGCTCACACAAGGAGAAGAATCTTAGGCGCCACCAGGTTAATGATTCACCAGGGCTTGCACTCAATCAGGAGTTGCTCCCAAGTGAGTTCGATGAGTCCAAAGCGGTAGATATGATCATGAAAGCGGGGCAGATTTCCTTGCATGATGTGTACCTGGTGCATGGCTCAGAGCCTAATCAATCGGATCGGCCACGCCGTGGTATGACTCTTCGTTTCATGCCGACAAGCTCCTACTATGACCGGGACATAGAGAAAAAGCGGCATCAATCAAACCCGTATCGATCAGTGGACGATAGTCGGCTAAAACGCCTTCAGCGGTTGCCGTTGTACCTGATGCGCGGTATTGATCTTTGCGGGCGCAACGAATACGAAGCCGTCTTCTCCAACCCAACCCGTTAGAAAGTATTAATGAAACTTAAGGATATCTATGCCGAGGCGCCAGTGTTTTTGAAACAAACCCAGCGCGAGTTTTATTATGAGAAAGGTTATCTGGTGTTCCCGTCTCTGATTGGGCATAACGAACTAGCCACCTTGCGTACAGCCGCGAACAGTATCGTTGAGACAACCCGCCAGCTGACAGAGTCCTCAAGGGAGATCGATCTGGAGAAAGGCCATTGCGCAGATAACCCCAGATTGCGTCGAGCTGCTTATCTGGATGATATTGATCCGGTATTTTGGGATATCTGCAAAGATTCCATAATTCCCGATATTGCTGCAGATTTACTGGGGCCCAATGTCCGTTTTCGTGATCTGATGCTCAATTTCAAATGGGCGGGCGGGGGCGCTGCAGCCAAATGGCACCAGGACATAGCGTTCTATCCACATACGCACAGTGGCGCTATGCAGTTTCTGGTGTTTCTTGAGGACGTGTCTTCCAATCAAGGGCCGCTTCAGGTGGTTCCCGGCAGTCACCAGGGACAGATTTTTGAGCATTACGATGATCGGCGGGAATGGACTGGTGCAATCAAAGATAGCGATATTCAAAATGCGGGTCTGAACCCACCTCTTGAGATTACCGGGGATGCAGGAACGGTGTCTGTGCATCACAGTCGTACGATTCATGGCTCCGGGCAAAATCACAGCCAATGGGGTCGGCCGGCACTGGTTATTACCTACAGCGCGGCAGACGCTGTACCCTATACCGCCCCTGCTTATCCCAGTTCGCACTACGGCAGAATAGTCCGCGGAGCGGAGCCAGGTTATGCGCATCATGAAGAGTTGTACATACCGATGCCGCCCGACTGGTCAGGTGGATACACCTCCATTTTTGATCATCAGGAAGATAATGCATGAAACCGGCTGTTGTCCCGAGGCCATTCAGATCGAATCGCATGCGGTAATCAACTTAGTACATGGCAGGAAAGAATATGAGAGATAACCCGATTAAATCCACAGTCGATTTTGATCTTAACGGCGTTCAGCATGGATTTCTGAAAGTGCCTTATTCAGGAGATGATTCAGGCTGGGGTGCTGTCATGATCCCCGTTACCGTTGTTAAGAATGGTGAAGGGCCTACGGCCTTGCTCACCGGCGCCAATCATGGCGATGAGTACGAAGGGCCGATAGCACTTTGGGGTATGACCAATGAACTGCGTGCTGATGCGGTGAACGGTCGGGTGATCATGATCCCGGCGATGAATTATCCGGCGTTCAAAGCCGGCAAACGGACCTCACCCATTGATGGCGGCAACATGAATCGAGTGTTCCCCGGAGATCCAAACGGAAACATAACCCAGATTATTGCCGACTATTTTTCCCGCACCTTATTGCCAACGGCGGACTATGTCATCGATATCCACTCTGGTGGCAAGACGATGGAATTCCTGCCATTTGGCGCGGCCCATATACTGGATGATAAAGAGCAGCAGGCCCGCTGTGTCGCCGCCGTTGATGCGTTTAATGCCCCTTACACATTGATGCTGCTCGAGCCCGATGCGACTCATCTTTATGACACGGCTGCAGAGAACCAGGGCAAAGTCTTTGTCAGCACCGAGCTGGGCGGTGGAGGCTCGGCGAGTGCAACCAGTGTGAAGATTGCAAAACGAGGTATTGCAAACGTACTCATGCATGCCGGCATCCTGTCGGGCGAGCCGGAGCGCGGCCCTTCAGTGAATCTTGATACCATGAGCTCAGAGTGCTTCATTACGTCTGAGCATTGTGGGCTTATAGAGATGTGTAACGACCTTGGCGCCGAAGTCAAAGAAGGCGATCTGATTGCCGTCATCCACGATGCCGGGCGAACCGGTTCGGCTCCTGTAGAGTATCGATCAAAAGTAGATGGCATTTTCATGGGTCGTCATTTTCCGTGTCTGATCAAGTCGGGAGATTTTCTGGCGGTGATTGCGCTGACGGTCGAATGATCGTCGTAACCTGGCAAAACGCCCACTATTCATAACGAAATCTACATGCAATACACCAAGCCGTTTGCCAAAGCAGAATATGATCGTCGCCTGGTTGAGACAAAAAAGAGGATGGTCGATCAGGGTTTTGATCTGATTATCTGCCAGGATCCGGCGAATATGAACTGGTTAACCGGCTTTGACAGTTGGTCTTTTTACACCCCCCAGGTGGTTCTCGTTCATACCGATGAGGCAAGTCCAATCTGGTTTGGCCGTCCCCAGGATGCAAAGGCAGCACACATCACCACTGATATTCCACCAGAGAACATTACGGATTTTTCCGAAACGCTAATTCATCATCCGAGCGAGCATCCCTACGATGAACTGGCAGAACTGATTACCACGCGGGGTTGGGGATCGGCCCGCGTTGGAGTAGAACTCGACGCGCATTACTACACGGCCCGTGCACATGCTCACCTGGTTAAAGGCCTGCCAGATGCCAACGTGTCGGATTCGCAGCAACTGGTGAACTGGGCACGGCTGATCAAGTCAGACGTTGAGTTGGTTTATATGCGTGAAGCAGGTCAGATCGTAAGCGCTGTCATGAACAGGGCAATCGAAAAAATCGCGCCCGGTGTTCCGCAATACGAGATCATTGCCGAGGTTTATCACGCGCAGGTGATGGGTGTTGAGGGCAAGTACGGCAACTACAGCAGTTTATGCCCGCTGATACAGGTGGGTGAGGGCACCAGTACGCCGCACCTGACCTGGTCTGAACATCCCTTGCCTGATGACACCCTGGTGATGATGGAGCTCGGTGGGGCCCGTTATCATTATCAGGCGCCGCTGACGCGTACGCTGCATCTTGGCACGCCTCCGCCAGAGGTCGCCAAACTGGCCCATACCATCGTTGCAGGGGTCGATGCTGCACTGGAAGTGGCCCGTCCCGGCGCGACCTGCGAGGAGGTCGAGGCGGTATGGCAGAAAGTGCTTAACCGCAACGGCTACCGCAAAGAAAGCCGGGTGGGGTATTCGATCGGTGTCAATTATCCGCCAGACTGGGGGGAGCGCACTGCCAGTTTGCGCCCGGGTGACACAACCGTTCTGCAAAGCGGCATGTTCTTTCATTTCCAATCGGGCGTCTGGCTGGAGACAATCGGCGTTGCCGTATCGGAGCCCTTTATTGTGACCGATAGCGGCGGCGAGCGCCTGTGTGACGTAGCGCGCGAACTGATTGTCATCGATTAGCGGTAAAAAGCTTTCTCTATCAATTAAGGTTTTACCATGGGCAATTCGGTGAATAATTTCGCTTCCGATAACGTCTCCTGCGCCTGCTCCGAGGTTATGCAGGCCTTAGCGCGTGCCAATACCGGAACCACTCCATCCTACGGTGAAGACCCATGGACCGCAGGACTTCACGCAAGACTTTCTGAAATATTTGAAACACCGGTAACAGCTTTCCCGGTGACGACTGGGACCGCTGCCAATGCCCTGGCGTTGTCTGCTTTGACGCCGTCATTTGGAAAAATCTTCTGCCATGAGTTATCCCACATCAATACCGATGAATGTGGTGCACCGGAGATGTTTACCGGCGGCGCAAAACTGATAGATCTGAAGGGCGTCGATGGCAGGATCAGTGCAGACACACTCGAGCAGGCAATTTACGGCCGGGGCAACGTACACCATGCCCAGCCCTCGGCTGTAAGCATCACCCAGGCCTGTGAGTCAGGTACGGTATATCCGCTTGACGAGATCAAATCGATTACATCAGTTGCACGCGCACACCAGCTGCCGGTTCACATGGATGGCGCGCGGTTTGCCAATGCCCTGGTGACGCTTGAGATAACGCCAGCGCAGATGACCTGGCAAGCGGGAATCGATGTGTTGTCTTTTGGTGGTACCAAAAATGGCTGCCTGGCGGCAGAGGTGGTGATCTTTTTCAAGCCCGAACTCGTGGGCGATTTTCCATTTTTGCAAAAACGCGCCGGGCAACTGCTTTCAAAAAGTCGCTTTATCTCGGCGCAGTTTGAGGGTTACCTTGCTGACGATGTCTGGCTACGCAATGCCCGGCAGGCAAACACCATGGCTCAGCGTTTGAGCCGGGGCCTTGATGCACTGCCTGGCATTGAGCTTGCATACCCCACCCAGTCCAATGAGGTGTTTGTGCGTATGCCTCGGTCTTTGATTAAAACTCTGGCCCAGCAGGGCATCAAGATCAACGATGAAGAACTCGATGGCAAGGCCGTGCGTTTTGTGACCGCCTGGAATACTTCTGAGACTGAAGTCGATGATCTGCTAACGGCTTTGGCGCCTCAACTCTAACTGCGAAGAGCACAGCATCTGTTGCTTACATCAGTCGTAGTAGCCGGCCCGCACACAAGCGCCGATAAAATTACAGATCAACCGTTCTGCGTGGGTGATCGTAATGTGCCCATGATCATAAGAGGGTGCGATCTCCACCAGATCCATTCCCAGTACCCGGCCTTTGTTGACCAGGCCATGAACCAGTTGCCGGGCCTGTAACCAGTTCAGACCTCCGGGAGCCTGCGCCATTACTCCCGGCATGATGGTGGGGTCCAATCCGTCGGCGTCAATAGTCAAGTAATAGGGACCGCCATCGGGAATGCGCTCCAGCACGGCTGCCATGCCGATCTCATGCATTTCGTAAGCGGTAATGATATCTGCGCCGTAGTCCCGCGCATCTTGCACTTCTTCTGCTTGAGCGCTGCCATTAGCGCGAATACCGATCTGCACGATGGGGCCAAACCAGTCCATCTCTGAAGCCCGCCGGATAGGGCTCGAGTAGCCTTCACGTACGCCATTGACTTGGTCACGCCAGTCTATATGAGCATCGATATGCACCAGTGTGATGGTCTCCTGGCGCTGAAGGGCACGCATGACGGGAATCGGAATCCCGTGATCTCCACCCAGGGCTATCAGGGTTGTGCCCGTCGATAGAATCTTTCGGGCGGCCTGCTCCGCGCGGCGGTAGTGTTCCTGGTGATCGTTGAGGTCAGCCGTCACGTTACCGCAGTCGACCACAGTGATATCACGGCCATCGAGCAGGTATCCATCGAGGTCCCAGTCGTAACTGGACAGGGTGTAGGGAACATAGCTTGGACCCTGGCGGATAGCGTCTGGCGCCCGGCTCTGGTCATTGGCCATCTCGTGTGGCCGATAGGGCAGGCCATAGGGAATACCGAGAATAGCGATGTCTGCTTCAAGATTATCAAGATCCAGAGCGAGGGGAAAATTCAAAAAGGTGCGCGATGACACCTGCGGCGCCTGGGTCAGCGGTTTAGCCATGACAATTTCTTTTGCTCCTTGGGTATAGGGAATGTCTTAGGGTGCCGGCACCAGGTATTCACGGTGCAGCTCCTCCAGACGCGAGACGAGTTCATCGGATATCGTGTAGTCCAGTGCAGCGAAGGCCTGGTCCAGATGTTCTATCCGGGTAGCCCCGACAATCGAGGCGGTTAAAAACGGTCGGCTCAAAACGAAAGCATGGGCGAGCACCTCGGGTGACAGTCCCAATTCGCCGGCGAGTTGCACATAAGCTCTGGTGGCAGATTGGGCCTGGTTACTGAAATAGCGGGTGTTGGAAGGCCATAGCGTGTTACGAGCGCCAGGCGGGCGAGCGCCGTCAAGATACTTCCCGCTCAGCACGCCTGCTGCGATAGGCGCATAGGCAAGCAGGCCAACGTGTTCTCGTAAGGCAATTTCGGCAAGGGCAAACTCAAACTTGCGGTTAAGAAGGCTGTAGGCATTCTGGATGCTGGCAGGGCGTGACACTCGACCCGTATCAGCCCGGGCAACAAAGTCCATAACTCCCCAGGCACTTTCATTAGAGATGCCCCAGGCTCGGATCTTTCCGGCCTGGATCAGTTCGTCAAGAGCAGCCACCGTTTCCTCGCGGTCAGAGCCCGCGTCCTCAATGATTTGAGTTTGTCCCAGATCTTTAAAATCGGTCCAGCCCCGGTCCGGCCAGTGCAGCTGGTACAGATCGATATAGTCGGTACGCAGGCGCTTCAGGCTACCCTCACACGCGGTATGAATGGTTTCCCGGGTAAAGCGGCAGTCGCCCCCACGGATATGACTCTGCCCTGGGCCACAGACCTTGCTCGCAAGGATAATCTGATCGCGACAGCGCCGTTCAGTCAGCCAGTCTCCGATGATGACCTCGGTATGGCCATAGGTTTCAGCGCGAACGTCCACCGGGTACATCTCTGCTGTATCGAAGAAATTGATACCGCCGGCAAGGGCGTGATCCATCTGCGCGAAGCCTTCCTTTGGCGTATTCTGCTCGCCCCAGGTCATGGTGCCCAGGCATATCGCCGATACCTCGATGCCAGTGCGTCCTAACGGTTGATAGCGCATCTTCAGATTTCCTTGTGTTGTGGTTGGTGCCAGCCTTCGCCCGCGTGGGAGTATGTAACATAATGGCCGGGTGAACCAAGATGGGACCCTCACGTGATCTTTGAAGAACGTTTGCTATGACACCACCCAATCGCCTGTCTTTAGAGTTGATTTCTCAATTCCATGCCGATGGTGTGGCAGTGATTCGCCAGTGTGTAAGTCAACAGTGGCTCAAGATCCTGGCCGAGGCGATTGAAACCGATATCAATTCTCCGGGCCCTTTCTTTCATGGATATCAATCTGACAATGGCGAGGGCCGCTTTCATGGTAACTTGCGTCTGTGGGAGCACGACGAAAGGTTTCGTGCGTTCTGCTTTCAATCTTTACTGCCAGGGCTTGCCGCGCAACTTTTGGATTCGAAAAAGGTCAACCTGTTATATGACCAGTTGTTCGCCAAAGAGCCTGGCACACCAAACCGAACCCGATGGCACAACGACCAGCCTTACTGGGCGATGCGGGGCTGGCAGGTGCTGTCTTTTTGGATCGCACTTGATCCGGTAACGGTCGATTCGGGTGCCCTTGAGTTTGTGTCCGGGTCTCATCGTTGGGGCCGCTGGTTTCAGCCGCAGGCTTTTGGTGAGACGGTGGGGCAGGATAGTTACGAGATTAACTCCAATTACGAACCGATGCCCGACATCGAAGCGCAGCGTGAAGATTACGAGCTGGTCAGTTGGGATCTAGAGCCTGGCGATGTTTATGTTTTTCATGGCCTTACGGTGCATGGCTCGGGTGGTAATCTCAGGCGCGACCAACGTAGACGCGGATATGCTGTGCGCTACACCGGCGATGATGTGGTTTACGATACACGTGTGGGCACGAATGAGAACCTGCGCTCGAGCGCACACCGCGATGGAGACCCACTGGATAGCGAGCGCTACCCGCTCGTGTGGCCTGCCTGAAATGCCTTGTGTGAGCCGGGGCATG
>JABINT010000106.1 GCA_018698075.1 Acidiferrobacteraceae bacterium
CAGGCGCGTCAATCCCGCAATGTGCTCGTCAGACCAGATCCCCATCTGGCCGGGAAACCCTTTTCCGATCGCCTGCACGTGTGACGCGCAGGTCATGGTTAATCCGAAACCGCCTTGGGCGCGCATGGTGAGCCAGTCAAACTCCTCTTGTGAAACCCGGCCGTCTTCATAGCTTTGTTGGTTGGTAAGCGGCGCCAGCATGAAGCGGTTCTTCATGGCAGGCCCGTGGCTAAATGTGAGGGGATCGGTCAGGCGGGTCATGTCTGAGAATGTCCTTGTCTATTTTTTAGTTTGGAAAACGCCGAGGGCTCGAGCGGCTGTTTGGAACCAGCAAGGCCTTTATTACCCTTTATGACCGCTCGCGAGGGTGGGCGAAGGGCGAAGGGCGGAGTCTACCTCAGTTTATCGGTGCTACAAATGATGGGCGCTACGCTTTTGGAACAGGGGAGTGCGCCCGCAGTCGCTATACCAAATACTGGCAAAAGCAAAACTCTATTCTTTGAAGACGGTGTTCGTCAAACTTCGCGACCTGTGCAATGACTGGTAAGCGTGACCGACAACGAGGTATCCTATCTGGATTGGGTAGCCGGGCTGTGCCCAGTTTTAGCGACGCGCGACGGATCCAACCACTGATCATCAATGCACGAGGAATATACGATGACTGAATTGTTGAGCGAAATCGATATTCAGTGCTATCGGCGGAATGGCTATATCGTGCCGAAAACGAAACTACCCACCAAGACGATGACCCAGTTACGGGGCGCGCTGGAGGAGACGATCGGGTCCAACCCTGGGATTCGACCCGAGCAACTGGTGAGCGTGCACATCGACCGCAGGAACGACGAAGGCGTGCACGGCCACAGCGCCTGGTTGGAACTGGCAAAGGATCCGCGAATTCTAGACCTCGTCGAGCAACTGATCGGGCCTGATATCGTCCTCTGGGGCTGCCAGGTGTTCTGCAAGCCGGCGACTGACGGCATGGAGGTGCCGATGCACCAGGATGGCCACTACTGGCCTATTCAGCCGTTGGCCACCTGTACCGCCTGGGTCGCCATCGACGAAAGCACCGTCGAGAACGGCTGCCTGCGCGTGGTGCCTGGGTCGCATACCGGACAGCACAGCTTTAGGCACACCCGGTCGGACCGCGAAAACCTGGTGCTCAATCGGCAGGTCGATGATCCGGCTGCCAGCCTGGATAGCGTCGTAGACATTGAACTTGAGCCGGGCGAGTTTTCACTTCATGACGTCTATATGATCCACGGTTCCAACCGCAACACCTCGGGCAAACGTCGCGCCGGCGTGGCCATACGCTATATGCCCGCAACCAGTCATTTCAATCGGACGCTGTACGCCACTACCACCGGCGCCGGGTACCTGGTCAATTTCGCCAGTCGCCCGTTGTGGTTGCTGCGTGGGACGGACCGGGCCGGCAACGACTTCCAGGTTGGCCACCAGACCTGACAAGACCAGTCTCCCGCCTCATGGTGATCGGCCCTGGGGCCACCGCTACGCCCCAACAGGAGTTATTAATGAACAAAACCACAAGTCTGAAACAGCGGATAGGCGTCGACATTGGCTGCAAGCTGTCGGTCGAGGACGGCATCCGCTGGGCAGCCGACAACGGTGTCCGGTTCATAGACTGTGAGATCGATATCGAGCCAAATGCATTGGAAAGCTTCGATGAAACACGGGCTGGCTCAATACGGGAGATGTGCAATACGCTTGATGTCCATCTTGGCCTGCACACACTCTCTGCGGTCAATATCGCCGAGTTCTCGCCCTTTGTCCGTGATGCGGTGGATGACTACCTGCGCGCCTACATCGACGCCGCGGTACGGCTCAACGCCAAGTGGGTTGTGGTGCATGCCGGCTACCATTTCACTGCCGATCGGGATCGTCGTATTGAGGTCAGCCTGGAGCGGCTGCGGCGAATCACCGATTACGCCCAAAGCAAAGGGGTAAAGATCCTGCTGGAGAACCTTAACTGGGAGCCGGAAACGGCGGAAGTCCACTACCTTGCGCACACCGTCGACGAGTGCCTGCTCTATTTCAATGCCATCCAGTCTGCGGCCCTGGGCTGGGCGTTCACGGTCAATCATGCGACCCTGGTGCCCGAAGGCATTGCCGGCTTCCTTAAAGCCATGCCAACGGAACGGCTCGGTGAGGTTCGGCTTGCGGACAACAACGGAGAGTACGAGCTCCACATGTACCCCGGCGAGGGTATTATCGACTTTGATGAGATGTTCAGGCTGATCGAGGACACCGGTTATACGGGCCACTACATGAACGCTTTTGGCAGTCTCGACGATCGACTGAGAGCACGTGAAGACCTGGTGCGACTGGCCTCAGCCGGGGCCTAATTGGAAATGCTCACTATCTGATCCTGCGGGATCGACCAACCCGGAAGACCTTATGAAACCCGTACCGTTCGATGCATTTGGCCTGGCCCAGGCGGCCAGTTATTGCGCTGATGTAGCCGATTTTGCTCTCCCTGCCGGCGGCCTTCAACTGCCCGAGACGGCCTGGCATGCAATCCTCAAGACGGCTCGTGACGCTGGCGTTCTCGACAAAAAGGTCGGCGATCTCACTGCACTGTGTTTTTCTTGAACGTGCTCAGTGCCTTCTCGCCAGCGATGTTCGATCTGCCGTATCGCCGCACAGAGTGAGTAGCGGGCAGCCCTTTATCGGCATCGTTCAGGGTGACGCCTGTGGCATCGGCCCCGAGTTGTTGCCCAAACTGCTGCGCGGCCTTGAAGACAGCGAACGAAACCGAACGCTGGTGATCTCTGACCAGCGGGTCATCGCGGCCGGCTGCGCGGTCAGCGGACTGACAATCTCCTGTAAGACTTTGAGTGACCGAGCTGGTATCG
>JABINT010000182.1 GCA_018698075.1 Acidiferrobacteraceae bacterium
CCCGCCAGTCAGGGTAAAGAAGTGAAGTGAGGTAAGGTAAGAAGGGGTAGTCTTTCCTGGTGTCTTCGTGGCCAGGTGACCCTAGATTAATTCACACCAGCCAAAGCGGTCGGTCAGACGATAGGCGGTCGCAAGTTCTATCCGTAGATTCCATTCTTCGACAGACACTTGGGTGCGAAGTGTTGCTTTTAGACTAACGGGTAGTGGATCACCGTTGAATTTCAATATGCCCAGATATTAATGGATCGATCGAGGGCTCTGTCGCTGGCACCGGAGCCGCGATCACTTGTGTTACTCCCTCCAGCCGTGTCGTCTGTAACGCCGCAGGCATAGCGGTTGATCGTTGGTGCTCGCGGTTGTCAGTGGATTACCGCCGATTAAGGTATCTCGGCACAGGCTGCAATGATCGATTCAGAATCTAAATGATATGCCTTGTATAGCTCGGACAGGGTGCCCGATTCGCCATATCGTTCAACGCCGAGCGGCCGCACTGGATGGCCATGGACTGCGCCAAGCCAACTCAAGATGGAAGGATGACCATCAACGACCGTCACGATTCGGCCAGAATCTCTGAGCGGTGAAAGGAGGCGTTCCACTGGCGCTGCCGTGCTGCCGTTACCCGCTTGACGCTGGCGTTGCGCAGCAAGCCAAGCGCGATAAAGGCGATCAGGCGAGGTGACCGCAAGTAAACCAACTCCCGGATTCTGTTCGGCGACCTTTGTGTATGCGCTCAATGCTTCTGGGCCTACTGCACCGGTATAGGCAATCGCGAGCGTCGAGTCTGGGCCCGGCGCCCGCAACCAGTAGCCACCTTCAATGACAGCCGTCCGGAGGTCGGGATCGATCTGACGTTGCAATTGGGTAATACGGCGAGTGGTCAGGCGCAGATAAACAGAGCCGCCGCTTTGATCATTGAGGAGATCTTGATTCGGCTCGCCGTTATCCTCGCGCTGAAGATGCTCGAAGCTCCAGCACAGAATCGCAGCCAACTCGTCGGCATAAGTGGGCTCGAAAGAGCTTAATCCGGGTTTTGACATGCCAATGAGGGGGGTCCCAATAGACTGATGGGCGCCACCTTCCGGTGATAACGAAATTCCGGATGGTGTGGCCACCAGAATGAATCGGGCGTCCTGATAACACGCATAGTTCAGTGCGTCGAGGCCTCGTTCGATAAAGGGATCGTAAATCGTGCCAATCGGAAAGAGGCGTTGCCCGAAGAGGGAGTGGGAGAGCCCAGCTGCAGCGAGCAGTAAAAAAAGATTGTTCTCGGCAATACCCAGCTCGATATGTTGGCCCGTCGGGGATGGAGGCCAGCGGTGCAGGGAACCGATATCCTGCAGTGGCAAAGGGTCTTTGCGGGCCTTGGGGTGAAACAGTCCCCGTCGATTGACCCAGCCGCTGAGGTTGGTCGATATCGTGACATCCGGTGATACCGTGACGATTCGATCAGCAAGGTCGTTGCTGGCTCTGGCAATGCCGTTCAGAATTCGCCCAAAGGCTGCCTGTGTCGACAGGTGCTCAGCTATCGGGGGATCCAGTCGATCGGGAACGGCGACCTCGCTCGACCGGTGTCGTCGCGGCCCAGCCAACTTTAGGGAAACATCCTGAATGAATGTTTGCAACTCGTCAGTCGGGATGTCGATTCCGGCAAGCGGCGCCCATTCCTGGCCATCCGGGATGTGATGCGCCTGCTTAAGAGTCTGAATTTCTTCAGAATTCAGCAGCCCGGAATGGTTGTCTTTGTGGCCCGCGAGGGGCAGTCCGTAGCCCTTGATGGTATAGGCAAAAAAACAGGTGGGCTGTTCATCCTCAACTGCCTCGAATGCCTCCAGCACGGTCTCCATGCAGTGGCCTCCAAGATCAGTCATCAACGAAAAAAGTTCCGAGTCGTTGTATTCGCCAATCAGCGATGCCGCGCCGGATCTCGCGCCAATGTCATCAAGTAGCGGTTGTCGCCATGCTGTAGCACCCTTATAGACAAGCGCTGAATATTTCGAGTTTGGGCAGGCATCGATCCATTGTCGTAAAGCCTCACCACCCTTCCTATCGAACGCTTCTCGAAGTCGTTTCCCATACTTTATGGTCGTGACTTTCCATCCCATGCTGGTAAAGAGGCGACTGAAGCGATTCAACAGCCGGTCGGAAATTACAGAATCCAGGCTTTGCCGGTTGTAGTCGATCACCCACCAGACATTCTCCAGATCGTGCTTCCAGCCCTCAAGCAGTGCTTCGTAGATGTTGCCTTCGTCGAGTTCGGCGTCTCCTACCACGGCCACCATTCGGCCCTTTGCTATTTTCCAGTTATGAGTTTCGACATATGTTTGCATCAGTGACGCGAAGCTGGTCATTGCCACGCCGAGGCCCACAGATCCAGTAGAAAAATCCACATCGTCCGCATCCTTGGTTCGTGACGGATAAGCTTGAGCGCCACCAAGGGCCCGAAATCGCTCCAGATGTTGTCGGCTTTGTTTGCCAAGAACATACTGGATAGCATGAAAAACGGGACTACCATGGGGCTTTACCGCAACTCGGTCTTCACGGCGAAGGGCAGAAAAATAAAGCGCAGCCATCAGGGTAACCATTGAAGCGCAAGAAGCCTGATGGCCGCCGACCTTCAGTTGACCATCGTTTGGCCGGAGATGATTGGCGTGGTGGATGATCCAGGTCGACAGCCACAGAATCTTGCGTTCCAACGCCTGAAGAAAAACCAATCGATCCTGCGTTGTCTGCAAATGCGGCACTGCATCATTGGGGTCGAAGTGAATGTTGGGCATGAGTCAGAATTGGGGACAATGAACAAGACGGCACTTCATCTCACTATATTATTGCTTCGGGCTGGGAATAGGTTTCCAATTTATGTAGTAAAATTATTAATAACGAAATATTTGATCATAAAACATCAATTTTCTGGACAATTATGCTAGAACGCGAATGGGACAAGAAAGATCTTGGAATCTTGAAGATTCTCCAGGAACAAGCGCGGATATCAAATTCGGATCTCGCCCAGCGTGTCGGCCTTTCTCCATCGCCCTGTTGGCGCAGAGTCAGAGCCTTGGAGGATGCGGGTGTGATTCAACAGTATGTGGCGTTGGTCAGTGCAAAGTCTGTGGGACTCCCAATCAACGTGTTCGCCACCGTGACGCTGGAAAAGCAAATCGAGAAGGCGTTAGAGGTATTTGAGAAAGCGGTCGCTGAGCGACCGGAGGTGATGGAATGTTATTTGATGACAGGAGAATTTGATTATTTACTGAGAGTCGTGGTGCCAGATCTTGAAGCTTATGAACATTTCTTGTTACAGCATCTGACTCGAATTAAAGGAATCGCGAGCATCAAATCAAGTTTCTCGTTGAAGCAGGTCTGCTACAAGACAACACTGCCACTGCCGCGCTAGCAGTCGCAATCACCTGATCCGGCAGTAAAGCGCCGGATCAGCGTGTAGATGCTGCATCGCGTTCGCCGAAGATATCATCATCTTGAGATGGCCGGCAACGCTGGTATTGTTGTGGATACTTAATTTGCGCTCCGAGTTGGTCCGCGGCGTGCCAGACCCAGCGCGGGTTGTATAACATGCCTCGCCCCAGAGCTACCATGTCGGCTTTGCCTTCGGACAAGATAGTTTCTGCCTGACGGGGTTCAGTGATCAATCCAACCGCGATCGTGGTCATACCCGTTTCCTGTCGGATCTGTTCAGACAAGGGGACCTGAAACCCGGGTCCGACTGGTACGACTTGATCCGGGGCGAGACCTCCGCTGGACACGTCGATCCAGTCGCAACCGGACTGCTTCAACAGCTTGCAAAGAACAATCGATTGGTCCATATCCCATCCGCCGTCGATCCAGTCGGTAGCCGATAGGCGGATGCCCAGTGGCTTTGTCGCAGGCCAGGCAGCACGTGTCGCCTCGAATACCTCAAGAACGAAACGCATACGATTGTCCAAAGAGCCTCCATAGTTGTCGGTTCTTCGATTGCTGATAGGGGAGAGGAATTGGTGCAGCAGGTAGCCATGGGCTGCGTGCAACTCGAGTGCATCAATACCAATTCGTTCTGCGCGGCGAGCGGCATCGGCAAATTTGTTCACCATGTCGGCAATTTCTGTCGAACCCAATTCTCGTGGCACAGGGGCGCCGTCCTGTAGTGCAATGGCCGATGGGGCAACGACTTCCCAGCCGCCGTCGCTGGGTAGAATCGACTTTCTTCCTTCCCACGGGCGGGCAGAAGACGCTTTGCGCCCAGCGTGGGCAAGTTGCAGGGCGATCGGAGTGTCAGCAACGTCTTTGCAAAAATTAACGACCTGCCGCAAGGCAGATTCATTGTCGTCGCTGTAAAGCCCCATACAGTAGGGAGTGATTCGGCCGGCGGCTTCAATGTTGGTCATTTCAATACACAATAATCCGACTCCAGATGCTGCGAATTGCCCAAGATGCATATGATGCCAGGGCCCAGGAGAACCCTCGGTTGCCGAGTATTGGCACATCGGCGAAACCATCACCCGGTTCTGGATCTCCAGCTGGCGCAGTTGAAGCGGCGTAAACAAAACAGGGTCGAGAGAATCTTTCACCATTTGCATCCTTTATTGGGTTTGAGGGAGTTTAGTGCGCCAAGTTTGGGCCCTTTCAGAAAGAGCGACGGTGGTGACCGCTACCGGTTGGCTGACAGACGAAAGCATCCCGGGGTGGACGGGAGAATCAGGGCCGGTCGGTAATGATAGAGGTAGCATCCGGTCGGTTTTCAAGTCCGGGTAGAAGCTCAGTGCCAAGGCCCGGGCCAGAGGGCGGCAGAATCCAGCCATTCTCGATTGTGGGTATGACGGTGACCAGTTCCTGATACCAGCCGTCGTAGAACGCCCGGACTGATTCCTGGATCAAGGCGTTCGTTATATTCATCGACAGATGCACTGCGGCCATGAATGCCACCGGCCCGGTGCAGTCATGCGGTGCAACCGGGAGATGATAGGTTTCACCGAGAGTTGCGATTTTCTTTGCTTCAGTCAGTCCGCCGCACCAGACGATGTCTGGCATCAGGATGGCGGGTGCACCACTTTCAATCAAGTCGCGGTAACCCGATCGCCCTGCAATTGTTTCGCTGGCGCAAACGGGCACCCGTGTGGCTTTAGCGAAATGCGCCAGCGCTGGAAGACTGTCCATTCGGACAGGATCTTCGTACCAGTAGGGGTTGAATGGCTCGAGTGCCTTGGCGATCTGCAGCGCGGCCGGAAGCCGCCAAAGAGAATGGAGTTCGACCATGATATCCATCTTCTCGCCTACTGCTTGCCGGATCTTTCTAAAGGGATCAAGACATCGGTCCAGCGATTCGTTTGAAATGTAGTAGCCATCGCTGCTTTTGGCTGCGTGGTCGAATGGCCAGATTTTCATTCCAGTAATGCCTTGTTCGATCAAGCTGAGGGCTAACTCGTCAGCCCGATTAATGAAAGCGTCAAGATCCTCGTAAGGCCCTTCAGGAGAACCGTCAAGGCCCCAATCAGATGTGTCCCAGTCCGGGCGATTTCGTACGTATCGATAACCGGCACAAGTGTTGTAGGTGCGGATCTTGTCCCGAGCTAAGCCCCCGAGCAACTGAAACACAGGTTGCCCAACCGCTTTCCCGAAAAGATCCCAAAGGGCAACATCGATTGCCGAACGTCCGCGGGTTTCGACACCAGTACCCGAAAAGCCCACGTATGGCACAAGATCCAGAGCGATTCGTTCGATCTGTAGCGGGTCTCGTCCAATTAATTTTGGAGCGGCGGTCTCGTGGATGAAGGCTTCCACCGCCTTGGCCCCAAAAAAGGTCTCGCCGAGGCCGCTGAACCCTTCATCGGTGTGGACTTTGACCCATAGAATATTGGAAAATTCATCGAGCCGGAGCGTCTGAATCGCCGTGATTTTCATAGCGAAAATGAACGGGTGGGGTGGTACGTCGAGACCTTGTGGATCACTGCGTGGAACTTGGCAGCGGAATGTCGTTGACTCTCCTAGGTACGTGATAGCCGCGCTGCACCGCAGGCCGCGAAGCAATCGACAGATACCATCGGGTCACATTCGGGTATTGAGTGATATCGATTGTTTGCCACTCGAATCGTGATATCCAGGGCCAAAGCGCAATATCTGCGATCGAATACTCGCCAACCACAAATTCTCGGTCTTGCAGTTTCTTGTCGAGGACGCTGTAGAGTCGATGCCCTTCAGTCAAGTATCGATCTTGCGCATAGGGGCTTTTCCCCGGGTTGAATTTCGTGAAGTGGTGAATTTGCCCCAACATCGGTCCGGGCCCAGCCATCTGCCACATTAACCATTCAATAGTTTCCCAGTAGAGTGATGTTTCCGTAGGAATCAATTGACCCGACTTTTTAGCCAGATAAAGCAGGATGGCGCCTGATTCCATCAGCGATTGTCCGTTTTCTGTGTCGACAATCGCTGGAATCTTGTTGTTGGGTGACAGCGCTATAAACGCGGGATTTCGTTGCTCACCTTGTGTGATATCCACCGGATGCACTGTGTAGTCCCACCCGAGTTCTTCCAGGGCGATAGATATTTTTCGCCCGTTTGGGGTCGACCAGGTGTAGAGCTCAATCATGCCAGGTTCGGTTTTGCAAGTTGGGTGAGTCCGTTCAACCCAGCATTTCTCGAACAGTTGCGGCTTGCCGGCGGGCACTTTGCATAAGAAAAGTAATATCGTTGCCAGCGAGAATTAACCGCACACCTATTGCAACATATTTCTTCATCAATTCCGGTTCGTACACACCGCCCATGCCGGCATATTTTCCGTGATCATCACAAGCACTAACGACGCTTTGATAAGCCGCCACGATATCGGGGTGTTCCAGTTCGCCGGGGATACCCATCTCAAGCGAAAGATCGTTGGTGCCGATGAGTAGTGCATCGATGCCGCTGATTGCGGCAATGGCCTGGGCGTTCTCGATTGCCCGGGGAGATTCCAGCATCACGACGATCAGGGTTTCACGATTGATCGTTTCGGTGGTGTCTTTGAGCGGGTGAGCCTCAAAACCGAGGTGTGGCAGAGCACCGGTGATGGATCGATGCCCAATCGGGGGGTAGCGGCAATTGGAGGCTATTTGCGCTGCGGTCTGCGGGTCGTCCACGTGGGGGACCACCACGCCCTGGGCTCCGCCATCCAGTACCCGCGTAGCGTGATAGGGTTCGGGTCCGGGTACTCGGACGATCGGAGCGATACCGGCATCCTGGGCTGCGACACAGATCTGCACCGCCGTGTCGATATCCATGGAATTGTGCTCCATGTCTATGAACAGCCAGTCAAAGCCGGCAGTACGCATGGCCTTGGCCGTATCGACGGTTCTTGCCTGGCGCAGGCCAACGCCGATCGCGAGCTGTCCGCGGCGAAGTTGCTCAAGGGCCTGATTATGAAGTTCTATCATGGGGCGATGATGTCTCGTCGTTGATAATTCGGGGTCGAAGATAGTCTAGTCGGGTTGGTGCTGCGAGAATAGCGCAGGTCAGATCATACTCTGGGCGAGGGCACAAATCTTCTGATTCGCCAGCCCGACCGATGCTGCTGTATCGACAACCAGTTGCCAGCTGTTCTCATCAATCGGAATACCCTCCGCTTGGCGTTGAGCCATGTTTTCCCGTTCAGGGTCCCCTGGTATCAGCACGGGCTCTGCAGGATTCATTGGCAAAGACGAGGTGACATGTGTCACTGTGGAATCGAGCTCGGACTTAAAAAACTCCGGTTCGACAAATCGGTTGGGATCGAGGATGACCGAGAACATATTGTTCAAAATCGTATCGTTCTGGTGATCAGTCTCGGGCCGGCAAGTGCCGCCACCACTCAAAATTCCGGCGAGCAGCTCGTTAACCAGGGCAAGCCCATAGCCCTTGTAGGTCCCAACCGGGCGCAGGGCGCCAACAGGATCCGAAAACAAGGCCTCGGGGTCTGTTGTCGGGCGCCCGTGGCCATCCAGCAATACGCCCTCGGGCAGTGTCTCTCCTTTGTTCCTTGCGACTCGTACCTTTCCATGAGCCATAACGGTAGTGGCCATATCGAGCACTAAAGGCCCTGCTGCACGAGCGCCTGGTATGGCGCAACAGTAAGGATTGGTTGTGTAGCGCGCATCAGAGCCACGGTAAGGCGCCGCGTTTCCGGTGTGCCCGATCGCGTTGACGTGGTGGATCGACACTAAGCCGGCTTGTGCGCAACGTTCTCCCCACGCGCCAATACGCCCCAGGTGAAAAGAATGCCGAATGGTGAGAGTGCACACGCCCAGCGATCGCGCACGTTCGATTCCGATATCCATAGCTTCTTGTCCGATCACTTGCCCATATCCTGACCGGCCATCAACAGTAATAATAGGGCCCTCGTCAATGACAACTTCAGCATGTTGGTTAGGAATCAGCTCACCGGTTTTCACGCATGCAACATAACGCGGAAGCATTCCGATACCGTGACTATCATGTCCCGCGAGATTAGCCTGGACCAGGTTATCAGCGACGATTCCGGGTTCATCGCCAGAGCTGCCAGCAGCCAGCAGGATCTCAACGGCAACCGCTCGGAGGTTTTCCTGACTAATAAGCATTGCTGTAGCGTGTGCTAAGAGCTTGTGCGTATCGAAATACTTTCATATCACTTGGATACAAACCCACCATCGATGGGTAGGGCAACCCCCGTGATATATGACGCTTCATCTGAAAGCAAGAACAGAGCAGTGTTCGCCACTTCTTCTGGTCTGCCGACACGCTGAAGCGGAATCATCGATTTCATCATCGCAAGGTTGGCCTCGCCATCGGTTTCCTGATCGGGCCGAGCCATAAATGTTTTCATCATTGGGGTATCGATAACGCCGGGGCAGACACTGTTGACACGAATATTGTCTACTGCAAGGCGCCCCGCGAGAGATGCCATGAAACCATTGACGCCCCACTTTGCCGCTGAGTAGAGCGGACTGAATGGGGATCCAATGAGGCCGGCAATAGAGGAGGTGAAAAGTATGCTGCCCCCACCGCGGGCACGCATCTGCGGGATGGCTGCGCCCGTGGTCATAAAGACCGATCGAATGTTCAGATCCATTGTGATTGCGTAATTTTCGGGCTCGATGTCCTCGACTTTAGAAAATCCAGGGTGCCCCACATGGTTCCAGAGTAAATCGATGCCGCCAAATTGCGCCACGGCCTGGGTAATAATGCGGGTGCATTCCTGATCATCGGATAAGTCTGCGCACAACCCAATCGCTTCATGCCCGGCCTGTGTAATCTCCTTAACAACCGAGTCAAGCGCTTTCTGGTCGATGTCCACCGCAACGATCTTTGCACCTTCTGCCGCAAATCGAATCACGCCGGCTCGGCCCATGCCTGACGCTGCTGCGGTGACGAGGGCAATTTTGTTCTCAAGACGCATGATCTATCTCTCCTTAGCAAAATTTTGTGTTGCCATCGAACCTATTTGACCGTGAATACGGTATCTGTGCAAGCCGATCAGAAGAATTCACCCGCTGCATCTGCTGCGCGGCCAGGCGCTCGCATCAAAGCCATCAACCTGACTCGTGACCTACGCCGATTCAAGGGAGATCAACCTCAAGGCCAAGGATGAGAAAGCCCCAGGATTTTCCGTGGCTGTCCAGGTTAAGCGATTCATTCACCCCGCCTTCCAGGGCTTCGTCAAGCACCAGGTTGAGCCCATGTAGCTGGGGCAGAAGATAACGCTGGATCTGGCCTGTAAATAAAGCCCCAAAAGTTTGCTGTAGCCGCTCGGGCGTAATCTGGTCAACTAAAACAGGATAGTGTTTAGGGTCGTAAGCGAATACCGATACATTCGACCGGTTGCCCTTGTCGCCTGCTCGGGCATGAGCGATCTTCCTAAGTGTGACCCGATGAGTCATACGTCGAACACGTCCAATATGGGGGAGATTCGGCCTCGATCGATCAAGGTCGAGTAGGTCAAGATGCTGGGCCGGACGTAGCCGCGGTATCCTCCCCCACCGGCTGGACCACAACAGAGCAGGGACTCGACCTCCCACAACAGGGTCTCAGCTTCTTTGCGAGCTGGCGTTCGCATGGCGCAGCGCAAGCGAACATCCTGGGAATCCGTCGTGGTTTGGCCTGCAGTACCGTGCAAAGATGACACGCCAATCAGATCAAGCCGTGGCGTTGTCTGCACACCGTGGACCTGGCTCAGGCGCTCAGCTACGATCTCACCCGCCATACGGGCCCGCCGCTGAGCCCCAGGGCCGGCATAGGAGATTTCGGCTTCTCCGACGAAACCGCCCGCAAATGCAACGGTGACTTTGAGTTCCTGCGGTCGTTCACGGCCATGCGCCCCCGAGATTGAAACACGATCTTTGCCGGCTGAATCAACACGGGCCGAAGAAAAGTCAGCAGTGACGTCTGGCGTAAGATAGTGCGCAGGGTCATGGATCTCGTAGAGCAATTGCTCCTTCACGGTGCGTGGGTCGACACAGCCTCCAGTGTCGGGCAGTTTGGTGATGACCGCGGTGCCATTATGCTGGACTTCGGCAATAGGAAACCCGACAAACGCAAGTTCTTCAACGTTTTTGTAGCCGGGGTCAGCAAAATAGCCACCAGTGACCTGAGCGGCGCATTCCATCACATGGCCTATCATCGTGCCTGCCCCTACGCGTGCCCAGTCGTCATATTCCCACTGGAAAAAGTGCTGAAGGGGGGCGAGAAAAAGAGATGGGTCGGCCACACGCCCTGTGATCACAACGTTGGCCTTTTGTTTTAGAGCCGCCACAATTCCCTCGGTACCGAGATAGGCATTGGCGCCAATCATGTGGGGCTCGAAGTCTTTGAGAGCGCAGTTTGGCTCGATCAGGTGGGTATCTTTATCCAGTAGGTGTGTGGCGTCATCTCCTGTAACAACGGCCACCCGCAGTCCCTGCAAGCCGAGTTCTCGCGCAACATCGACGACCACTTTGCCAGCAGCCAGAGGGTTTGCCGCGCCCATGTTTGTGATGAGGCAGGTGTTGCCTGCGCGACACAAAGGCAGGACAGCACGCATACGGGTTTCCAAAAGCCTGTTGTAACCCAGAGCGGAGTCAGATCGTTTGTCGAGAAGTCCCGAGGCAAGGGTTCGCTCACCGAGACACTCAAATACGATGGCATCGAGGTCGCCCCTTCTAGCCAGGTCGACAGCGGGATCCAGGCGGTCGGCAGAAAATCCCGCGCCTGTGCCAATCCGGAAACTGGCTGCTTTCATCACATCAGGCTAGCGACTGGACAGCGCCCAGAGCGGCTGCCCCCAGCAGAAAATCTGGTCTAAGTCGTAATCGAAGCTTGCGGTTATGCTGTTGACGCGTGTGATTGCTGACATTAGCATTTTGGCAGGTAATAGCCGGGCAAGATAAGGCGGCCGCCTAACCGCTGCCCGACTTTGATTGTGAGCCCAGGCTCGCTAAGGGGATCTTAGCTTTCACCGATGTTGTTATCTAGTTCGCCGGTGCAGCAAAATCAAATTAGATGTAATTCTTCAAGTGCTGACCGAATCGCCAATTGCTGTGATGCCTGGGGTACCGTCATCGGTTTTCGGGGCAGGCCTGCGGGTATTTGCTGAAGAGTTTGAGCATATTTAGTGCAAGCCGGCAGGTTGTCACCATTGATCGCATTCCATAGCCTAAGCAGTCGTTCATGTAGGTCAAGGGCCTTATCGGACTCACGTGCAACTGTAGCTTGCCAAAGTGCAACGCTGGGTCCGGGGGCCGCCGCTAGGATCGCTGCGATCGCACCATGTGCACCAAGTGTGTAAGAAGAATAAAG
>JABINT010000127.1 GCA_018698075.1 Acidiferrobacteraceae bacterium
CCGCAATTCCAAGAGCCGCGATCAGCGTCAGGGCAACGCCAAAGGCAAAGCCGACTAGCACTACCCGCCGGGCCGGACCCATACCAAAAAGGCGGTTGGTGGTATCAGTGACCAGAAAAGCAATCGGATAGGTAAAAGCTCCCCAGGTCAGAATACCTGCCAGATCAATCCCTAGAAAGCCCCCCTGCACTGGGTGCTGCACCAGTTTATTCGAAGCCAGAATTACTGCACCCATTGCCAGCACAGGCACCAGCAATCTCCAGAGGTTTATTGTCATGTAGCTATCTACGAAGAAGCGAGTAAGAGAGTAATTCTAACCTCCCACCCTTGACTCAAGATCAGCCTTTTATACAAAAAACGAGTGATCTAGATCGGCTGCAAAAAGCTCGCTTAGCATCAGATTTTTCTTGTTGGCCACACAATGGTGGGCACAATCGCGCTGCGGATTAATGTGGTAGAACTTGTCTTTCCCCGTAAGCCACATATCAGAAAAACTCTGGTGCTCAATTGAACCCAGCAGACCCTCTGGCGTATAGGCCTTGTCCTGACACGAATAGACTTTCAGGTCTGCCCCGATGACACATAACACCTGAAGATAAGGGCACCAGCTATAAGACTTGTCGAATTTCTCATCGAGCTCATGATAAGCATCAAAAAGCTCGAAAGACCGATCGGATGTCGCCGCCTGCAATCGATCGAGCTGCGCGCGAACCGTTGAAAAAAATGGCTGATGGTATTGATTGCTTTCTTTTCCATCGTTGCTGGTAATGCAGGGAGATATCTTGACGCTATCCACCCCGATATCTTGAAGTCGTTTCACGCTGTCCTCAACATGTTCAGCATTGTCACGATCCACGATCAGGCTGATGCCCAGATAACAACTTCCCCCCAAACGCTTAAAGGCCGCCAGATTTTCCATTAACTTGGTATATTCACCCACCCGAATGCCCCGATACTTGGCGTAGCTGGCATCATCCCACCCATCGAGTGATACCCGAAGCCAAGTGCCATGATGGGCGAAGATGCTAGCCAACTCGCCCGAAAGACGTGCCCCATTGGTCAAACTGGCAAAACGAATCGGGCCATCGGCCAATCGCTTTACCGTCTCCAACAGCGGCTTGTAGTAGAACGGGTCACCGCCACCGCTGAAAGTGACAGCGCCCACACCCATCTCTTCAAGATCCGAGACTATCTCCAGCATCTTTTCCCTGGGTATCTGGTCTCGCTCGACCATCCCAGATCCCAACTGAAGGCCATCAGCCTTATACGCGCAGTACCAGCAGTGGTGCCCACAAAGGTTCGTCGGCTTGATGCGAACGTGCAGCGGGGGTGTAACTGTTTTCGATCCAGGCGGTAGGCTATCGATTTTGTGGGGGAAACGAAAAATCTTGTACGGAGTATATAAATTTGCCATGCGAGACTATTTAATGCGTCAGATGGCAAGTATTCTAGGCAGGGCTCCTATTTTGAGATTGATGCAGGACAGGTTTTGGCCACGAGCCTTTAATAGAAAAGCGAGGCGCCGCTGAGGCTGGAGTGTAAAACCCAAAAAAGACGGCCAAAAGCCACCTTTTTTGGGTCACAGCGCTAAGATCAGTTTACAGTGGGATCCAATTCACCACTGTCATAACGCTTGACCATATCTTCAAGGCCAAGCGCCTTCATCTTGGAAGCATTACCGGCCGCCGTACCAAACGCCTCATAGCGTGCAACACAGATCTCATTCAGGGCCTTGGTTGCTTCTTTTAGGTACTTGCGTGGATCAAAAGCCGAAGGGTTCTGATGCATGTAGCGACAGATCGCGCCAGTAGACACCATAAGCACACCTCTCGCCATGATGTATCGATCAATACTTCCAGAATCCAAGTCCGTCACTCCTCACAAGGCCTCGATACGCGCTAATACGCGTATCACAGTATAAACACATCATCCAACGGCTCAGGCTGCCTTCTCCAATTCAGGAGAATACTCACCCAGTGCGGCAACCCCATTCATCCGGGCCCGGTGAAAAGCGATGGCGCGGGCGCTGTCCACGTTGCCGCTCTGACCTGCCCAGGTTGTCATGGCTGCCGCCTGCAGGGCTCTGCCATATGAGAAGGTCACGGCCCAGGGCAACGCAACACCCGCACAGTGCATTGCATTGAGGTGCATTGTCGCCTCTTCATCAGACTGTCCGCCGGAGAGGAATGCGATTCCTGGAACGGCCGGCGGCACAGTGCTCAACAGGCAACGCAGTGTTTCCCGCGCCACCTCGTCAACGCCCGCCCGGTTGTTCGCCTCCGCACCCGAAATCACCATGCTCGGCTTGAGCACGATCCCGCGAAGATCTACGCCCTGGTCAGCAAGTGCTTCAAAGACCGTTTGCTGGGCGTGCTGTGTTACTTGAAAGGACCGTTCAATACTGTGGCTACCGTCGATCAGCACTTCAGGCTCCACAATTGGAACGATATCGTGTGCCTGGCAGAGCGCCGCATACCGGGCAAGGCCATGGGCATTGGCGCTGAAACAGGCCTGGCTGGGCAACGCATCAGAAATGGCGTACACCGCTCTCCATTTGGCAAATCGAGCACCCAGTTGGTGATACTCGGCAAGGCGCGGACCCAGCCCATCCAGACCTTCTGTGACTTTCTCACCCGGGTGCAGCGCAAGATTCTTGGCACCAGTATCGACCTTGATTCCTGGAACGATATCCTGCGCGTTAAGTACGT
This sequence comes from Acidiferrobacteraceae bacterium, assembly GCA_018698075.1. Taxonomy (GTDB): domain Bacteria; phylum Pseudomonadota; class Gammaproteobacteria; order Arenicellales; family UBA868; genus UBA868. The sequence goes on from JABINT010000127.1 coordinate 2,709, forward strand.
CTACAAACGACTTTCCGTCTGTCGTCTGGTCCCTGAGAGTCTCGTCAAAGAGTATTGCGCCACCGATATACTCGCCCAGACCCGGCGAGGACACCAGCATGGTCCGGTACTCTCGTCGCATTTCAATCGTGGCTGCAATACCGAGCGCTTCAAAACGTTTGTTACAGGTAGGCGAGCTCTCGTCCATAGCCAGAATTCCTTTGCCGGGAGCCACCATGGCACGGGCTGTCGCTTGAAGTGTATCGATGTTCATCGGATTTCCTCGTCGTTTACGTTAAAAGAATTTTTTTGGTCA
>JABINT010000130.1 GCA_018698075.1 Acidiferrobacteraceae bacterium
CTTCTAAGCGCAAGAAAACGGTCGGCGTGCCTGATATCGAACGCGTGGTCTCAAAGATGGCGCGGATTCCGCCAAAGACCGTGAGCGCCACCGATAAAGATGTGTTGCGAACTCTGGAGGGTGATCTTAAGCGTGTGGTTTTTGGTCAGGATATCGCCATTGGTGCGTTGGTCAGCGCGATCAAACTGTCACGCTCGGGCCTGGGTAATCCGGACCGACCCATTTCATCTTTTTTATTCTCAGGTCCGACGGGCGTGGGCAAGACCGAGGTGACCCGCCAGCTCGCCCTCACCCTGGGTATTGAGCTGGTCCGCTTTGACATGTCTGAGTATATGGAGCGCCATACCGTCTCGCGTTTAATCGGCGCACCGCCAGGATACGTGGGTTTTGATCAGGGCGGGCTGTTGACCGAGGCGATCACCCAGAATCCACATGCGGTGTTGCTTCTTGATGAGGTCGAAAAAGCCCACCCCGATGTTTTCAACCTGTTATTACAGGTTATGGACTACGGCACCCTGACTGATAACAACGGCCGCAAAGCAGATTTTCGCAACGTGATTATTGTGATGACGACTAATGCCGGCGCTACCCAGATGGCGCGGGGCTCGGTAGGCTTTGTCACCCAGGATCACAGTACCGATGACACCGAAGTGATCAACAAATTGTTTACACCGGAATTTCGTAACCGGCTTGATTCGATTATCCGCTTTGGCGCTCTTGATAAGCAGACCATTGCACACGTTGTCGACAAGTTTATCCTTCAGCTGGAGAGTCAACTGGCCGACAAACATGTTGCACTGCAGTTTGATAGCAGCGCCCGTCAGTGGCTAGCGCGCCATGGTCACGATGTCACGATGGGAGCTCGACCCATGGCGCGGTTAATCCGAGAACGCATTAACCAGGCATTGGCGGAGGAACTACTGTTTGGAGAGCTTGCGTCGGGCGGCAGCGTACGTGTCTACGAAAAAGACGATGACCTGGCTTTCGAGATAGATCCTCCCGTTCGTCACTGAGGCAGCCTCGCTGCAGGCGCATGCGGTTCACCTTTATGATTGTTGTTTGGGTCAACGACGTCGCCAGGGCAGTTGTATGATCCGCAGAATTCAACCAAGATCAGTGCCCCGCTCGGACGCACCCTTTAGCCAGGTTGTCATTGACGATCGTTACGCATACCTGGCGGGACTGGTCGCTGCTGATCTTCCAACGGGAAGAATCGTTCTAGGGGATCCAGCGCTTGAAACCGAGGCTGTCATGCAGGCGATCGTCGATATCCTGGATGAGCTTGGGCTGGGGTGCAAGGATATCGTCCGGGCTGATGTGCATCTTTCAAGTCTTGACGATTTTGACGTGATGGACAGCGTTTATCGACGCTTTTTTGAAAAAGATGGTTACCCAGCCCGGACCACGACCGAATCTCCACGGTTGTTCGGCGACTCGAAGGTCGAGATTACTGTTCAGGCTCGGTTGAAAGATTGAAAAAAGTCTCCGGGATATTGCCAGGAACTAACACAGGTATTCCATCCAGCATGGCCCGCCCATCACTTAAGCGCAACCGGCCCTTTGCAAACCAGGCGATCGCTTGCGGATAGATCTGGTGTTCCACAGTGAGCACTCGTTGTGCCAGGGTTTCGGGCGTATCGTGTGGCTCAACTGGGACATGTCCCTGAATGAGGATCGGCCCGCCGTCGAGTTCTGCGGTTACAAAATGTACGCTGGCCCCATGGTTTTTTGCCCCGTCGGCGAGCGCGCGTTGATGGGTATCGAGGCCAGGATAAAGAGGAAGCAGGGAAGGGTGTATGTTCAACATAATCCCCAGGTACCGTTCGACAAAATCCTGCCCCAGGATACGCATAAAACCGGCCAGGACAATAAGATCGGGGCTGAAACTATCGATCAGATCTATCATCGCTGCATCAAAATCCACCCGCCGTTGGAAGTCACGATGATCGAGGCAATGAGCCGGAATACCGGCTTCACGTGCCCGGGTTAGGCCATAGGCATCAGCCTGATTGCTGATCACTGCAGCCACTTGGGCCGGAATGAATCCGTCGGTACAGCGGTCGATGATTGCCTGCAGATTGCTGCCAGCGCCGCTGATCAGTACCACGAGCCGGCACTTGACCGGGGGTTCAGTCAAAGATAATGCCCCGGCTGCCGGCCTGCACCTCACCCAATCGGTATACCGTCTCTCCGCTGGCCTTCAGCATTTCGTGGGCTTGAGCGGCCGTATCCGAAGACACAATAATGACCAGGCCAATACCGCAGTTAAAGGTCCGTAGCATTTCGGTATCGTCAATCGAGCCCTCGGATTGCAGCCACTGGAAAATCTCTGGTCGAGGCCAGGCCGTAGCATCGATTCGGCAATCGCAGTTGTCCGGCAGTATCCGTGGAATATTGCCGGTCAGCCCGCCCCCGGTGATGTGGGCAATACCGTGTATTGGCATTGCTTTAAGCAAGGCCAGAATGGGGCGCACATAGATCCGCGTTGGCGCTAACAACGCCTCGCCCAGTGTCGTTTCACCTATAGGCTGATCCAGTGTGGCGTTACTTCGCTCGAGTACTGCGCGCGCGAGGGAATAGCCATTCGAGTGAAGGCCGCTCGACGCCAGGCCCAGTACCTGGTCGCCGGCGCGGATGTGACTGCCATCAATAATCTGATCCTTTTCGACCACGCCTACGCAAAAGCCGGCAAGATCATAGTCGCCCGGTGAATACATCCCGGGCATCTCGGCTGTTTCTCCACCGATCAGCGCGGCGCCGGCCGTCTCGCAGCCACTAGCAATACCGGCAATGACCGATTGCGCATGTTCAGGCGACAATCTGCCAGTAGCAAAGTAGTCCAGGAAGTAAAGAGGTTCGGCCCCAAGAACCAGTACGTCATTGACACACATGGCGACCAAATCGATGCCGATAGTGTCGTGGCGGTCGAGCATGACGGCAAGTTTCAGTTTGGTGCCGACCCCGTCGGTACCTGAGACCAGTACAGGCCGGCGATAACGATCGATGGGCAATTCAAAAAGCCCGCCAAAGCCGCCGATATTGCCCAGGCATTCGGGCCGCTGTGTTTTTTGAACCAGAGGTTTGATGCGCTCGACCAGGCTTTCACCGGCCTCGATATCAACACCCGCATCGCGGTAGGTTAAAGGTGGATCATTGGGATGGGACACGTGTAATATCGCCATGAAGTAGCCAAGGGCTTATGGTATCTTATGTCTGGCTGGGAACGGGGATCCCCGGGCGCTAGCGCCTGGTGCTGACATCTTCTCAGACTCGTATCCTGCCTAAACCCGGGTGTACTTTTGCTTCATCAACTTCCTAATCTTCTGACCCTGGCGCGTATCGGTGCCGTGCCGGTATTGATCCTTTTCCTGCATGAGGGCCGGTATGCCCCGGCGCTGGTGGTCTTTCTGGCTGCGGGTATCACCGATGGCCTTGATGGTTGGATCGCCAAACGCTTTGGCTATGTCACCCGTCTC
>JABINT010000163.1 GCA_018698075.1 Acidiferrobacteraceae bacterium
CGTGCCGCCGCCTAAGAGAATAACCGGAGATTTCGCAACCGCGAGCCAATCGGCGGCTTGGGCGATGGCTGATGGTGCGGGCCCGGGCCGTGATGCATACACAGCCACGCCCCTATTGATGCCTTCCGAGGGTCGGGCAAAGATATCGATGGGAATTTCAATGTGAACCGGGCGCGGTCGGGCGCCATTAAAGACAGCAAAGGCGCGCGCAATAACGCCGGGCAGGTCCTCGGGGCGCAGCACCGTCTGGCTGAACGCTGCCACACCGGCCACCAGTTCGCGTTGTTGACGAAGTTCGTGCAGATGGCCTTCCTGCAACCCCGCTTCGCCCACGGCATTGGTCGATGAAATAACCAGCATGGGGATGGAATCGCCATAGGCCTGACCCATGGCGGTGGTTATATTCGTCATCCCGGGGCCGGTAATGATCAGGCACACGCCGGGCTTGCCGGTGATGCGCGCATAGCCGTCGGCCATGAACCCGGCACCTTGTTCGTGGCGCGGTGTGACGTGGCGTATATCGGCACGCTGCAGCCCACGATAAAGTTCAAGCGTGTGGACACCCGGAATACCAAACACGGTTTCCACGCCGTAGGATTCGAGAATCTCCATCAACATTTCGCCACAGGTGGTCATTAATTTATCGCTCCTGAAATTTTCCTACGTTAGATCGAAAATTTTGCCCGGGTTCAAGATATTGTTTGGATCAAACAGTGTTTTTATTCGCCGCATGATTTCCATTTCTTCAGGCGTCCGGCTGATGCCCAGATAGGCTTTCTTCTCCAGCCCGATCCCGTGTTCCGCTGATACCGATCCGTTCAGTTCTTTCAGCGGCTCATAAACAATGGCGCACGCTGCCTCAATCTGATTCTCGTGTATCCCACCAAGAGAGAGATGAATGTTGTTGTCGCCGATGTGGCCCATGGGGAGCAGATCAGCCTGGGGGGCGACAAGCTTTAATTCAGTGCGTACAGAGTTCACGTAATCATCCATGGCAGCCAGATCCAGACTCACATCAAAATAGTACCCTGTGTCGTATAACTTCTTCTCTGGCTCGAAGCTTTCTCTGATCTGCCACAGGCGCTCGCATTCTTCTTCTGACTTGGGGATAACGCCATCAACGATCAAGCCATCTTCGAACACCTGAGCCAGTAACTCTTCCATCTCACCATTGCCGGTTTCGGGGTTCAGGAACGGCATTTCGGCGATCACAAAGAATTCCACAGGATCAGAAAAAGGCGATTTCACATCCGATGTTTCGCCCGTATTCACCTCGTAGTAATCGCGCCACATGACTTCATAGGCGATCACACCGCCAGCCACTTTCTTATCCAGGGTACGCAGTAATTTCATAACAGCGTCCCAGTTGGGTACAGACAGAAACGCCGTTCCCACACCGGGCAGGGCTTCATGAAGACGAAGCACGGCACGCGTGACAACGCCGAGGGTTCCTTCTGATCCCACAAATAGCTGTTTCAGATCATAACCCGTATTGTTTTTGATGAGGCTGCTCATGCCATTCAGCACGGTGCCATCAGCCAGAACCGCCTCAAGCCCCAGCACCTGATTGCGCATCATGCCATAGCGTACAACCCGCACACCGCCCGCATTGGTGGCGATGTTGCCGCCGATGGTGCACGACGCCCTGGCACCTAGATCAAGCGGGAACATCAAGCCTGCTTCATCAGCCTTTTCATGTACGTTCTGCAGGATTACACCGCCCTGAACAGTCATGGTGCGGCCGATTTCATCCACATTCTCAATGGCATTCATCCGCTCCATGGACAATGCGATCTCATGAGGTTCGGTTTTGCCAGCGTCAGCCAACCCCGTCATACCCCCAAGGGGGACAATTGGCTGTCCGATCTTGTTGCAATGGGCAAGCACTTGGGAAACTTCGTGGGTGGAAGATGGCCGCACAAGCGCCTTGGCGTTTAATGCGGCACCCGACCATACATTCCCCACACGCGACGATAGGGCGTCTGTATCAAGAATACCTTTCTCGCCCACAATGGCCCGCAATTCATGAATGATGTCGCTCATGCAGCTGCCCCTCCCGTGGTCCGTTTTTAGTAAGCACCGTCATGAACCTTGCCATGACTTCCACTTGTGAAGCAACGTTCAGTTTCCCGTACACCCCGACGCCGATGAATACCTTCGGTTTCCGGTGAAATGGTCAGCGCACGCGCCGCTGATTTTCTGGAATGCCCGCGAGGATGCTATCGTGCTATCCCTTCCTTTGTGGCCTCGGGGACTGATTAATATCAATGTTTGTATCTTTGCCCTGCTTCATATTGCCCGACCAATGGACCGGCGCAGAAATTGAACAGGCGATAAGATCTGCCCGGATACTGGCCTATGCTGACGATCGACCTTTTGTGCAACGCGATATCACACGCAGCATGGGGCAATTCGTACCGTTATCAAAAACCATGCGTGAACAGGTCAATGAATTGCGTTACTGGTCGGTCGACCGCGCAACACCAGCATCAAGCAAACTGGCCCTCTCAAGTGAATAACCCGAACAAAAAACTACAGGTACTATCTGCGTTAAATCTATTCCCGGTCATCATCGTTGGTCTGTTGTTACCCCTGACTACTGTAATGGCTAGCGGGCATGGCTGGTTAGAAAAGACACCAGACCCTCCCCCGAGGGATCTTCCAGGCCAAAGATTGGATCTTGCAGGTAGGCGACGCTGTGCAGCCCACCTCGTCGACTCGATTCTTCACAGCGTGGGCGTGCACCCCATGATGCAGGAACGTTCCTCGAGCCGTGAGAGTCCGCGAATAAGCTAAGGTTTTTCGCCGCGGGGCCGTTTGATGTGTATCAATTCCGGCCCGATAGGTTTGTAGGACAATGCACAATCAGGCATCAGCAACAGGCTCAAGGCATGAAAAAGGATATTGTCATAGTCGGGGCCGGCCCGGCCGGACTCAGTTTCGCAAGTTCCCTGGAGAGCACCGGCCTGCGGGTGCTGGTGGTTGAAAAATGTGCCAGTGCAACTCTCGCCGATCCGCCCGTCGATGGTCGTGATATCGCGCTGACGCACCTATCCCGGAAAATCCTCTCGGAACTCGGAGTCTGGGACCGCCTGCCGGGTGATGAAATCTTTCCCATCAGGAAAGCCCGTGTGGTGGATGGCGAATCACCTTACCTGTTGCAGTTTGATCGTGACAAAGGCCTCGAACAAGACTTGGGGTTCCTGGTATCCAACCACCTGCTTCGCAAGGCCCTCTATGAGCGGGTGAGCGGATGCGAAAACATTCAGTTACTTACCGGCACAACCGCCAAATCCGTAGTTGCGGGCCGGGATGGAGCTCAAGTCAATCTATCGAACGAGGAAATGGTCAATGCCTCACTGATCGTGGCCGCCGACAGCCGATTCTCGGAAATCCGCAGAAATACAGGTATCCCGGCATCCATGCACGATTTCGGCAGGGTTGCCATCGTGTGCAGAATGAAGCATCGGCAGTCAAACCAGGCGACCGCCTGGGAATGCTTCCACTACGGCCAGACGCTGGCCGTGTTGCCGCTTTCAGAGTACGAATCTTCGATCGTCATAACGGTACCCACCGACAGGGCCGACCACTTCATGACCCAGCCCGTGAGCGCATTCAACCAGGACGTCGAACAGCAGTTCGGTGGTAAGTTGGGTGCGATGGACCTCAACGGCGAGCGCTTTGCCTATCCCCTGGTTGCGGTATGGGCCAACCGGTTCGTGGGACCGCGGTTCGCCGTCATCGGGGACGCGGCCGTTGGCATGCATCCCGTGACCGCGCACGGGTTCAACCTGGGGCTCAGGGGGCAGCACACGCTGGCCGGCCTGGTCAGGTCGGCGGCGGGTGCAGGTCGGGATATCAGTTCGGACAGCCTGCTGAAGCGGTACGAATCAACCCACCGGCGGGCCGCAAGGCCGATCTACCTGGGCACCAATGCCATCGTCAAACTGTTTACCAACGATCTACCGCTGCACCGCCTGGCGCGCAAAGTGGTGCTCCACTTGGGGAATGCCTTTCCGCCCATCAGGCAGGTGATTACCAACCAGCTGACGGAAACTACACGGTCAATTTAGTTGATATAGAAAGCTCTTTTGTAGATTTTATTGATCCCGAAAACTCTTGGCGAACTAATCTTCAATCAATTTTGGCGTATGACGTCAAAAAATATTTTCCCGCGCTCCACTATGAGACCTTGGGGCGTTCACCACTTTCCTGATAGGCTCCCACATTGGGCAAGACTTGCTCTGAGTATAGCAAGACGCTGTTCAGGCGCACCCTGTTGGGTTGACAGGGCCAACGGGTAAATGTAACGCTTGCTTTCAGGCTGTCGGTTATTGGCCCATCACGTCGTATCAAACGCCATCGACTTCTAGGAGCTTATTCATGCGTCAACTGGCAGTGCTATTCCTAACACTTCTCCTCAGTTTCAAAGCCCATGCCCTGGACAGCATCGAGGATTACATCAAAGAATACCCGAACCAGGAGCAGGTCAAGATGATGCAGGCCTGGCTTGAACATAACAGTCCCGGCACCTTCAGCTTTACCGGCCTGGTCGACCCCAGCGACACCACGGTAGTCTCACCGCAGGCGACTGTCGATTACGGCTATAACTGGTTCAGCCTCTCTGAAGGACCGGCTGTGCTGCGAACGCCCCGCTACGAACGATTCTTTTCGGTATCGATCTTCGACATGCTGCACAACGTGCCGGCAGTGATCGTCAACCCGGAAAAGCCGATCGTGCTGATGCGGCCCGACCAGACCGCGCCCACTGGCGACTTTCACGTCGTGGTGCTCGAGACCGACCAGGGCCTCGCCCTCACCCGGATGGTAGTGGTCGGCAATAAAGACGAAGTCACCCGGCTCGGCCAGTCGATCCGCATGCAAGGCGGTGACGGCGACACACACCGCGACGTGCAGCGCTTCTCACCGGCGATCGAAAAGGCGGCACTCGCGATCATCACCGCATCGATTACCTACCTCGAGCCGGACAAGGCCTTTGGCCAGAAATCAGGCGATGTCGGCGATATCACCGCGGCCGGCGCCGTGATGCTGGGCCAGCTGGGCACGCCGTCTGAGACGGTGCGTTACGGCACCATTTTGGCCGATGAGAACGGGCAGCCCTTCAATGGCGCCAGCACCTACGTGCTGACGGTACCGGCCGGCATCGTGCACAACGACGGCTATTTCTCAATCACCGTGTACGGCTCCGACAACAAGTTACTGATCGCCAACGACAAGAAGATCTACGACCGCACCCGCTATTCGTCAGAGCAGAACGCCGACGGCACCTACACCGTAACTCTCAGCCCCGATGGCGAAGGCAAGAACGGGATTCCCACTGGCAAGCCGTTCTACGCGGTGTTGCGTGCTTATGTGCCTGTTGCCGGTGCGGACATAACCGTCAAGATCGAGACCCGGTAAACCGCAGCAATGCCCTGACCCCAGTCCACATTAACCGCGCCCGCTCCTGATCACCTTGGGATTCGCAGCCTGGACCTGGTTAACAAGGTGTTCGACTTGAACATCTCCAACTGACGGCGAACGACGAGTATAGGCAGCGTTAACGCCCTTTCCTGCCACCAGCGAATACAGTCAACGACGATGCGATTAGATGTATCATTGGTGAAGAGCCTTGCGAAAAACATACCAAATACAATTTGAAAAGAGTTGTATTGAGTGATTCTGATACTGCTAAAGTAAAAGAAGCTGCATTAGAAGTAGTTTTACCGACTTGGAAAAAAACATGTAACAGTGTAGATAAAAATTGCACTAATACTTGGAATGAAACCGTTGGAAAAGTTACAGGTATGACAATTAATTAATACAGTTATCTTTCTGTGGGTGGAGAGGATTAAATCCACCCACAGAACCTGTACGTCGTCGAACCCTTTTGGACAGTTAGCGGTCTGATTTAAGAGACACATTGTCTCATCTGGGTGCGTGGCCTGCATGATTATGGTAGTGCGTTTTCCTGCGCTTCACCAAAGTGCCCAGTTTGATCTTTTCCCGTTGATCTAGTATTTCCTGGCTACGGCCATAAAACACATCTGCCGGTGTCAGGTTTTTGAGTGACTCGCGATTGCGTTCACGGTTTTAGTAATCGACAAACTTGTGCAGCGCGGCTTTTCGCTCACCAGGCACATAATAGTTCTCCAACAATATTTGATTCTTCATCGAACGATGCCAGCGCTCTATTTTGCTTTGTTGAGTCGGCGAGGTATATGCGGGGGGAGCCTTTTTCTGCGGGGAGTAATTTGCGCCCCCAGCCCAAAGAAGGCCATCGCTTTATAGCGCGTACTAAGGCGTACTCATTTGAAGCCATAGCGCGGCCACTAATGGTACTAACCAGAATCGATCATTCAATCAATGCAGATTCTAAGAGCCAGGGAACCCGCTGGAAAGCGGTGAAGAAAGACTCGATCTGAGTATAGACAGCATTAACGCCTCTTCCTGCCACAATCTGCAAGCGGCCTAATCCCTGGCATTCACTCGGTAGCCTAAGCGCGGAAAATTCACGCAGATTTGGCCAACCTGATCATCATTGCGCATCAGCGTCACATGGTTGGCGGAACTACCGTGCAGGATGCCGGCCACCGCCGGTCCGCCGGTGCTGGGCGATACGGCAACTTCGGCGCCGACTGTCAGCCCCATGGGGTCGCCGGGGTCGGATTGTTGGGGTGATTGCGGCGTGGCCTGACGGGCAATCTCCAGCGCATCAAGATCGCTCATGCCTTCTGGTGCACCCTGGCCGATGGCCTTGACCCGCTGTTCCCAGGCCACCAGATTCTTGAACTGGGAGAGGAAACTTTCGCCCTTGGCCATGCGGTCGCGCAGGAACCAGACCAGATAATAGGCCAGGGCATCGGGCAGGCCCGGTGTAGCGCCCAGTATGAAATCCCGCGCCGACAGCCGCTCATCGATCCAGCCGAACTGCGTCCGCACATTGGAGAGGCATTCCAGATATTTCGCCTTGATATCGTCGAGTGAGAAACCCGGGCCAAAATACAGTGGACCCCGGTCGGCCAGAAATTCGGCTGGCATGTTCGGGCTCATCTCCACCAGCGCCACGCAGACCACGTCCTGAAACAATGGCCCATCCGTCCATTGCCCCAGGGCCCAGGGCAGGCCGTGTGCGCCGCCCGGAAACAGCGTGGGTTCGGGGAATCGCCGCTCCAGCTCCCGAATAATGCATTTGGTGTCGCAATAGATATCAGCGCCGATTTGCATCACCGGTGTTAGCCGATAGCCCCCGGTCAACGGCATCAGGTTTGGCTTTGGCGGCAGGCGCGGGATTTCCACGGACTTCCAGGCCAGCCCCTTCAGGCCCAGTACCACGCGGACCTTTTCGCTGACCGGTGACTGGGGGTAGTGGTGAAGAATGACCTGATCATTGCTCATGTTCGCGCGCCCATAATCCATGCTTTATGGAGGTAATAGATCACCCGCATCTTTGCAAGGTGGCATAAGCTAGCACCACGACTAAGCAAACACAACGCAGGCTGGCAGCCATCGTGAGTATAGGCGGCATTAACGTCCCTGTCTGTCATCATCGTTTTCTCTTCAGGTTAACGATGAGTTAAAACTCTCTCTTAGGCAATCAGACTATTCTGTCCAACTGGAGCTGACGTAGTACCGGCCCGTGAGTGCGCGTGTAGGACATCATTAACACCACTGAAATGTAAACTATTTACCAGTTTCAACCTAAACTTTTGAGACTCCAAACGCTTGAGCTAAAGCCTGAAAATTATCCACAATTAAGTCATGCTCGGGGTTTGGTTCAGGATCAGGTGGGCCTTCATCTCCCCACTCATCTGGGCGCCGGATAAAGGCTGTCTTGAAGCCGACGGCCTTCGCGGCATTGAGATCGAAATTGTGACAAGCCACCATGCAGCACTGGTGGGGCTCAAGTTGCAAGTAGTGTGCTGCCCGCTCGTAAGCTTCAGGCAGCGGTTTGTATTTCCCGGTTGCCTCGCACGATAGTATGGCATCCCAAGTCAGCCCATTTCTCTTCGCCGTATCTATAACAATCCGGAAACTTAGAATGGTGAAAGAAACACACATCAATCGTTCACGGAGTTTTGGCAACACAGCGGGAAAGTCCGGCCATGTGGTGAGGCTGTGTACTGTCTCCCACCAGATGCTGTAGCGTTCTTCCTCAGTAAACGAATCCAACCCATTCTCGACACAAACCTCATTAAGGGCCATGCGGTGTGCGTCATCGAAATTGTATTGAGGCGGCTCATGCTCACCCAGGTTCACCATTTTCCCTAGCGACCGACGTCGCAAGGCATTGGCTATGCTGCCCCAGTCTCTTTCGATCTGGTGGATTTTCCCAATATTCTTAAGCGCAGTGGCAAATCCAGTATGCCAGTCCAGGATGGTTCCACCGGTATCAAAGGTGAGTGCTCTGATTTCATTAAGACTCATCTGGTGTTGCCTCGTCTCGTGTCTAGTTGGTTGTTGCGACAGTCAAACCCGACCCAGTGCCCCCAGCGCCTGATTGATCTGCTCGCTGTTCTTGATACCCCAACCACTGACAAAGTCGACCATGGGCCTGAGGGTGTGCCCAAAATCAGTGAGTGAATACTCTACTTTGGGTGGTACCTCAGCATAGACCTTACGATGAATCAGACCCGCTGTTTCCAGGTCTCTGAGTTGCTGGGTCAGCATCTTTTGCGTGATGTCTGGCATTTCTCGTTTCAGGGCGCCAAAGCGTATTGGTCCTACTTGTAGCTTCGACAAGATACAGAGTTTCCATTTACCACCAATGATGTCCAGGCTTCGCTCCACCGGGCAGGTTGTCGTGATCTTTTTCATTTGATGCCCTATTTTCCCTTTAGTTACTTTTTAGTGCGTACTTGTCTTTTATAATTATACAGTAGATATTAGATATACCGTATTTTATTCCAACCAGAAAGACCAGGGAGATTTTTTCTATGACCTTTTTCACTACCAACAACTGTAAAAAAAGACTATCCAAACCGATACTGCTGGGTGTTGCTCTGGCTTTCACAAGTGTAGCCGGGGCTGGAGCGCCCTTTGGTAACAAGGCCGATCTGGAATATGC
>JABINT010000183.1 GCA_018698075.1 Acidiferrobacteraceae bacterium
CAAATCCACCCTTATTCGTTGTATCAACCGCCTTGAGGAGCATCAGCAGGGCACGATCACCGTGGACGGCACCGAACTTACGCAGGACCTCAAAAACATTGAGATCGTCCGTTCTGAGGTCGGCATGGTTTTTCAACAGTTCAACCTGTTTCCCCACCTGACTGTTTTGGAAAACGTCGCCCTCGCGCCTATCTGGGTACGCAAGATGCCGCGCGCTGAGGCTGAAGAGAGCGCGATGAAATACCTGGAACGGGTCAAGATCCCTGAGCAAGCCTTGAAGTACCCCGGACAGTTATCTGGTGGCCAGCAGCAACGGGTCGCCATCGCCCGTTCATTATGTATGAATCCACGCATCATGCTCTTCGATGAGCCCACCTCAGCGCTCGATCCAGAAATGATCAAAGAAGTGCTCGACGTCATGATCGAGCTGGCGGAAAGTGGCATGACCATGCTGGTGGTCACTCATGAGATGGGTTTTGCCACGGCCGTTGCCCATCGGGTTATCTTCATGGATGGCGGAGAGATTATCGAAGAAAAACCGCCTCACGAATTTTTCGAGAACCCCGACCACGAGCGAACCAAACTCTTCTTGAGTCAAATTCTTCATCATTAGGCAGTACGTGCCAGGGCACCCCTAACCCCTGCTTATTGCACGGGACGAGGCCGTCGCGCTAACGACGGCTAGAGCGCGTCTTTTAAGAGTTTCCGGGAGCCATCAGGTAGAGCCCGGGAAAGAATGAACCACCCCTTGGGCACCGTATAAACACGATCAATTGGGCCTCCCTGAAAATGTACCGTTTCATGGGGGTGATAATTCAGCGCTTCGGTCATTACCCGGTTATGAAAAACGCATACCTCCCGTTCGCTCAGGTTCGAGGGTATGGACTCTTCACGAAGCCAACACTTCTTGCAATCGTGGATCGAGATTCCAGTATTCCGTACAGATATATCGGGGCATGTGCCGGAAACGATCGGTCTTCCTTTTGCCACCGGGCGCCGTCGATTAAGGTTCATGTACGAGTACCAAATCTGGATGGATTCTGGTGCGCATATCATCCTGTAACCGACAGTTATGTCATGGGTACTTGACTTCCGACTTCGTAACCTCGATCAGTGTTTTGACCAAGACCCTGGCTTGCCAGAAACCGGCTGTGAAAAGGTCGGCCTCGCTCAGGCCAGAACAATTACCGCCTCGGGATGAAGCGCAATACGGAGCCGGCAACCAACGTGCACACCGTGGCGGTGCACAGCACCCGGCCTGAGCCGCATGCGTAGCGGCTCACCGCCGCTGTGGTCGACCGAAACCGTGACCAGAACGGAGCCTCCCATGGAGATAACCTCGGTAGCCCGGGCACTAGCGAGGATGCCCAGGCTCGACTCATCTGGATGCCCATCCTTTACCAGAAACACATCCGATGAGCGAATTGTCCATGAGACCGTGGCCCCTGGCTTTGACACCACCTTAGTGGCAGCCCTAAGTACAAGCTCACCCCAGCGCAGGGTTGCTCCCTCGCGGTCTGTGCCAACCCATTCGGCCTTTGCCAGATTGGAAAAATCCATAAGCCGGGCCGCCTCAACGCTCGCAGGCTGGCGAAGCACTTCAGGAGTCGGGCCATACTGGAGCATGCGTCCGCGTCGCAGCAGGCACAGTGTCTGCGATAACTGTGCAGCTTCATCCAGATCATGCGTTACAAGAACCACGGTCATTCCTAAGCCGGCCTGCAATCGTTTGAGTTCCACGTGCAATCGTTTGCGCGTGCTGCGATCCAGCGCAGAAAAAGGCTCATCCAGCAGCAGCAACCGGGGTTTACGCGCGAGTGCCCGCGCCATCGCTACCCGCTGGCATTGGCCGCCTGAAAGCGCTGAGGGGCTTCGGCTCGCCAGGCCGCCAATACCCACGGCATCAAGGCCGGCCTGGGCCTCACGTTGGCGCTCGGCACCGGGCAGATGCACTAATGCGGCCGCTACGTTCGCAACGGCACTCAGATGTGGGAAAAGCGCATATCTCTGGCCAACAAAACCCAACGGGCGCTGATACGCCGGAAGGAAAACACCCCTTTCCGTGTCAGCCCAGGTATTCCCCTCCAACGAAATCCGCGCAGACCTCGTGGACAGCAACCCCGCAACAGCGCGCAGTACACTGGTTTTTCCACTACCCGAGGGGCCCACGATTGCCGACACTTGCCCGCGAGGCAGCTGAGAATCCAACGCCAGCTTCGGGTGGTCATGTTCGAGTGAAACTGTGAGCATCAGCCTTGCCCAGCACCGCGCCGAGCCCGGCCCTCCAGCGCGCCGTAGCCGAGTGCCACAGTTACCAGTGAGATCAACAACAACAATGCCGCCATACGACCAGCGGCGCCTGGGTCAAACGCCTGGATCCGGTCAAAAATCGCGATCGACAGCGTGCGCGTTTCTCCGGGGATATTACCCCCCACCATCAACACGACACCAAACTCACCAAGGGTATGGCCGAAGGTCAGGACCGCCGCCGACAATACCCCGGGCCAGGCCAACGGCAGCTCGATCCGGGCAAAAACCTGCCACGGGTTCATGCCGCAACAGGCCGCCGCATCATGTAATTCCTGAGAGACCCCTTCGAAAGCGCGCTGCACCGGCAGAACAGCGAAAGGCAGGTTAACCAGCAGGGAGGCAAACACCAGCCCGGGGAAACTGAATACCAGGGACAAGCCGAACCAGGCGTCTAGCGCGGTGCCTAGCGGTGAGCGCGCACCCATAAAGGTCAACAGGTAATAACCCACCACCGTGGGCGGCAGCACCAGTGGCAGCGCGCAAATGGCCTGCAGCAGTGGTCGCCCGCGGACTTCGGTTCGGGCCAGCCAGCGACCGATGAGGATTCCGACCGGAAGCAGTAACGCCAATGTCCAAACCGCGAGTTCTAACGAAAGGCTAAGTGCGCTCCAGTCCATTATGACGATTCTCCCGTCCTGCGCCGATGCGGGCAAGTCACTCCAAGACCAAGGTAGGAAGTTTCAGGCCATGGTGAATGAACGCGGCTTGCGCATCAGTGGACTGCAGATACTCGAAAAACCGCTGGGTGGCCACATCGCTGTTTTGCAGCATGACCATCACCTGGTGCAGTGGCACATTTGGATGACTCGCTGCAGGAAGTAACTGAAGGTCTCCCAACTGGGCCAGCGCGGCTGCACGAGCCAGCGACAGGGGGACCAGTGCCGCGTCAACCCCAGCCTGAATGGAATACTGCACAGCCTGGCCGGCGTTGGCGCCGAGCAGCAGCAGAGGTCTGACTTTTTCCCACAAACCTGCATCCCCAAGAGCTGCGCGAGCCGCGCTACCGTAAGGGGCGTGCTCCGGGTTGGCAATAACAAAACGTTCAATTCTTCCGGCATTCAAGGCGCGCCGAAGCGCTGCCAACGGCTTGGTGTTCACATCGAGTAATCCGTGCCGGGTAAAAAGGGCCAACACCCCGCCAGCATAGACTACCGGCACCCCACGGGTCCAACCCGCATTGGCAAGCCGTGTGACATAAACACCATTCGCTGAGAGGAATAACCCGAACGGTGCTCCGTTTTCAATCTGCTGTGCCAGCATTCCCGATGACGCGAAGACCAGGCGTACCGATTCACCAGTCGCCTCAAGATAACGCGCAGCGACGTCTTCCAGCGCCGCTCGCGTGCTCGCAGCCGCTGCCACCAGCGGACCCTCTGCTGCGCTCGCTTCGGCGCCGATTAACAGCCCAATCGAAGCCAGTAGCAAAAGAAAGGTTCGCCCTAACCGGGTCATGGCTCCAATAATTCGAGGGCGGGAATCTCAGCAACTATCCGACGATTCAGTGTCACATCGTTTTTGCGGGCCGCATGGCACAACAAGTAACGCTGAAAGCGGGTCAAAGCCAGCCAATCCCCATGAATGCCGGTACGCGCCTTGAACATCGCGATCGACTCGGGCTCCACTTCCTTAAGCCAATCGGTAACAGCCGCATTAACAGGTTCAAATTGCTCGATCACGCCTCGGTTTGCCGAGATCAGCAGCTCGCGCAGCGCATTGAAATAATGGCGCCCCTGGGCTGAATCGCCAACTTGCAACTCGACTAGAAGCTGGCGGTCATCATCGGCCAGCACCTGCCAGTCCGCCAGATGAATTCGTGCTCCAGCGAGATCCAGTTTCATCCGCACGACCAGCGGTATGAAATGCTCTTGCGGACCTACCACACGCTCAAACGTAAGCACCTGGTCCATATTCTGTAACCTTTCGTCTTTCCCGCTTCTAGGCTGGCCTACCTACCGAGCCAGCACCTCGCGCACTATTTTGAGTACCTCGTCCGCCGGGGACCCATGTTGAATCAACGCGACAGCGCCTCCGTCCCAGCCGAGAAGGTATATAACGCCTGAGTGATCGACACTGTACCCCAATGCGGAGTCAGGAGCGGGTACTGCTTGGTAGAGTACACCATACTGTTTAGCGACCTGAGCGATCTGCGCGGCCGTGCCGGTCAAACCTCTGATCTTGGGATGAAAAAAGGCGCTGTACTCAGCCATGCGCTGTGGCGAATCACGCTCAGGGTCAAGGCTGATAAACAGCGCCTGGACATCGTCTAATTCACTGGCGTCTAAAGTCTGTAACACACGACCCAGCACGGTCAATGTCGTGGGACAGATATCCGGGCAAAAGGTGTAACCAAAAAAGAGCAGTACTACCTTTCCTTGATAATCAGAAAGTGAGGCGGGTCCTGTGGCCGAAGCCAGGGTGAAGTTACCTCCAAGGTCTGGATAGGGGCTCTGCGTGCCGGCAGGTAGCGGGTCCAGCCACAAGACCTCGGCAAACACTTTCTCGGTCAAGGCTACGGCAAGA
>JABINT010000185.1 GCA_018698075.1 Acidiferrobacteraceae bacterium
ACCCGTTGTGAGCGGCAGCAGCGCTCGCACACGAGCCTGCAACAGATCGATGGAATAGCCCGAGATGTCCAGTGTTTGTCCGGTCAGAACTCTGGCGGCATCCACGCTCGCAGAGGGAATGCGCAGTACGAAGCGCGTTCTGGCAGACAGTTCAATAGTGCCGTCGTCTGCAGGCTGTTGCCAGCCATTGCTCGACTGGGCCCCGTGAATCAAGTGAATGCCGGCCTGTTCTTGCTGTTCCAGCCAGGGCAGAACCTGGGTGATAGCCTCGGACAAAGGCCAGGCGTGATCGGCCGGGATCTGCCGGCCCCGGATAGCAAACACCAGGTCAACGACAGGATCGATATCGGGCGTGGTGGCTTGGGGCGGGGTCTCGCGCCAATAGTTGGAGGTCGCCATGATCGTTGTCATTGTATGGGCAGCGAGGCTTGGATGAGATCGCGATCTATCCACCAGTCGTCCTGCACCAGTACGTCCACCACATTGCGTAGGCGCGGCAGGAACTGTGCCGGATCATCAAGTTCCAGACGCTGAATCCATTGCTCGAAATCTTCCTGTTTTTCTATGCCACTGTGTCGGCGTGCGACGGTCCCCAGCAGTTGGTTGGCAAAAAAGGACAGGGATTCGCGCATGTTACCCTGCGCTCGAAGATCGACGACGTAGGCGGCAGTGGCTGCTGCCACGGCTGCGCCATCTGAATCATCCGGCGTCTCATCGACGATATCTTGAAGCAGAGCAACCGACAACTCCGGATCGACAGGAAAGGTGACTGCGAGCCAGACAGCGTGTCCCAGTGCGACCAGCGCGTCGGGTTCACCGGACTGGAACATCACCCGGGCGGCTTCAGCGGCTTGCGCCCAGAGCCCCCCAGCGCAAAACTGTTCGAAACAACGTTGCGCGCTGCGCCAGGCTTGTGCGCCTTCGTCCAGGTTGACCAGCAGTCGGCCCTCCTGCAGTGCCAGTTCACACCATTGTGGCGAGTCGATTGCAACCTCGCTTTCTTTTAGGCGGTCGCGCACAGCGTTAAGTTGTGCCTGTAATGCATCGGCGGATGCACCAGCGTCTTCACCTGACTCCGCGCCGAGGTCGAAATCCGTCCCTAAGTGTTTCATGGCCGTGTCTTGCCGGTGTCGGCATCGAGTGCGGCAGTGAATGCGCTCTCGACCTGGTCTTCCCAGTTATCCGGCGTGTCGGGGTAGGGCGGTTTGACATCCATACGCAGGAAGCGCTCGCCACTACCTGCTTTTTCACCTACCAGTGCAATCAGATGCGCAAAAGAGATAGGTTGGTTCTGCAGCATGAGTTCACTGATCCAGAGCATGGGGCATTTACCTTAAAACCATTGTAGTTAGTGCCTGGGTGTAGCGCCCGCGGTAGATCAGGCGGGTACACCCGGGCTGTGACGAGTCGATAAATCCATCACGTCGATGCAGTACGTTGTTGCATACCAGCCCTTCGCCCGGCAACAGCCGGCGAAATACAGCCAGATCAGCACACGAATCCAGAATTTCTTGCAGTGCCGCGATGGCTTCACCAACCACGGGATCGCTTTTCCAGATAATGTTGCGCTTGCGTGCGCTATAGCGCATTTGCAGTACATCACCTTCATGAGAAAAAACCGGCCCGCTCACGCTGGCACGCACGCCAGACCCGGCTGCTTCATTTTCAGGTATGGTCATTGTGTCTGACTGGCTGAGTGCCGCGGTGTATCGAGGATCACAACGGTGTAGCAGACCAAATACGATTTCATGATCAATGACCTGAAGTGTGCCGCCGCTCATGGCCGGGCGGACACAATGCAGCGCCATGGCCCGGATGGTGCGTTCTGGCGTATGGTAATAGCCATCAGTATGCCAGCCGATCGGACGGTTGCTGTAGGGAATATAGCGCTGATGCGTGGAGCTATGATTGACTTCGAGTTCACTCAGGCCGTCATCGGCGGCGCACAGGTTACTGTCTGGTTTTCCCAGGCCCAGTTGCGATGTCAGTGCCTGTATGGCCGCACGGTCAATATTTTCTGGTTGGCGACATCGATAGACGGCCATGTTGGTATCGCGAACGCGCACGGCCAGGGCGTGACGTTCGTTAGCGCTGAGTTGCAGTGGGTCGGCGATCTCGACGCTGAGATCTTCAATTGCTCTACGATAACGCGAAAGGCGTTCGTCCCACCAGCGTGAAAAATCGCCGCCGCTGAAGTGCGCCGATGTGCCGGATCGGGTCTTGGATGCCACAGTGACTTGCGGTTCAGAAAGGTTCACGGGTGCTCGAAACGCTGTTGGCGCAGTAGGAACGGAAACAAATTCTAGCCCGTGGCGTTGTTAGGCAAACTCTCCCAAAAGGTTGATTCCATCAGGCTCGGTCCAGTGGCCTGGTGCCAGAACGCGCTCTTACTCGCTCTTTCCGGCAGGTCTTTGTGAGTTAAATATATGAATGCATGATGTTTTTAAGGAAATACGTAGCCATTGTCGAAAGGAAATCTTGTGCACTGCAAGATAAATCCTATCCCTATAGGGATAAGGTGGATTTTTGTGAGGCATACCCTCCCGGGGAATGGTGCGACCTCGGGCAGTGCATACAATGGACTCACATCAGCACCCTCGTGGTACGGACCTTGGTGTCGTAAGACCTTCTGCACGCGGGCAGCACAGCCCAAGCCAACGAATCGTGTATCGAGACGGCGCTTATCACCTTATGGTGCCACAAACGCAATGGAGTAGCCCTGTTATGGCTGATAACAAGCAACATGAAACCCCGATGCTGGATGAACTGGAGAGCGGCCCCTGGCCGAGTTTTGTCTCTGGGATTAAGCGCCTGCGTGACGAGCATCCGACTGATCGTATTAACGGGGTGGCGAATGATCTGCTCGGCCAGCTCGAGCACTCCTACGAAACCCGCAAGGGTTACTGGAAAGGAGGCACGGTAAGCGTTTACGGTTACGGTGGTGGAATCATCCCGCGGTTCTCAGAAGTCGGTCAGCAATTCCCCGAGTCCAGAGAGTTTCACACCGTGCGGGTTCAACCGCCCGCCGGTAACCACTACAGCACCGATATGCTTCGCCAACTGGCCAACAGTTGGGAGAAATGGGGTTCGGGCCTGGTGACATTCCATGGCCAGACCGGGAACATCATGTTTATTGGCGCGACCACGGATAACACCCAGCACTTCTTTGACGATATTAACGACTATGGTTTTGACTTGGGCGGTGCCGGCCCGTGTGTGCGTACCGCCATGTCCTGTGTCGGCGGCGCGCGCTGTGAACAGTCGTGTGCCAACGAACACAAGATTCATCGAACTTTGGTTAATAACTTTACTGATGACGTGCATCGCCCAGCTCTACCGTACAAATTCAAATTCAAGGTGTCGGGTTGTCCCAACGACTGCATGAACTCAATCGAGCGCGCCGACATGGCGGTAATTGGAACCTGGCGCGATGACATGAAAGTCGACCAGGAAGCCTGGAAATCCTATGTTGCGAAAAAAGGTCGTCAGCACACCATCGACAACATCATTACCCGGTGCCCGACCCGTTGCATGAGTCTTAAAGATGATGACTCAGTTGAGATCGACAACCGGAATTGTGTGCGCTGTATGCACTGTCTGAACGTCGTTCCCAAAGCACTATCGCCCGGAGACGACAAGGGCGTAACGGTCCTGATGGGCGGCAAACGGACACTGAAGATCGGCGATCTGATGGGCACGGTGATCGTGCCGTTCATGAAGCTGGAAACCGAAGAGGACTACGAGAAAATTACCGAGATCGCGGAAAGCACTATCGATTTCTGGGCAGAAAATGGCCTTGAGCACGAACGCTGTGGTGAGATGATCGAGCGCATCGGTCTGGTCAATTTCCTCGAGGGGGTTGGTATCGACGTCGATCCGCACATGATTGCCAGTCCGCGTCAATCTTCTTATGTGCGCATGGATGGCTGGGATGAAGAGGCGGTTAAATGGTTTGAGCGCCAGGCCGAAGATCGCCAGTCAGCAGCCGGTTAAACCCACAAGTCCCATCGCAAAACAACCCCGAACGTTTACCGGAGAGAAAAATGGCTAAGGAAATGCGCCAGCCGATTGAGTCGGGCTGCCCTGATGGGTTCCAGTATATGCACCCGCTGATGGTTAAGAACTTCGGACAGTGGCGTTGGCATGACCACCCACGCCCCGGCGTGCTTCGTCACGTTGCTCAAAGCGGTGACGCGCTGTGGACGGTCAAGGCCGGAACCCAGCGTATTCTGGATGTCTTTACCCTGAGAAAATTATGTGACATTGGCGACCAGTATGCCGATGGTCATGTCCGGTTCACTATCCGCAGCAACATCGAGTACATGGTGGCGGACGAGATCAAGGTCGAGCCGCTGATTAGCGCGTTGGAAGAAGCCGGCTTTGTGGTTGGTGGCACTGCCAATTCAGTGGCGATGATCGCACACACTCAGGGCTGGTTGCACTGCGACATACCTGGCACCGATGCGTCGGGCGTGGTCAAAGCAATGATGGATGAACTCATTGACGAGTTTAAAAACTGTGACATGCCCAACCGGGTCCATATCACCACTTCCTGCTGCCAGATTAACTGCGGTGGTCAGGGAGATATCGCCATCAACGTGCAGCATACCAAGCCACCCAAGATTAATCACGACCTGGTGGCTAACGTTTGCGAAAGACCCTCAGTAGTGGCACGTTGCCCGGTGGCTGCGATTCGCCCGGCGCAAGTCAATGGCAAGCCCACCCTGGAAGTCGATGAGAAAAAATGCATCTGCTGCGGGGCCTGTTATCCACCGTGTCCGCCGATGCAGATCAATGACCCTGAGCACACCAAGTTGGCGATCTGGGTGGGAGGCAACCACTCCAATGCACGCAGCAAGCCAAGCTTCCAGAAGTTAGTCGCTTCCGGTGTGCCCAACAACCCGCCGCGCTGGCCCGAAGCCACGGCTATTGTTAAGCGCATCCTCAAGGCCTACAAGGAAGACGCACGAGATTGGGAGCGCGTCAATGACTGGATCGACCGCATCGGTTGGCCACGCTTTTTTGAAGCGACCGGGTTGCCGTTTACCAAGTTCCATATCGATAACTGGCGTGGCTCACGGGCAAGTCTCAACGCATCCACGCATATCCGTTTCTAAGCACTGACTATGAAACTTGCAGTCATGGTGAATGAGGGGCCCTATACGCACCAGGCCTCAGATACGGCCTATAACTTCATCGTTGCGGCGCTCAATGCCGGGCACGAGATATTTCGTGTGTTTTTTTATCACGATGGAGTCAATAACGGTACGCGTCTGACCACACCGCCGCAGGACGATAGACACATCGTCAATCGTTGGAGTGAATTGAGTAAGGCACATGATCTGGACCTGGTGGTCTGTGTGGCTGCAGCTCAGCGCCGCGGTATCGTTGATCCGGACGAGGCCAAGCGTAACGGCAAGGACAGTGACAACATCGCGCCGGGTTTTCGTATCTCTGGACTTGGTCAGTTGATTGAGGCTGGGATCCAGGCCGATCGTTTACTGGTGTTTGGAGACTAGGAACTAGGGAATTGTCATGAGCGAGACAAAGAAATTCATGTACATCAACCGTCGTCCGCCCTACGGCACTGTTTACCCTTTGGAGGGCCTGGAAGTAGTGCTGATTGGCGCAGCATTCGAGCAGGAGGTATGCATGGTCTTCATCAGCGATGGTGTGTTTCAGTTGAGACAGGGTCAGGACACGATCGATTCAGGTATGAAGAATTTCTCACCCACTTACCGTGCGTTGGGCGATTACGAGGTCACCCGGCTTTATGTCGAGCGCGAATCTCTTGAGGAGCGGGGCCTGACAGAAGCGGATCTGATGCCCTTGACCTGGGAGGACGAAGACGATGACTGGGCCGAAAAACCTTCTATCCAGATTGTCAGTCGCGCGCAACTATCCGACCTGCTTGAAGAGCAGGATGTGGTTTTTAACTTCTAATTCTGCAGGCCAGCACCGTGTTACATACCGTTAACAAATCTCCCTTTGAGTCAACGAGTCTTAAGACCTGCCTGGGCTTGGCGCAGTCTGGCAGCGATATTCTGCTGATCGAAGATGGGGTCTACGGTGCATTGGCTGGAACCATTCACACGGCCATGCTGGCCCAAGCGACCGGCACGATAAGCGTTTACGCGCTCGGGCCGGATCTTAAAGCTCGAGGATTACCAGAAGATCGGCTGATCCCCGGCATCAAGGTAGTCGGCTACGATGGCTTTGTTGAGTTGGCCTGTGCCAACGACAAGGTCCAGAGCTGGCTCTGATTTCATTTGATAAATAGTAACAGGAGACCGAAATGGCATTTGAACTGAACGGTAGGACCTACGAAACTGACGAGGAAGGTTACCTCGCTGATCTGAGTGAGTGGAATCGCGAGGTGGCCGGTTATATGGCCACAGAAGATGATTGCGACCTCAGTGAGAATCACTGGGAAGTGATCAACTTTCTGCGCGAGTATTACGAGGAGTACCAGATTGCGCCCGCGGTGCGTGTGCTGACCAAGGCGATTGGCAAGAAGTTAGGCAAGGACAAGGGCAACAGCAAGTACCTGTATGAACTGTTTCCTTACGGCCCAGCCAAGCAGGCCTGTAAGTACGCCGGCCTGCCCAAGCCCACCGGCTGCGTCTGAGCTCGTATCACCCCCGGGTCGCACCTGTATAGCCGGGGCCCGGCGGCCCCGCCAGGTACACGCCCTGGATTTTCCGACTCGGCGCACAAGTCATCAGTGTCGAGTCATTTGCTGGGAGGCCTATTCCCTTGGTGCTAGGTTCCGTCTTCGCCATCCTGTTTTACCTGGCGGCTATCATTCTGGTAACCGGCGTGGCCGCCCGGGTGACCCGGTATGCCCGCACTCCGGCCCCATTGGTGATCCCGACTACGCCGGCGCCGTTAACCCGCACCGGTGTCGCGGCACGAATGGCGCGCGAGGTGGTTTTTTTCGAGAGCCTGTTCAAAGGCAGCAAATGGACCTGGCTGTTCGGCTGGCTGTTTCACTTTGGCATGTTAGTTGCATTGGCACGGCACCTGCGTTATTTCACCGAGCCGGTATGGTGGTGGGTGGCCATGATCCAGTGGATCGGCATCTATGCGGGCATGGCGATGTTTGCCGGGCTCACGGGCCTGTGGGCACGTCGGCTGCTGGTTGATCGCGTCCGCTACATCAGCGCACCTTCTGATCATCTGATGTTATTGCTATTACTGGCTATTGCCGGCTCCGGGCTGGTTATGAAATACGTTCAGCATACCGATATCGTGTCACTCAAAGCATTCACTCTGGGACTGCTGACACTTGATTGGCAGCCGCTACCGGCCGATGGGGCGCTGCTGGTTCATCTGTCATTGGTCATTACGCTGATACTGATATTCCCTTTCAGCAAATTACTTCATGCGCCCGGCGTTTTTTTCAGCCCGACCCGCAACATGCGTGATACGCCTCGCGAGAACCGCCATGTCGCACCGTGGGCGCGGGATCTCCCGGGCGCCGGACCCGATCGCTCCTAGGGCCGCAGCCTGATTATGCTTAAGATCGAATTCGAGACACCGCCCCTGGGTGAGCTGCTGGTAACGCCCCCAGTCCAACCCGATGCCATGGCCCACAGCCGACCCTTTGTGGCTAAGCCGGAACACCAGCAGGGTCTGGGTTTTCCAGGCGAATTGGTCGATAACTGGCAGGACGTGGCTCTGGAAAAAATGGATGAGTTATTGGGCAAGTACCGCTCACTGCCGGTCTTTCTCGACTCCTGTGTTAAGTGCGGCGCGTGTACTGATAAGTGCCACTACTATCTTGGCACCGGTGATCCCAAGAATATGCCGGTGGCCCGCCAGGATCTGTTACGCAAAGTCTATCGACGCTATTTCACGCTGGCTGGGAAATGGTTTCCTCGCCTGGTAGGCGCGGTGGAGCTGAGTGAGGACGTGATCAACGATTGGTATAGCTACTACCACCAGTGCTCTGAATGCCGGCGTTGCTCAGTGTATTGCCCGTTTGGCATTGATACCGCCGAGATCACCATGGCCGGGCGAGAGATTCTGGCATCGATCGGTGTGGGTCAGAAATACTCCAATGAAATCATTGGCAAAGTTCATATCATTGGCAACAACCTCGGTCTTCCCGAGCCTGCCCTGGCAAATACCCTGGAAGGTCTGGAAGAGGAAGTTGAAGAAGACATCAATGTGCCAGTCAAATTTCCACTGGATCAGCACGGCGCAGAGGTGTTGTTAGTGACACCATCGGCGGATTTTTTTGCCGAGCCACACGTAGACGGCCTGATTGGTTATGCCAAGGTGTTTCACCAAGCCGGTATCAGCTGGACCTTGAGCTCATACGCCTCGGAAGCGGCCAATTTTGGTATCTTTATCGGCAATTACGAGAATATGCAAAAAGTCGCGCAGCGTATTCGTCAAGCGGCCATTGATCTGGGCGTAAAGCGTATTGTCGTTGGCGAGTGTGGCCACGCATGGCGGGTGGCCTACAGTTTCTGGAACACTTTGATCGGGCCTTTTGATTTTTTGGATCCTGCGTACCCGGCGCCTCAACATATCTGCGAATTCACATACGACCTGCTACAGGGTGGTGCTTTGAAGCTGGATACTGAGGCGAATGACGATAAGGTGGTTACCTTTCATGACTCGTGTAATGTCTCGCGAGGCTCGCGCTTAGGGAATGTTCCCGGAGGCCAGTTCACGATTCCGCGCGAGTTGATCCGCTCCGCTTGCAGCCATTTTGTGGACATGGCGCCAGAGACGATTCACGAGCATACCTTTTGTTGCGGTGGCGGCGGTGGGTTGTTGACTGATGATCTTATTGAGCTGCGCGTGAAAGGAGCGCTACCTCGAGCTCAGGCGCTACAGCAGGTGATCGAGCAACATGGCGTCACTCATATGGCCGCGATCTGCGCGATTTGTAAGAGCCAGTTCAGCAAGGTATTACCTTATTACGGCATGGAAATGGACATGATTATCAGCGTACACCAGTTGATTGGTGACGCACTGGTATTCGACAGCGAACACTGAGTATCCGGCAACGAGTGGGCACGATAAACAATCAGAGGAATTTTGCAATGGCAGCTTCCGAAGAACACACCGCGAATCCGACTTTTCTAAAGTATGAAGAGGGAGATTACGAGTGGCAGGACTTCAAGGAAAACATTTTTGATGCGGATCACTCGCACAAGTGTCCCACCTATGTTCATCGCACGCCGCCGTGCCAGGGCAGTTGTCCCTCGGGCGAGGATATCCGCGGCTGGCTGCAGATTGTTCGTGGTATGGAACCGCCCCTTAAGGATATGACATGGCAGGAATATGCGTTTCGCCGAGCCACCGAGGCCAACCCCTTTCCCGCCATGATGGGGCGGGTATGTCCGGCGCCCTGCGAAGACGGTTGTAACCGCAACAACGTTGATGATTTTGTCGGTATTAACTCGGTGGAGCAATTCATCGGTGATACCGCGTTTTCTGAAGGTTACCGGTTTGAGAGCCCTCCACCGGTGGGTGGCAAGCGTGTCGCCATCGTCGGCGGAGGCCCTGCGGGACTCGCCGGGGCTTACCAGTTGCGCCGCAAGGGTTACAGCGCCACTATTTTTGAATTCCAAGAACAGCTCGGTGGCATGTTCCGTTACGGCATCCCCGGTTACCGCACGCCACGCGAACGACTTGATCGGGAAATTGAACGCATTATCGAACTAGGAGATATCGAAGTGCGCACCGGGGTGCGCATTGGCAAGGATATCTCGATTGCCGAGCTCGAGGCCGATTACGATGCGATCCTGTGGGCGATTGGCTGTCAGACCGGTCGTGATCTGCCGGTTGAAGGCTGGGCTGATACGCCTAACTGCGTTTCCGGTGTGGCATTTTTGGACGCGTTTAACAAGGGCACCATGAAGGTAACTGCTGAAAAGGTGCTTTGTATTGGTGGTGGCGATACATCCATCGACGTCGTTTCAGTGGCACGACGCCTGGGCAAGATTGACCAGATTCATGCGAAAGACCGCCCCGAAGAAGTAATCGGCGGTTACGCCGCACATGATGCGGCCATGGCTGCGGTTCGCGAGGGTGCACAGGTCACGCTCACGGCGTTGTTTGAGCGCCCTAAGATGACCGCGACCGACGAAGAAGTCGACGATGCGCTGACCGAGGGCGTGACTATTCTTAATGGTGTAATGCCAGTCGCTTTGATCAAGGATAGCTCAGGTCGCGCCACCAGCTTGCGCCTGGCCAAATGCAGTGTTAACGAAAAGGGGGTACCGACACCCCTTGAGGGAACAGAGTTTGAGGTGGAGGCGGATCTGATCGTTTCTGCCATCGGCCAATCCGGGGATCTCAACGGCATTGAAGAGATGGGTAACCAGAGGAACTTCATCGATGCTGATCGGTATTTTCAGGTGCCGGATCGGCCCGGACATTTTGTAGCCGGGGACATTGTTCGTCCGCACCTGTTGACTACGGCCATTGGACAAGCCTCTATTGCGTCGGAGAGTATTGATCATTATTTACAGGCGCGCGATGCGGCCCGGCGACCCAAAGTAGATGTGCACCATTTCAATCTGTTGTCCAAGCTCAATGAACAATCGTTGGCGCCGACAGCATACGATCACACCCAGGCCTGGGGTACCGCAGACGCAAATTTCGCAGTACATAACTACGAAGATCGTTCAGCACACGAAATCATTGCAGCCGATAAACTTTTCCTGGGACATTTTGAGCAGACTCCGCGCTACCTTCGTGAAGCGACCGTTCCCGACGCTGAAGAGGTGTTGGGGCATTTCGAAGAACGCCACCATGGCCTGGTTGATGAGGCTGCCCGCGCCGAAGCTGAACGCTGCATGAGTTGTGGTTTATGTTTTGAGTGCAACAACTGCGTGATCTTCTGCCCCCAGGATGCGGTATTTCGGGTCAACAAAGACCAGTCCACCACGGGGCGTTATGTCGATACCGACTACGACAAATGCATAGGTTGCCATATCTGCGCCGATGTCTGTCCGAGCGGGTACATCGACATGGGGATGGGCTAATAAAGCTAACCACTATGATCTGGAGCGGTTTATTCGAGCACTGGTCCAAGCGCCGAAGTTGTGCCATACGGACAGGCGTGATCACTGTAGGCCTGGTGGCGGGCATGGCTTTGAGCGGAGCCTATGCACAAGTCAGCCAGCCGGTATTTCCCAGTGCACGTGGCGAACAATGCGTCGAGCCGGTAGATGTCATGCGGCGGGATCACTTCGAATTTCTCAAACACCAGCGCGACAAAACCGTGCACGAGGGTATTCGCACCCCGCGGCACAGCCTGGCGGGATGCATTGATTGTCACGCAGACAAGGACGCACAGGGTCGATTCGTACCGGTGAACGCAAAGGGGCAGTTCTGCCAGAGCTGTCATGTCTATGCGGCAGTGAAGATAGACTGCTTTAGCTGTCACGCGGCCCGGCCGTCCGAGCGCGTCAGCCAGTCACCCTGAACCAATCGTTATGGACATGAAAGATTCCAGCCCTGCCAGTGCACGCCGGACGTTCTTCACCCAGGCCAGTGCTGGTGTTGCCTTATTGGCGTTGGCGCCCGGGGTACGTCTGGTGGACTTGGCATTGGCTCGCGTGCAAGACGAGCCGGCCAGTGCCACTCAGCGCTGGGGCCTGCTGGTCGATGTAGATCGTTGTGTCAGCGGTTGTGATGCCTGTGTCTCAGCCTGCGATACCGAACACGGCCTCGATGGCAACGAGCGGCCGCAGACCGATGCCCAGTGGATACGTAAAGTGGATCTCGTAGACAACAATACTGAGCACCAGCTGTCACTGCCCGTAATGTGTCAACATTGTGAAGAACCGCCTTGTGTCGATGTTTGCCCCACCGGAGCATCGTTCCGCCGGGCAGATGGCATCGTGTTAGTGGACAAGCATACTTGCATCGGTTGCCGGTACTGCATGATGGCTTGCCCGTACAAGGCGCGCTCTTTCATTCACGAGGATCTTACCGGACAGAAAACCCACGCTCCACGCGGCAAGGGCACAGTGGAAAGCTGCACGCTCTGCGTTCATCGGGTGGATCGCGGCGAGTCGCCTGCCTGTGTTGAGGCCTGTACCGATGCCGGCCACGAGGCCCTGGTTTTTGGCGACATTAATGATCGCAACGATCCCTTGGCCACGCAACTCGCTGAGACGACAACCCGTGAACTTCGCGCAGACCTGAAACTCAATACCGCGGTGCGCTACCGCGGCCTGTAAGCATAATGAAGATCGCCTATTTTCAGAGCGTCAGCAGTAGCCGCGGTTATTGGCTGATATCAGCGATTGCCGGGGTGGTCACACTGGCCGGACTGCTCGGCGCCCATCACATGGAAAACGCGGGCCACTGGGTGACCGGCATGAGCAACCAGGTTGTCTGGGGTGTCCCCCATGTTTTTGCGATTTTCCTTATTGTCGCCGCGTCCGGTGCGCTTAATACCGCCTCGATCGCATCGGTCTTTGGGCGCGACGATTACAAGCCCCTGGCACGTCTGTCTGCACTGTTGGCTATCGCCTTGCTGTCGGGAGGGCTCGCGGTGCTGGTGCTCGATCTGGGTCGGCCGGATCGGTTGATTGTGGCTATGACCCACTACAACTTTAAGTCTATTTTTGCCTGGAATATCTTTCTTTATATCGGTTTCATGTTTATCGTTGGAATCTACCTGTGGATGATGTTTGAGCCGCGCATGAATCGCTTTAGCGCGCGGGTGGGCACAGCAGCGTTTATCTGGCGTCTCGTGCTTACCACTGGCACAGGCTCTATTTTTGGTTTCCTGGTCGCACGTGAGGCTTTCGACAGCGCGGTCATGGCGCCGCTTTTTGTCGTGATGTCACTGTCATTTGGCACGGCGTTGACGCTGCTGATCGGCATGCTGATCTTTTGGATCAACGGCGCGGCCATAGATCCAGCGCTGGCGCAAAAACTGCGCCGATTGCTGGGCTTTTTTGTGATCGGCGTGGCTTACCTGGTCGCGGTAGATCATTTGACCAGGCTGTACGTGACCGGCCACCACCAGCTGGAGCGGTTCATCCTGGTCGATGGGGGAATCTACACTTTGTTGTTCTGGGGAGTACAGATTCTGCTAGGCACTGTGGTGCCGGCTATCTTGCTGCTGCTGCCGCGTTTTTGCCAGCGCGGTTATCTCATTACTGCCGCTTTGCTGGTCGTTGTGGGCGCCCTGGCCCAGGTGTACGTGTTGATTATTGGTGGCCAGGTTTTCCCCCTGGAACTTTTTCCGGGTTACTCGGTTACCAGTACATTTTACGATGGCGTTATTGCCCACTACACGCCATCGCTGGCCGAACTCGCACTTGGTATGGGCGGGATGGGATTAGCAGTGCTGGTCACCCTGATCGGGGTTCGTATATTGCCGTTTGTACCGGTCCAGATGGCTGGCGAAAACCAGGACTAGCCTGCCCCGCTGCCCGCTTTTGCAGCGTCCTGCAGGTATCGACTGACTTTGACCCTTGAACCGCCTACTTCTTTCTGCCGCACATAAATCCTCAGGCAAGACCCTGGTGAGTATTGGTCTTTGTGCGGCGTACCGGCGTCGTGGGCTGAGCGTATCGACCTTCAAGAAAGGGCCTGACTATATTGATCCACTGTGGCTGGCTCGGGCGAGCGCACGGCCTTGTTGGAACCTTGATTTTTTCACCATGGGTGAGAGAGAGATCCGGTCGTGTTTCCAGGCGCACCAGCATGATGCTGACATCGTGCTGGTCGAAGGCAACAAGGGCTTGCACGATGGGCTGGATGTAAAGGGCACTGACAGTAACGCCGCACTGGCCACTTTGCTGGACTTGCCGGTGATACTGATACTGGATGTCACTGGCATTACCCGCGGGGTGGCGCCGTTGCTGACGGGCTATACCCAGTTCGACCCCGATGTACGGATTGGTGGGGTTATCCTCAACCGGGTGGCCGGATCACGCCAGGAGCACAAGCTGCGCGCTGCGATCGAGTACTACACTGATCTGCCGGTATTGGGTGCAATCGGTCGCACACCAAAGTTTGTGATCGATGAGCGTCACTTGGGTCTGGTACCTGGGAACGAGGATTGCGAGGCGGCATCGCGTATCGAGCAGATAGCAGACGTGGTTGAAAACGACGTTGCCTTAGATGCCCTGTTGGCATTGACCGATGCGCCTTCCAGATCTCCAGGCCCAGCGAAGGTTTCTCCACCGAACCGCGTGACTCGTGGCCGCCCGATACGTATCGGCATCGCCCGTGATCGGGCATTTGGTTTTTACTACCCGGACGACCTTAGCGCTTTTGAGCGGGCCGGCGCCGAGTTAGTACCCTTTGACACCCTCAATGATGCCCGCTTACCACCGGTAGACGGGCTGTTCATCGGCGGCGGGTTTCCTGAGTGCTTTATTGAGGCTCTGTCGGCCAATACCCACCTGCGCGATGCCATTCGCGCCTTTATAGAAGGTGGTGGCCCAGCGTACGCCGAATGCGGAGGTCTGATGTATCTGACCCGCTCTATCAGTTGGCAGGGCGTATGCAAACCGATGGTAGGTGTGATTCCAGCCGACACGCAGGTTGGGCAAAGGCCGGTAGGGCGGGGCTACATGCAGTTTCGGGCCTTAGCCGAGCATCCCTGGCCGATGGCAGCAGGCGCACCGGACAAAATCTACAACGCACACGAGTTTCACTACTCCCACCTGGAAGGCCTCCCTGAGAGCACGAGTACAGTATTGTCCGTCGAGCGAGGCTATGGCCTGGACGGCGTTCGTGATGGCATCCACATTCACAATCTGCTGGCGACGTACGTCCATCAGCGCCACGTTCAGGCCAATCCATGGGTTGATGCCTTTAGTGCGTTTGTTCGCGCGCAGCGCACCTGAAAATCCTGCAGCCCACCAAAATTAACACGATATTAACTGGAGACACCGGACAAATATGTTGTTGCGTATAACGGAAAAGGCTGCAAAACAGATTCTTGTTTCAGCAAACAGCAGTGCTATGCAGAACCTGGCACTGCGCATTGCTGGCCTGCGTGTGGCCGATGGGTCGATCGAGTACGCGATGGGTTTTGATGAGCCAGCGGAAAATGACACCCGCTTCACTCAGCACGAGGTAGATATTCTGATAGCACCGACCAGCACGGAACTGCTTAGCGGCGCTGTGCTTGATTTTGACACGCCAGAAAATGAGACTGAGCCGCAGTTTATCTTCCTCAACCCAAACGACCCACTGTTTGAGCCGCCTGAGTCAGACTAGAAAGTGGTCAATGACATTGTGGCGGGTCGTAGCTGCTCCTATACTTGTGTGTCGTGTACATATTCCCGTCCTTAACTTGCAAGCCCGGCAATGGAGACACAGGAGCTACCTGCGCCAGGCGTTGGCTTTGTAGCGAAATGATGCCGTGGATATAGCCGGCCCATCGAACGACCCACGTGCTGACCCTGGGGTGCCTTTAGGTACAACTCCATCTGCCAGTTCTCTGCCGCCCACAGGACGAGCTTTGCAACAGCGCTTTCAATGGTTGGCTGCCTTAATTCTGTTTCTGGCCATGGCAGCAACTGCGCTCGCATTGATACTCAGTATTCGCCCCGCCGCCCCCGGTCAGTTGGGTGCCTGGCTTGCGGCGACGTCCGTGGTTCTACTGGTGAGTCTTGGAGTTTTGCTGGCGCGGATACGTCAGTGGTTACTATGGCCGTTGCTACAGGTACGGCTTTGGGCATCTGAGATTCGCCAGGGCGACTTTTCTTCACGGCTGCAGTTATCCGACCCCGAAGCCATGAGTGGCCTGGGTGAGGACATCAACCGGCTCGCCGAGTGGCTGGAATCTCTGGCGCATGAGCGCGAGCATGAGTTACAGGCGCAACGGGATCGCCTGGAGGAGCGCGCGCAACTTGCCAATGAGTTACATGATTCTCTGGCCCAGACATTGGCCAGTTTAAGATTCCAGGTTCGTGTGCTTGACGATACTTTGCGCCAGGACAATGAATCGGCAGTATGGCAGGAGATGGAACGTATCCAGGGCAGCCTGGACGAGGCCAACGTCGAGTTGCGCGAGCTGATCGCGCATTTTCGGGCCCCCGTCTCCAAGCATGGGCTGATGCCCGGTATCCGTAAGTTGCTGTCACGTTTTCGCAAGGAAACCGGGACCGAGGCCGTTTTACAAAATCAGGCGCCTGATGTGGAACTTGGCGCCGAAGAAGAAAACCAGGTGTTGCGTATCGTCCAGGAGGCTTTGACCAATGCCCGCAAGCACAGCCGGGCCAACATGGTTCGGGTGTTGCTGAGCGAGGACAACGCGGGTCGTTTTCGGGTGATTATCGAAGATGATGGCATCGGGTTTACACCAGGGGCCGAGGATCGCGACACAGACCGTCATTTCGGACTGGCAATCATGCGCGAACGTGCAGAGGCGGTGGGGGCCGCTCTTGGTGTCGAGAGTGAACCGGGAGAGGGCACCCGCGTGGTTGTGGAACTGTCCCTGAAGGATACTGTTGCCGATGGGCTTGAGACGAAAGCAGGAGTCTTATGAATGTACTGATAGTGGATGACCATGCACTGTTCCGGGTCGGGCTGCAAGGATTGTTGGAGCGCCGTGGTATCGAGATCATTGGCACCGCGGCAGACGGTGAGGAGGGCATTCGTCTGGCACAGGAACTGCACCCCGATGTGGTGTTACTGGACCTGCGAATGCCGGAACTGGGCGGATTGTCGGTGCTACGCCGTTTAGCCGATCAGGGTTTGGATGTTCCGGTGGTGATGCTGACAACCAGCGCCGATGAGACCGATCTTTCTGAATCACTGCGCAATGGCGCACGCGGTTATCTACTGAAGGACATGGAGCCCGATGAGCTGATTGTAGCGTTGCAGGATATCGTTGCAGGCAAAATTGTGGTCGCACCGGGCCTGACCGGTGTATTGGCAGATCTGGTGCGCCATGGTGACCGACGCGAACGTAAGGACGAAATGGCTCCGTTCAGCAGTCTCACCCCGCGCGAGCACGAAATTCTCTGTCACCTGTCTGAGGGGCAAAGTAATAAGGTGATCGCCCGTCACCTGGACATCTCGGACGGAACCGTAAAACTGCATGTCAAAGCCATTTTACGTAAACTGAGCGTGCATTCCCGTGTTGAGGCCGCCGTAATGGCTGTCGAAAAAGGCGTTTGCTCACGCCACAAGCGTGACTGAGGGGTACGACTTAGAGGTAGGATTTCCGTTCGCTACGCCGCCGGCCTGCACGCTGCGTTACCACACCGCGAATGACCCCCAGACCATCAATTCGGATTCGCGGGTAGCCTTGCGCCAGCGCTTGCAGTGACCAGTGTTCTGTCTCTATCACCAGTTGGCGTAGGATAACCCCGTTGCCATGTTCGGCAACGACAAAGGCGCCGTCACACACTGACCCGCCAGGCTCCACGATGACCACGCAGCCATCTTTAAATTCAGGCGCCATGCTGTCCCCCAAGACCTGGAGCGCAAAGGGCTCGTTCGAGGCGCAACTGCTCATGTCAGCCGTCGATTTGGTTGAGTTGGTCGACCAGGTCGTACAGAGATCCGGTTTCCACGCAGTTGAGGATATCCGTAACCTGTCCTGGCAGCCCGGCCAGCGTGCTCTGGCGCACCTGCTGGCGGATTTCCAGTAGTTGCGAAGGCTCCATACTGAAATGACGCAGACCCAGTCCAAGCAATAGTCGGGTGAAAGCTGGGTCACCGGCCATCTCGCCGCACATCGAAACTGGGATGTCGGCTTCGTGCCCGGCTCGAATCACGGTGCGGATCAGCCGCAATACCGAAGGATGCAGCGGATCGTAAAGGTAGTTGACGCTATCGTCGACACGATCAATGGCCAGCGTATACTGGATCAGATCGTTGGTGCCGATAGATAAAAAGTCGAGTTTGCGCGCAAACAGGTCCGCTGAAACTGCCGCTGCGGGCACCTCGATCATGCCACCGAGCGGTACCTTCGAATTGAATGCCACCCCCTCACGCTCTAATTCGGCGCAGACTTCGCCAACCAATGCCAGGCTTTGTTCGAGTTCGTGCAAACTGGAAAGCATCGGGATCATTATCTGCGCATCGCCATGAACCGCTGCGCGCAAAATGGCGCGCAATTGTGGCTTGAACAGGGATGGCTCACTCAAGCACAGGCGAATGGCACGCAGTCCCAGCGCCGAGGTCGCAGTCGTCTCGCTATCAGGCCGACTGCCATCGACCTGCTTATCAGCGCCAAGATCCAGTGTGCGGATCGTAACCGGGCCTTCGACCCTGCGCAGTACGTGACAGTACGCTTGGTACTGTTCGTCTTCGCTGGGAGGCTTTGGGCGATTCATGAACAGGAACTCGGTACGGTACAGTCCGACACCGGCCGCGCCGGCTGAGCGCAGACCTTCGATATCTTCAGGAAGTTCGATGTTGGCCAGCAGGGTGATCGCCTCGCCGTCTTGGGTCACTGCTTTCTCGTTCTTGAGCAGTGTCAGGCGTTGTTGATGTTCAAGATGCTGTTGCTGCAACTCGCGAAACTGCGTCAGCAACGGTTCGTCGGGTGCGACCAGTACCGTGCCGGTAGCTGCATCTACTATTAGCAGATCGTTATTGTGAATGGTGTCGATAACGTCATGCAGTCCAACAATGGCTGGCAGGCCCAGACTACGCGCAAGGATCGCTGTGTGGGATATGGGCCCACCCAGACTTGTCACAAAAGCCGCCATATTTCGGCCGCGCAGCATGATCGTGTCGGCAGGGGTCAGGTCACGGGCCACAATGATCTGCTCCGCCAAACTGCTACCCAGTGTTGCCAGGTCAGGCGGTTGCTCGCCCGGGCTGTGTGCCAACTCGTCCATGATTCGCCCCACGACTTGGGCAACATCATTTTTCTTGCTGCGCAGGTAGGGGTCAGCGATATCCTCGAAAAAATCGATCAGCGTGTCGGCGTGACTTTTCAGTGCCCATTCGGCATTTTGCTGTTGTTCCTGTATGGTCTGTACCGGTTGCTGAGAAATTACCGGGTCGTCCAGCATGAGAAGGTGCACATCGATAAATGCGCTGGTTTCCGGTGGTGCATCGGTCGGTAGATTACGCTGGACTCGTTTGAGGTCGGCGCGCACCGCATCCACCGCGTGATTGAAGCGTTCGATTTCGCCAGACAACGCGGTGGCGCTGATGTGGTAACAGGGAATATCGTTATGCCCTTGATCGAGGACAATGGCGCGACCGATTGCGATTCCCCGGCCGATACCGGTGCCGCTAAGGGACAGCATTACTCATCTTCCTCGAAACGGTTGTTGATTAAGTGTTGCACCTGAGTCATGGCATCTTCAGCGTCAGCGCCGCTGGTGATCACCGTGAGTCTGGTTCCCTGGGTGGCTGCCAGCATCATCAGCCCCATGATGCTTTTGGCATCAGCCTGGTGTTCGTTCTGGCGCAAAACAATATCGCTCTCGAATTGGTTTGCTGTCTTAACCAGTTTGGCGCAGGCCCGTGCGTGCAGGCCCAGCCGGTTGACGATCTGTAGCTCGCGCTGCAGTTTCATACAGTTTCGGCCTGGGCTATGGGGTGCAGGTCGCGATGGCGGATTTGTACCGAACGGTCAGCACTGTGGAACGTTTTTGCCAGGCGCTGGACCATGTACACGGAACGATGCTGTCCACCGGTACAGCCCAGGGCAATGGTCATATAACTACGGTCGCCGCTATCGAAATGCGGTAGCCAATGTGTTAGAAATGCGATGAGTTGATTGGCCATCTCATGCGCCAGGGGGGAGTGTTCGAGAAAGGTGATCACTGGTGTATCCATCCCGGTCAGGTCACGCAGATCCTTTTCCCAGTAAGGGTTGGGCAGGCAGCGCAGGTCGAAGATATAGTCAGCATCTGCCGGCGTGCCGTGTTTAAAGCCAAAAGATTGAAACAATAGGGTTGGACCGCTTTGCAGTTCGCCAAAGGCGAATTCACGGATAACGGCGCGTAATTCATGCGGGGTCGTGATGCTGGTATCGATGGTCCGCTCAGCTGCGTCGGCCAGCGGAGCCAACAGGCGACGCTCCTCCAGGATGCCCTCGAGCAGGGGGGTATCTTTGTCGGTGAGCGGGTGACGTCGACGGGTTTCGCTGTAGCGCTGCAACAATCTTTTGTTGTCAGCTTCAAGGAAGACAATTCGAGCCGCAAAGCCCGCTGCACGCAGCTCGGCCAGGCCCAGATCCAGGGTTTGCAAGAATTCACGGTTGCGCGAGTCGATGCTGACCGCCGCGTTGCCCTCAGACCCGGATGAGGTGCGTTGCAGTTCCTGTGCCAACTGAACCAGCATGACAGCCGGCAGGTTATCAATACAAAAGTAGCCCAGGTCTTCCAGTGCGTGGAGGGCGATACTCTTGCCGGATCCGGACAGTCCGCTGACTATGATCAGATCCATGCTGGGCGTTCGCTGTGTTTGTCTCATGGCTAAGCGGGTCTTGCCGATGCTGTGAGTGACTGGGCGCCTTGTTTACTCAGGCGTGTCCACAGCGTGAAACTCAAGTCAGCAGGCGGTACAGGGTATCGGCATCAGCCGCCTCGAAGATCTCTCGCCGGAACGACGAATCAGAAAATCCACCGGCGAGTTGGCTCAGTATTCTAAGGTGCTGATCAGTGGCCTCAGCCGGAACCAACAGGCC
Source organism: Acidiferrobacteraceae bacterium (assembly GCA_018698075.1). GTDB lineage: Bacteria > Pseudomonadota > Gammaproteobacteria > Arenicellales > UBA868 > UBA868. The sequence continues at coordinate 20,606 of JABINT010000185.1, forward strand.
AATCACGAGCGTAATGGGTTTGTCGTCGATAGCATCAAAATCCAGTGGTTGGTGTAAGCGCACTGCGGCAGCGATCGGCTCACTGATCCCGTTCAGGCGACCGTGAGGCAGGGCAATTCCGTGGCCAATACCAGTGCTGCCAAGGCGTTCACGCTCGTTGAGCACGGCGAACACGGTATGCTGATCCATGCCCGGCAGTTGCCGCGAGAGCAGTTCTGCCAGTTCTTCCAGCATGCGTTTCTTGCTTGATACCTTGATCGCCACAGCGACCCGGTCACGGGTCAACAGGGTACGCAGCGGACCCGCGCTGGTTGTTGCGGCGTTAGGTGCGGTCTGGCTCATAGTTTTCTGACATCGTTTTGATACTGCCATCTATCTGATGATGATCAGTTGTTTTTTCCTTGTGTCGCATGGCCTGGCGGTCCAGTTTATCCATCATGCTGTCGATCGCGGCGTACATATCGACAGCCTTGCCGTGTGCATGCAACTGAATGCCTCGGGCGTTAACGGTCACCTCGGCAAGGTGGCTTGCTTTTTCTACGTGCAGGACCACATGGACTGTAGTGATCTCGTCAAAATGATGAACGAGGCGGTTCATTTTTTCACCGACATAATCACGCAGCGTATCAGTGATTTCCAGGTGCTGGCCGGTAATGTTGAGTTGCATGGAAAACCTCTTTTGAGAATCAGGCTACAGGACACTTCGTCGCTGGGTCGCGGGTGGAATATTCATCTGCTCGCGGTATTTTGCCACCGTACGCCGGGCGATCTGGATGCCCTCGTTGTCGAGTATCGCTACTAGTTGGCTGTCGCTCACCGGCTTTAACGGGGCTTCGGATTCTATCACTTTGCGGATCCGCGCTTGTACCGCACGGGCCGAGGTTGCCGGCCCGGACGACTCCCCCACCCCACCTGAAAAAAAATATTTGAGCGGATAAACCCCATGGGGCGTGAGCAGATGCTTTTGATCGACGGCGCGAGAGATGGTCGATTCATGTAACTCGAGTCGTTGCGCAACCACGCGCATGGTCAGGGGAACCAGCGCCGAATCGCCGTGGTCCATAAAGCCTTGCTGGACATCAACGATCTCGCGTGCGACCCGCAAAATGGTGCTGTCCCGCTGTTCGAGGCTACGGATGAACCACTGGGCATTGCGCAGGTTCTCCTGCAGGTATTTCTGCGTTGGCGGGTCCTGGCCCCTGAGATACTGGCGGTAATGGTCGTTAAGCTGGACTCGCCGGGCGTTTTCCTGGGTTAAAGAGGTGGTCCAGCGATCGCCCTGACGACGCACCATCGCATCGGGGATGATACTGGTCGCCACTTGCTCGAAGAGGCGCTCGCCGGGCTTGGGGTCCAGCGAGTGGATCAAAGCCAGTGCCCGCGCGAGTGTCGGGCGGTCTATATCCAATAGCCGCACCAACTCATCGTAGCGGTGAGCCGATAACAGCGCCAAGTGTGTCTCGACCAACCGCTGGGCAGTGTTGAGTTCAGGGGTGTCGGGATCCAGTGCTGATAATTGCAGGGTCAGGCATTCGCGCAGGTCGCGTGCACCGATCCCAGGCCAGGACAACTGCTGTAACAGGTGTAGTACTGAATTAATCTCGGAATCTTCCGGCGCCGTTTGTGGTGCCAGAATCTGACGTAATTCATCGTAGTTCACCGCCAGGTAACCTTGCGGATCAAGGCAGCCGATCAGGGCGCGGGCAATCCACTGATCAGATTCGCTCAGGCGGTGCAATGCCAGTTCGCCAAGCAGGACCTGCGTCATGCCGTCAGGGGGGTTTTGCCATTGTGACTCAGCACTGACAGAAACACTCGAAAACGGGTCGAAACTGGACGAAGCCTGCGAAGATTGGTCCCAGCGGCGCTCTGAAGTTGCCGTGCTGTCCCAATAGTGTTCGTTGGGGTCATCCCGATCTGCATGGATCCCGTCTTCTAGTGCCGATTCCTCATCGGTATCGACGACGGGCAGATCTGGGAGTGGGGCATCCGGGCCGGTGGATTCAGCTTCCTCAAGAAATGGATTCGACTCCATGGCGCCGCTGATTTCCTGAGTCAGGTCGGCATACGACATCTGCAGAAGGCGGATCGATTGCTGTAACTGGGGAGTCAACTGCAGCCGCTGGCTGTGACCGATTTGAAGCGCCTGTTTCAATTTTTTCCCTGTACCGGGTCGTAGAGCTGCGACACAGCTACAAGCGGAAACTCGTGCCGAGATAGACCGAGCGCACCTCTTCATGTGCGAGGATATGCTCGGAGGTTCCGGAAGTCAGGACTCGGCCCTGCGTCAGGATGTAGGCGCGGTCACAGATATTCAATGTTTCCCGTACGTTATGGTCAGTGATCAGCAAGCCGATGCCCATATCTCGCAAGTCCGCGATGAGTTTCTGGATATCGCCAACCGATATCGGGTCGATTCCAGCAAAGGGTTCGTCCAGCAGCATGAATGCCGGCCGCAGGCAAACGGCTCGGGCAATTTCGACCCGGCGCCGCTCGCCACCAGAAAGGCTGTAACCATAGTCGCCAGCCTTGTGAGCGATGCCAAAATGTTCCAGCATCTCGTCTGCTCGCTGTTCCCGGTCTGCACGAGCCAGATCAGGCAGAGCTTCAAGGACAGCAAGCAGGTTCTCGCGCACCGTGAGGCGACGGAAAATAGAGGGCTCCTGCGGCAGGTAGCCAATACCTTTTCGCGCTCTTTGGTGCATTGGTAAAGTGCTGATATCTTCTGAATCCAGCCAGATGCTGCCGGCATCACGGCGCACGAGACCGCAGATCATGTAAAAGCAGGTGGTTTTGCCGGCGCCGTTTGGCCCCAGAAGGCCGACGACTTCCCCGCCGTTGACCTCAAGGTCGACCTCATCAACAACCACGTTGCCACCGAAGCGCTTAATCAATCCTCGGGTTGTAAGTGTGCTCATCAGGGTGCCATCTGCCGCCCGCATGGCGGGGGGCTGGTGCATTTAATCCGTCTAATCCGTCGTGCCAGGGCGTGCCAGCTTGCGCCAGTCATCTTGCCACTGCTCGGTCTTGCCGGGCTTGTGAATTCGGGCACTGGGTATCCAGGCCCTGAAATTTGCCGGGGGCTCAATCTGTTTCCAGTCGCCGCGCACCGCGATAACCCAGACCTTCTGTCCCTGGTTGGCTTCACCGGTCACCGTTGAGCCTGTTCCGGTCGAAGGAGCGGAACGCAGGCGCACTCGCGAACCCGTCACCACTCCAACACCTGCACTGGATGAAACGAATTTTCCATAAATCCAGACTTTTATTCCTCGGGGCGCACTAATCTGGGCCCAGCCGTCGCTAGAGCGCAGTACCCGTACCGGGGTGTTAGCCGCCAGGGTGCCCAACTGGGGGGCGGTCACGCTGCGCTGGGCAAAAACCGTTGCTCCTTTGTTGCCGATATAACGCATATCAGATGTATTTACAGTCTCAACCTTCACTGTAGTGATAGGAGGTGTTGTTGCCGTGTTGCTGGTGTTTTTTGCATCAGGTTGGATAACCAGCCGGGGCCGGCCTGAATCCCCCTGGGCGATGACCGTCGGTGCATCTTCGCCAGCACGGGTTGTACGGGTCGGTGCCGTGACTCCGCCACGCACCTTCATTCGGTCCCGAGCCATATCGTACACAATGCGCTGACCTTCGATCGAATCCCGGCCTTGCCTTAGCTGGGCATCGGTAATGAAGGTAACGATATTGTGGACCTCGTCCAGTTCAATTGTCTGGCCGGTGCCGATAATGTCGTGATCTTTGCCTTCGGGCCTCTGGCGGAAAACAGCAGGGTTGCCCTTGGCCACCGCATGGTCCAGTTGTTCGCCGCGGTAAAAAAGTTCTATCTCGTCGGCGAGGATACGGATGGTGCCCTGGCGGACAGAGACATTGCCCCGGTAGATTCGCTTGCCACTGCCAAAATCCAATTCGACTTCATCGGCTTCAATCAACGCACTTTGGTCACGATCCGACTCCAGTGCCAGGGCGCTAAGTGGCGTTAGGGCGAAACAGGCCAGCAGAAGGATCACAGCACGGTGCATAACTAAATTTTACCAAACCTGTTCGGCGGAGTTGGTTTAGCCACCGCGTTCGAGGCGAACGGTCAGGCGCTCGGTATGGGTAACGCTGCCGGGATCCCCTTCGCTGGGGTTCTGGGTGACCTTGACGTTGCCGGTGAGCAGCACCTCGTTGCCATCGCCCGACAGCCAGCCGGACTCACTGGTGGTATGGCGCAAGGGCTGATCGCCCTGATACTGCACGAGGCGTGGAGCATCCAGCAGCGAGGTGTTGTCGTCCGGGAAATGCACTAAGCGCTGTGCCTTGAGTACGTAGATAACGCCAGCTTCGTCGCGGCCTGTCGCTGTGAAACTCTGGATGTAGTAATCGGGTTCATGTGTCGAGGACAGCGCGGGCTTGACCGCAGGGGGCTCCAACAGGCTGACCTGCAGCCAAATACCAAGTGCTGCCATAGTGCCCAGCACCCCCAGCAAGACCATTCGCTCAAGGTAGCGGCGCACGGATTCAGAAGACTCCAGCGCGGATCAGATCCAGCGCATTCAGCGCGCCGGCTGGCCGGCCGTCAGCGTCCACCACGAAAACCCCATTGATCGAATGACGCTGCATCAGCTCTACCACCTCGGCCGCCAGGGTGGTTGCAGGTATGGTGTGAGGTTTTTGCACCATGACCGAGCCCACCTCGCAACGGTTGACATCTACACCCTGGTTCAGCGAACGCCGAAGATCTCCATCGGTATAGATACCACAAAGCAGGCCGTCATCATCAATGACGCCGATCATGCCCAGGCGTTTGGCTGACATCTCGGCCAGCGCATCAAGCAGTGATGTCGTGTGGGTCACCAACGGCAGAGCGTCACCGGTATGCATGACGTCCCGAACATACACCAGCAGTCGCCGACCGAGTGCTCCACCGGGGTGCGAGCGGGCAAAATCGTCAGCACTAAAATCGCGTGCTTTGAGTACCGCAACTGCAAGAGCATCGCCCATGGCCAGCGTTGCAGTGGTGCTGGCCGTGGGTGCGAGGTTGTGTGGACACGCTTCGCGCTCGACGCTGACATCCAGGCAGACATCTGCAGCCGCGCCAAGCGAGGATGTGGTGCGCCCGGTCATCGCCAGCAGCGTAACACCCATGCGTTTTATGATAGGCAGGATGGTGAGTACTTCTGGGGTTTCACCAGAGTTGGAAATAGCGATGACGAGGTCCCCGGGCATGATCATCCCCAGGTCGCCGTGACTGGCTTCACCTGGGTGGACGAAAAATGCGGGTGTGCCGGTACTTGCCAGGGTAGAGGCGATCTTGCCACCGATATGGCTCGATTTGCCCATGCCGACGACCACCACCCGGCCGGCGCATTCCAGCAGGGCATGGCAGGCACGGGCGAAATTGTCGTCCAGCCGCTGCCCCAATTCTGCCAGGGCCTGGTGTTCGCGCGCGATTACCGCGCGGCCATCGGCAACAAAAGGGGATTCGGTCATGCCGGGAAATTACTCAAAGGATTGCTGATCTTGCGAATACCACGAAGCATAGGGTTCAATCCGGGTTATTCTAAAGGAAAGGCTTGAGCGAGATGGTCTAACGTTCTTTGATGCAGACTTCATTGCAAATTGGCACTCGTGGGTGGATTTATCCCGCCTGGAATGAGGCATTTTATGATCCGGATCTGCCGGTGGAATGGCAACTGTCCTGGTATGCTAATCATCTGCGTGCGGTACTGGTACCGGCTGATACTATGCATGAGGTGAACGTTGCAAGGGCGCAGGACTGGGTCGAGGACACGGATCCCGAGTTTCGTTTTATCGTTGAAATTGGTCCTACAGGCCCTGATGGGGGCGGGGGTCAGGCGAGAGCTTCTTTCGCCAGATCACTGGCCCAATCATTCGCCGGGCAACTGGATGCGCTGCTTTTCACATCCCAGCCGGGCTCAGCTCCCGATTGGGCCGCACTTGACACGTTGCGCCAAGATTTTCCGCAAGTGGCGATCTGTGTCGACGGAGTAACTGCCGATGCAATTCCGGCCGGTTTTGGTAACTGCTGGCATGTTGGCGAAGGCGCATCTTTGGTGCCCTCCCCTTACACGGTTGCTTTTTGTGCCCACGGCGCGCTACCGGTCTTGCGGGAGGTCATCCAGACAGTGCAGGACACACTGCCTGGTGGTGGCGCCCTGATACTGACCGACCCAGCGCTTGCCTACCACCATGCCAAAGAGGCACGCATGATTGCTGACCTGCTAGACGCATGATGGACCAGTTCGCTCGGCGCTACGATGCGTGGGTGCTCGGCCGGCCACTGCTGGTGCTACTGGCGCTGGCGCTGGTGCTGGGGTTTTTTGTCTGGCAAGCGCGTGATTTTCGCCTTGATGCCTCGGCGGATTCCTTGCTGCTGGAAGATGATCACGATCTGCAGGTATTTCGCGATCTGTCGGATCGTTACCGCTCACGCAGTTTCCTGGTGGTTGCGCTGACTCCGCATGATGGGGTGTTTACGCCGGCAACACTCAAACGCATTGCCCGCCTGGCCGAAGATCTCGGTGCAGTGGGAGGTATTGAATCGGTGGTTTCCCTGCTTGATGCTCCGCTGTTGGCCCAGGGAGAGTCGTCTTTGATGCAGCTTAGTGGCGAGTATCGTACTCTGCGTGACACCGGGGTCGATCTCGCAAAGGCCCGCGAGGAACTGACTGCCAGCCCGGTGTTCTCCGAGCTTGTTATCAGTGTCGACGGCGCCGCCACGGCGCTTCAGTTAAACCTTGAAGATACCCCTGGTTTTCGCGAACTTCAGGATGAAAAACGAGCGCTCGCCGCACGAGTTCGTGACGGCATAGCCAGTCCTGCTGAAAGGGCGCGACTAGATCAAGTTCGACTCCAATACCGGGCGCTTAAGACAAGTGTAGACCAGAGCAATCACGATACGATTGTTCACCTGCGCCAGGTCATGGAAGGTTACGACGATCTTGGTCAGTTGTACTTGGGCGGCGTTTCGATGATTGCTGATGACATGATCACGTTTATCCGCAAGGATTTAATGATGTTTGGTTTTGGGGTCTTCGTTTTTCTGGTTGGCATGTTGAGCGTTATTTTCCGCTCCCCGCGCTGGGTGTTGCTGCCACTGGCCAGTTGCCTCTACGCGGGCGTGACGATGATCGGGCTGCTGGGATGGGTCGGCTGGCAGGTCACTGTGATCTCATCCAATTTCATATCGTTGATGCTGATTCTGACCATGTCGATGAATGTGCACCTGGTGGTGCGCTACCGCCAGTTGGCTCTGGACCGGCCGGGATCATCACATCGTGAGCTGGTGCTGGCCACTATGTGCAAGATGGTGTGGCCATGCTTTTATACCGCACTGACCACTATTTTGGCCTTTGGTTCTCTGGTATTTAGCAGCATCAAGCCAGTGATCGATTTCGGCTGGATGATGTCTATCGGTCTGGCAGTGACTTTTGCTGTTTCCTTCTTGCTCTTTCCGGCGGCGCTAACCCTGCTCGGCTCGGCGCCATCCGCTGGGCGCCCCGCGCCGGCAGCCTCATTCACCGGCTGGCTGTCACACCTTGCGGCCGAACGCGGCCTTGTGGTGCTGGGAGTATCGTTCGCGCTGGCGTTGTTTAGCGCCGTGGGTATTACCCGCCTTGAGGTGGAGAACAGTTTCGTCAACTATTTCTCCACCGATACTGAGATTTATCAGGGGTTGAAATTGATCGATCGCAAACTGGGCGGGACTACACCGTTGGATGTCGTGGTGCGTTTCGAAGACGAGTCGGTGGCAGAGGCTACAAAGAGTAATGACGAGGACGAGTTGGAGTTGCTGCTGGGTAGCGTTTCACAAGGGGATCCGACGGATTACTGGTTCACGTCGCAAAAGATCGACACGATCAAGGCTGTGCATGACTTTCTTCAGAGCCGCTACGGTGTGGGCCAGGTATTGTCGCTGGCCTCGTTGATCCGGGTGGGCGAGGCGATCAGCGACGAAACCTTTGATACCTTCGAATTGGCAGTGCTGTACAAACGGATGCCTCAAGCACTCAAGGAAACGCTGCTGAGTCCATATGTTTCGATAGAGAATAACGAGGCGCGTGTAACGGCGCGAATTCGCGACTCGCTAACCGATCTGCGCCGCAACGATCTGTTGGAGGGAATCCGTTTGGGCCTGGTCGAACAGGTGGGTTTGTCGAAGGACAGTTTCCAGTTGACCGGGTTGGCGGTACTGTACAACAACATGCTGCAGAGTCTGTACCGCTCGCAGATATTGAGCCTCGGCCTGGTGATGCTCGGCATTGCAATAATGCTGTTGATCCTGTTTCGTTCATGGAAGCTCGCTGTGATTGGTATCGTACCTAACCTGCTGGCGGCAGCGATCATCCTTGGACTGATGGGGTGGGGCGGTATCCCATTGGATATGATGACCATTACCATCGCTTCAATTACCCTGGGCATCGCGGTCGATAACAGCATCCATTACATCTACCGTTTTCGCGACGAGTATCCCCGTTTGGGTAATTACGTACAGACTTTGCACTACTGTCACGCCAATATCGGCCGGGCCATCTTCTATACCGCAATCACTATCATCGCGGGCTTTTCCATACTGGTGTTGTCGAATTTTCTGCCGACAATATTCTTTGGCTTGCTTACCGCTTTGGGCATGGCCCTAGCGCTGTTTGCCGCCCTGACCTTATTGCCTCGACTGATCCTGCTGAGTCGACCTTTCTGACACTGACAGCAAAATGCCATTTGTGGTCGCTGTCATAAATCCGCACAATAGCGGAACCATCCGAACTGTTTGAATGAACCACCTGACTTGATTACATCTTTGTCTTTTTTGTGGCGTTGCCGTTTGTGCCCAGCGCTGGCGGGACTAGCGCTTGGCGCCATAAGTTCGGCTGTTCAGGCCGCCCCTTCTGCGGACGAGATGATTCGGTCCACCGTGTCGGGCTTGATTTTAGAGCTTAGCGAACGGCGCTTGGAGTTGGAATCCGATGAAGGGGCGTTGTACACGATGGTTGACAAACTCGTGGTGCCGCATATTGCACTGGGCAAGGTCTCCAAGCTGATTCTGGGTAGTCACTGGAAAAGCGCCAGCGAGGTGCAGCGCCAGCACTTTACAGTGGGTTTCAAAGATCTGCTTATTCGCAGTTACGCTACGGCGATGTTCGAGTACACCGGTCAGGAGGAACTGCGCTATCGACCTGTCAAACTAAAAGGTGGCGGGCGTATTGCTGTGGTGCCGACTGATCTCGTGATACCGGGACAGGCGCCGATTCCGGTGGATTATTACTGCCTGCTTGAGAAAAGCGGGGCCTGGAAAATTTACGACATTCAGATCGATGGGATCAGTCTGATATTGAGTTATCGCAACCAGTACGGCCAGTACATCGATACCAATGGCCTGGATGCGCTGATAGAATCACTGCAGTTAAAAACCGCTGAATTCAAGTAAAGAATTCGGGTTAATTTTTCAGGGGTTATTCAAGATGGTTAGACCAGAAGACATCAAGGGCTGGATCGAGAGCAACCTTGTCGGCGCCGAGGTTGAAATATCGGGCGATGGACACCATTTTGAAGCCGAGATCGTTTGTGCTGATTTTTCGGGAAAAAACCGGGTACAACAGCACCAGATGGTTTATGGCGCACTTGGGGATCGCATGAAGGCTGAGATCCACGCGCTGTCGATGCGGACACTGACGCCGGAAGAAAAGGCGGCACTGTAGGGATAATCAGTAGGCACTGGACAGAAACAAACAGGACAAACAGGACAAAGAGAACACTATGGACGCAAATCAAAGAATCAAGGAAGTTGTAGAAGGCAATCGGGTGATGCTCTTTATGAAGGGGAATCGCGATTTTCCGCAGTGCGGGTTTTCCGGACGGGCGGTGCAGATACTGCAAGCGTTGGACACCGAGTTTGAAACCGCCGATGTACTCGCTGATGACGAGATTCGCCAGGGCGTAAAAGACTACTCAAACTGGCCGACCGTCCCGCAACTGTACATCGGAGGTGAGTTTGTCGGCGGCAGTGACATCATGATGGAGATGTATGAAAACGGCGAGTTAAAAAAGAAGCTGGAGCAGACGCCGAGCTCATAGCGGTTACTCAATAGATTGCGATTAAAGGCGCCCTTGGGCGCCTTTGTTGTTAGTTACGTTAGAATATGCCGGTATCAGACGGGGCCAAAAAGAGCCCCGCCAGATATTCAACTTCACCTGCCAAACATCATACGTCGCATTGGACAGTCTACTTATCAGGGGCGGCAATACGCTATGCGGGACCGTACGCGTGGGTGGCGCCAAGAACGCCGCCTTGCCAGTGCTGATCAGCTCCCTGCTGACTGACCAGGATTTACATGTGGCCAATGTGCCACATTTGCGCGATATCACGACTACCCTGGAGCTGTTGGGCCGCCTTGGCGCCAGCATTCAGGTAGATGAAAAATCAGTGATTAAGGTCAATGCGTCTGGGCTGACCTCCCGCTGCGCGCCCTATGAACTGGTCAAGACCATGCGTGCCTCCATCCTTGTACTCGGACCACTGCTGGCCCGTTTCGGTCAAGCCGAGGTTTCTTTGCCCGGTGGTTGTGCTATCGGTTCGCGTCCGGTGGACCTGCATGTCCGTGGACTGGAGCAGATGGGTGCTACCATTTCAGTGGACGGCGGTTATATCAAGGCCCGTGCAGCAAACGGATATCTGCACGGTGCCAAGATCGTTTTTGATACTGTCACAGTAACTGGCACTGAGAACCTGATGATGGCGGCCACCCTGGCGCGCGGTACCACCGTACTTGAGAATGCCGCGCGTGAACCTGAGGTGGTGGATCTCGCCCGTTGCCTGATCAGCATGGGCGCCCGTATCGATGGTGCCGGCAGTGACATCATCGAGATTCAAGGCATAAATAATCTAGGCCCAGCCACGCATCGTGTGATACCGGATCGCATTGAAGCGGGCACTTTTCTGGTGGCCGGTGCGGTCACCGGCGGTCGAATCAGTCTGCATGGTGTCAATCCCTCACATCTGGATGCAGTGACGGCAAAGCTGCGCGAGGCAGGCGCTGAAATTTCAGTGGGAGAAGACCATTTAACGCTGGATATGTCAGGTCGCCGACCCCGGGCAGTGGCGTTGCAGACTGCCCCATACCCGGGTTTTCCGACCGATATGCAGGCCCAGTTCGTCCTTCTGAATTGCATCGCCGAAGGGACGGCTACCGTCACCGAGCGTATTTTTGAGAACCGTTTTATGCACGTGCAAGAGCTGCAGCGCATGGGTGCGGACATCGAACTGCGTGGCAACACTGCGATAGTGCACGGTATGAATGAGCTGGGGGGTGCGCAGGTAATGGCCACGGACCTGCGGGCATCGGCCTGCCTGGTGCTGGCTGGCCTGGTCGCAAAAGGACAAACTACGATCGATCGGATTTACCACATTGACCGGGGTTATGACTGCATTGAGGAGAAGCTCCTGCATTGTGGTGCCGATATCCAGAGGGTGTCGGATTCACGCCCGCAGCTCGTCAGTGCAGTTCAATAGCGCAGGGTAGCGCCATCTCGTCATGTCAGCATCTGATACACAGCTACCAATCGCAAACTCTGGGCTTCAGTGACGCGTGAGGATATTAGACGCTAACACACCCGGCTTTGATGCGGCACTTGAGGCCCTGTTGGACCGCGCCCAGTCCTTTGATGCGTCGGTGGATGAGGCGGTTCGGGACATAATCAGCTCTGTGCGTCACGAGGGTGATCAAGCGCTGCTGACCCTGACCGAGCGTTTCGATGCACTGAAACTGGATAGCGCCGAACAGCTTGAAATACCTTCTGATCAGTGGCGCTTGGCCAGTGAGTCACTGGATCCTGAGTTGCGAGCCGCCCTGGAAACCGCAGCTGAAAGAATCCGGGAGTTTCATGAGCATCAGCGCGAATCGTCATGGCAGTTTGAACAAGCCGACGGTACACGACTGGGTCAGCAGATCACGGCGCTGGATCGGGTGGGTTTGTACGTGCCTGGTGGCAAAGCGGCTTATCCCTCCTCGGTGTTAATGAATGCGATCCCGGCGCAGGTTGCCGGTGTTGGGGAACTCATCATGGTTGTGCCCACACCCGGTGGTGAGATCAGCCCGGCTGTATTGGCGAGTGCACGCCTCGCGGGTGTGGATCGGTTGTTTCGCATCGGCGGCGCTCAGGCAATTGCGGCGCTGGCTTACGGCACGCACACCGTGCCGCGGGTCGACAAGATTGTGGGCCCCGGGAATATCTATGTTGCCGCGGCAAAAAAGCAGGTATTTGGTGACGTGGGCATCGATATGATCGCTGGACCCTCAGAGGTCGTGGTGATTTGTGATGCCGGGGCTGATCCCGACTGGGTGGCGATGGATCTTTTTGCCCAGGCGGAACACGATGAGCAGGCCCAGGCTATTGCAATTTTCTTAGATAGGCGGATGTTAGAGCGGGTCGAAAAGGCGATATCCCGCCTGTTAAGCGGCATGGAACGGCGCACGATTATTGAAAAATCCCTGGCGGGCCAGGGCGCCTTGATCGAGGTCGCTTCCATTGGCGAGGCTATTAACCTGGCAAATCGCATTGCGCCAGAACATCTGGAACTGATGGTGGCGGACCCGCAGCCATTGCTCGAGCAAGTGCGCCACGCCGGGGCGATTTTCTGTGGCTACCATAGCGGCGAGTCACTCGGTGATTACTGCGCTGGCCCAAACCACGTACTGCCTACTGCCGGTACGGCACGATTCAGCTCCCCTCTTGGGGTCTATGATTTTCAGAAGCGCTCCAGCGTGATTCATTGCTCACCAGCAGGTGCAGCGGCATTATCACCCGTCGCATCCACTTTGGCCCGTGCCGAGAAACTGACGGCACATGCCCGATCAGCCGAGTACCGTGGCCAATCTACAGGGTCTGGTGAAGATGTCTGAAAATCCAGTCTGCCAGCGTTGGATACCTTCTCGAATTCGCGAGTTGAAGGCCTATCAGGTCGCCAGTGCTCAGGGTCTCATCAAACTGGACGCGATGGAAAACCCCTACGTTTGGGATGAAGGTTTGCGGGACGCCTGGTTGGAACGGCTGGCGGGCGTGCCGCTCAACCGTTACCCCGATCCCGCTGCTGAGGCTCTGATCAATACCTTAACCAAGTGTTTCTCAGTACCGGATAAGGCGTCGCTGTTGCTGGGTAACGGTTCAGACGAGCTTATCCAGATGGTGGCTTTGGCCGTAGGTGGGCCCGGGCGGGTCATGCTGGCACCGGAGCCAAGCTTCTCGATGTATCAGGTCATCGCCAAGATCACCGGCTGTGATTATGTGGATGTGCCCCGCCATTCGGATTTCAGCGTGGATGGTGATGCGCTATTGAGTGCAATCGATCAGCATGATCCATGTTGTGTGTTCCTGGCATGCCCCAATAACCCCACCGGCAATTCCTGTGATCCTGCGCTGATCGAGAAGGTGGCCCGCGCCAGTAGTGGCATTGTGCTGGTCGATGAGGCCTATCATGCTTTTTGCGGCGAGTCTTTTATGGACCGCGCTGGCGCGTTGGATAACGTGCTGGTCATGCGCACGTTCTCAAAACTGGGCCTCGCCGCGCTGCGCCTGGGTTTTTTGGCAGGCCCAAAAGCGCTGGTCGACGAGATTAACAAGGTGCGCTTGCCCTATAACATCAGCGCACTGACCCAGATAACTGCCGAGTTTGCGCTGGAACATCTGAACTGGTTTGAAGACAAAGCCCAGGCAATCTGTCACGCCCGGGACGATCTTTCTAAAGCGCTGGATGCAATGCCTGGGGTTACGGCTTATCCCAGCAAGGCTAATTTTGTGCTCTTTCGCTTACCCACAGCTAAAGGCAATCTCGTTTTTGAGTCGCTTCGCCAGAGCGGCATTCTGGTAAAAAACCTTCACGGCGCCCACGATGCGCTGAGCGATTGTCTTCGGGTAACCGTCAGCACGGCGTCCCAGAACCAGTTGTTTCTGGACGCTTTGACGGCATCGTTAGATGATGGCGGGTGACTCGGGTTTTGGGTGAACCCGGGTGTTTTGCTAAAATAGTGCCACGACGGCCTATTTCCCACCCTTTGCTCTTTTTGGTATTAGCATAATGTCATCGCGTACCGCCAAAATTCATCGCGAAACCCGCGAGACTCAAATCAGCGTATCAGTCGATCTAGATGGAACTGGCGCCAGCACGGTGCAAACGGGCTTGCCTTTTTTTGATCATATGCTCGATCAGGTAGCTCGCCATGGCCTGATTGATCTCGACATTAAGGCCAGCGGTGATCTCGATATTGATGCCCACCACACGGTCGAAGACGTCGGCATCACACTGGGACAGGCAATCGCCCAGGCCCTCGGGGAGCCCCGTGGTATCAACCGCTACGGTCACGCCTATGTACCCTTGGACGAAGCCTTAAGCCGGGCAGTGATCGATTTCTCCGGTCGGCCGGGCCTTGAGTTTCGGGTTGACTGGCCGCGTGCCCGGGTTGGGGATTTTGATGTGGATCTGCTGGGCGAGTTCTTTCAGGGTTTTTGCAACCACGCCCAGGTCACTGTGCATATCGATGCTTTGCGGGGGCGCAACACCCACCACGTAGCTGAAACGGTGTTCAAGGCTTTTGGCCGCGCGCTGCGAATGGCGCTTGCCCATGATGAGCGCCAGGGTAATACAGTGCCGTCCACCAAGGGCTCTTTGCAGGGTTAATGCAGCGCATCGCGGTTGTCGATCTTGGTACCGGCAATCTACATTCAGTAGCCAAGGCGCTTGAAAAAGTTGCCCCCGGTGCCAGGGTTTCGGTTACCGCAGAACACGCTCGCATCACTGACGCCACTCATGTGGTTCTGCCCGGGCAGGGTGCCATAGGATCCTGGCTGGATGCGTTGAGCGGCGCTGGTTTGCGCGATGTGATTGCCGGCGCTATTGAATCCCGTCCGGTGTTGGGTATTTGCCTGGGACTGCAAGCACTGTTTGATCACAGCGATGAAGATGGCGGCACGACAGGCCTGGGTATTTTGTCAGGGGCTGTGCGTCGGTTTACCCCAGTGAGTGATAGTGCCGGCCCCGCGTTGAAAGTCCCTCACATGGGGTGGAACAATGTGGCGCAGCGTTGCTTGCATCCGTTGTGGCAGGGCATTAACCA
>JABINT010000088.1 GCA_018698075.1 Acidiferrobacteraceae bacterium
GATGGAACTCGAGGGCATGTGGCACTACATGTCGCTGCGATTCATGCCAGACCAGTTCACCTTTTTTAAAAACATTCAAAAACTCCCCGCGGCCAGTCGCCTGGTTTTCGAAAACGGATCAACCCGGATTGATCGCTATTGGGATATCGACTTCCTGGCCAAACACAGCGGCTCGGAAAAAGAGATCGAGGAAGGCCTCCATCATACTTTGCTCGAAACCGTGAAATCCCACATGCTGAGCGATGTACCGGTCGGGGCCTTTCTTTCGGGTGGCATTGACTCTGGCATCGTCTCCGCGATGATGGCCAGCGTGCAGGAGCAGCCAGTGCCGGTCTTTTCCATCGGTGTGAAGGAGCAGTCCTTCAATGAACTACCCTACGCACGCATGGTCGCGCAGCGCTACGGTATGGAAGCGCACGAAGAGGTCGTGGAATCAAACATGATTCACAAGATTCCTACGATGATTCATCATATGGATGAACCTTCCGATCCCTTCGGCGTTGGCGTATACCTGGTTGCACAACTCGCCCGGCGCAACGTCAAGGTTGCCTTGTCAGGAGATGGTGGTGACGAGAACTTCGCTGGGTACGACCGGTTCGCCGGCCAGAGACTGGCGGACTATTACGCCGTGTTGCCGCGCTGGCTGCGCCAGACCGTGATGGACCGGCTGATCCGCCTGATACCGGATTCTTTTCAGTACAAGACTATTGCGCAAAAAGCGCGCTGGCTCAATGAGATGTCATTGCGAGAACGTGGTGACCGTTACGCCCACAGCATGAGCTTCCTGCGCTTTACCGATGACGCCAAACGTTCTCTGTTCACCGAACAATCCCAATCCACGTTCGACTCACAGGATTCACGAGAAAAAATCCTGGCCCATTTCAATGCAAGCAATGTCAATGAACTGGTCGACCGCATGTTATACACCGATCTGATGACCCGCATGCCGGATCACTTGCTGGTGATCGCAGACCGTATGTGCATGGCGCACTCACTGGAAAACCGCTCCCCACTGGTAGATCACCGACTGGTGGAGTATGCCGCTGCGATACCCGGCAATATGAAACTCAAAGGTATGAAGCTCAAGCACATCCTGCGCTCAGTATCTGCGCGCTACCTGCCACGAGAGCTGGTGTATCGCGAAAAACAGGGCTTTGGCTTTCCCATCGCTTTGTGGTTGCGCAACGATCTTGCTCATTTTCTACGCAACCTGTTTGCTGAATCTCGTTTCGTCGAAGCTGGGATTTTTGACCAAAAAGCCATACAGACGCTGCTCGACGAGCACCTTTCAGGGAAAGTTGATCACAATTTCCGTTTGTGGATACTGCTTAACCTCGAACTATGGTACCGGATGTACTTCGAAAATACCTCGGTAGACCAAATGCACGAGATAACCGCCCGGATGATGCGCGGCTGACGATTGCAGACGATCGACCTGCGAGATATAACGCTCACGCAGCGATTACGGCCATGGCAACACAACATGCATGCCTTGCCCATCAATTGACCACGGCAGACCCAACGCTGCTTAGGCCGCATCTGGTCATTGAATATCTCAATTGTGTGTTGCGTTATGTATTTAGGGATAAAAAGAACGACTGTGTTCCGGGTTTATGTAGATCGGCCTTGCATCATCTGTCAGGCCTGATCAGCCGCGGCGACTGACCGCTTTGATATCTGCACCCCTCGCGATGTGCAACTGATTCTGCGCTAGCTGCACGGGCGGCAGATAATCGGCGCAGGCCTCAGCGAGGCTTCTCGGTGTTACGATCCAATCGATATCACCCAGGTTACAGTGGCCAGCCTAAATTTTGAAATACCCTGTGCAATTGCCGATTTCATCGCGACAAAATGTTGCGAAGCGGACCGAAACAATCCATTCAGAGCAACCGCTAAGGACGCTGGTACACCAGCACCCGGTCGCCCGTTTCTCGATCAAATACCCGCACCGGCGCCTTGCCCAGTGCTTCCACTACCCAGGACTCAGTCTTATCAGACCGGCGTGACAATCTTAGCGCAACGTACGACGCATCCGGCCAGCGTCCGTCTCTGAGTCCGTGCAAGATTTTGGCCACGTCTTCGATAATGTAATCGCGGTCAGCATGACGGCCGGCGTAGTACGCAAGTCGCCGATCATTGCTGACCAGCGAGCCTGCGGTATTGGTGTGATTCGCCAGCCACAACCCAGCATCCTTGATCGCTCTCGCGCGTGTCGTATTATCCAAACCACTGATACTCTCCCCGACACCCCAAAGCAACAGCAACACGGCCAGAACCCGGGCCGTTGTCTTCAGACGGTGCCAACGGATCGCAGCTAACACATGGTCTAGAGCAAACGGCACTAACAATAGGGCCGTCACGCTAAGCGCCAACGGGTAGCGGGCGGCCAGAAAAAGTTTGACGACTGCAAACACCGTCAGGATCGCCAGGTGCATACCGATCAGGCTGGCCCACAGGCGGTTCAGCGCTTTATGTGGAAAACAAACTCCAGACCACAGCCCAGTGAAAACCAGCATGGCCCAGGGTACCGTCAATTGCGAAAACGCTGCAGAAACCAGAATCATTACTACCGAGAAACCAAAAAGTATCCATGCATACTGGGCAGCATAGGGACCGAGAAACTCTTTTCGCAGCACGGTGATTTTGTGCGCAACACTGGCACTGATCTGGTGCCAGGCATTGGCCACTAAATCCAACGGTGCGCTAAACGCTGCCACGGGTTCAATCCCGGCGCTAGGCGCCAACAACCACCAGCCCAACACCACAGCGACCAAGCCTGTCGAGATGATCAGCAGCAGCAACCGGAACCAGGGTTTTTGCACGCTTGTGGACCGGATAAAACTCAGCAAAAGCGGTGTTGAGAGCAAAAATACCGCGCCTTCGATACGAAACAAGCCGGCAATCGCAAACGCGACTACAACCCCGATACGGTACCTCCAGGCGGGCTCATTGACACATCGTGCCAGATACAAAATAGCCGCCAAGTAGAAGACCAGATAACCAGCGTCACGAATGATAAATGCACGGTACTCGTTGAAAGCTGGGTGAATGACTGCAACGAGAGCCGCAAAAACAGTTAACCGCTGTGAGGTACCGCCAAAGGCTCGCACCACTAGTACGAACAACACTGACGATGCGGTAAAAAACCCAGCGTTGAGCAACTGTCCCGCCCAGTAGTAACTGATACCCAGTAACTTTCCAAACAACAGCATCAACAACGAAAAAAACGGCCAGTGGTGCGAGGCCAACGTCCCCGCCCAATCGCCAGATGCCAGATGCTGTGCGGCACGGATATATTCCACGCCATCGTTATTGATGACATCGTCAATATAAAGACACCATGCCGAGGTGAGCACGCC
>JABINT010000138.1 GCA_018698075.1 Acidiferrobacteraceae bacterium
CCGGCTATCCTTTATTTCTGGCCTTTATAGCCTCCTACTTAGGAGTGGCCTAGGCAAAAGCCCTCTTTGAGGAGTGTCAATGGTTGGCGCTCATCACAACAGATATTAAAGAGCACAAAAACCATGAAGAAAGAGAGGAAAGCGCCCAGGGTCAGATTCAACCATGGGGTTTATTCCCGGACTCCAACTGTGGATCGCGTGGCCAAACGGATCAGGTTATCCAAAGACAAGGACGAGTCCTTGCTGCTCTACGAGACAAAGGAATGTGAAGCAGTGGATCCGTAAGGTGGGTGATCAGAGTGGCTCCGCTCTGATCACCCGTGTTCCCTCAAATAGGGCTAAAACGGGTTTAATCGAATCGGGCGTTATCCCCAACTGCGCTCAACTAGTGCTACCCTTTTTGGACAAGACTGTCGGATAAATTAAGTTTTGAAGTAAATGACCGATCTATATACGCATTAACTTAACTCTCCAAAGGCCTCCATGCGTTTTCTTTTGGTGGCTCCCGACCGGGAGCAGCGCGAATATTTTTCGCTGCATTAAGCGTCCTAGGCGAGATCGGTTCCAAGGTGAAACAGGCAGTCTCCGCGTTCGACGCGGCCGGGGATGCGCTTGCAGATGACGAGCCCGTCACTCGTAAAAGTCATCTCGGTGGGTTCTTGCCAGGGTGTTTCCGGGGTGTGAATAAAACCCGCGCGTTGCCCGGCCTTGACCTCGTCACCGAGTTCGACCGTGGGTTCGAATAGCCCCAACTCCGAAGCGTAAGTAAAGTAGTCGAATGTCGGTGCATGCAGCATGCGGCTTGCAGTATCGCTGGGCGGAACGCGTGATGTCTTAAGGACCCCGATATGGTGCAGGACACGCATCACACCATCAGAGCAAATCTTTAGGCAGTGGGGTGTTACCGTGCCACTGCCGCCCATTTCCGTCGTGAATGAGAGCATGCCGCTTCGCTCGGCGGCGTGATTACTGTTACCGCCCCCGGCGTGATCACGTGGAAAGAAAAAACTGTGTGGTGCACCAAAGACCTGCATCATATCGCGAACTCGACGGTTGCGTGTCTCATCCTCATAAGTTGCTGACACAGTTGTCGGCAGATAATGCAAAGATGAACCGCCACTATGTAGGTCGAGTCCAAAATCGGCAATTTGCATCAGCACCGTTTCAATAAAATGCGCGATCATGAACGTTGGTGAGCCTTCCGGATTGCCTGGAAATACTCGGTTGAGGTTCACGTCATCGATGGGTGAGGTGCGAAGGCCCGCTTTAGCGGCCGGGTAGTTGGCCATAGGGAAAATGATCACTCGGCCCGTGATATCCTGTGGCTCCAGTTCGCGCGCAAGACGTGTCAACGTCACCTGACCTTCGTATTCATCACCGTGGGTACCTGACATCAGCAGTACGGTCGGTCCTTCACCATGATTGATACAGACAATGGGCAGGGGAAGCCAACCGTAGGCAGAGCGATGCACAGAGTTGGGCAGCCGTACATAGTCGCAGTGTTTTCCCGGCGCATCGAAATCGAAGGGTACGGTGAGTTTGCTCGGTTGATCTGTCATGGGCGGGTTCCTTGGTGGATTAAACCACATTAATGTTTTGGTATACCTGGTAAAAAATTCCTGTGGTTTGGTTGTCCGAAATTAGCTGCGCTGCCCGCCCGCCTATTCTCCGACCAAGTAAAGGACAAAACCTGATGACAACTAAAACCAATGATGTAACTCACGGTTCAGCGAAAGTAATTCATGTACGCCGACAGACCGTTATCACTGTGGAGGACGCTACCAACCCTGGGCACGATGTTAAGTGCGGTGAGGGTACTAATTCAGCTGAGAATGATATGGTTTCGGATGGTGATAAGTGATCACCGTCAATAGACCCAATGGTAAAAAGGAAACGGTGAGGCATTACATAAGCCATCAAGATTGGTACGCCAGAAACACTCTTAAGATGCCTAAGTATCGCTTAGGGTAATGCTTAAAAGCGAGCATTATTGAGAAGAAAAAGAAGGCGGGAGGACGCTGAAACAGCGTTATAGTAGGGTTTGAAGGGTAGTGGATGTAAACACCACTGTGATAGGCCCCGGCGGGCATAGATTTAGCCACTGTTGGCGAATGGGCCGACCATTAGAGTGTTTAGCCGTTGCGGTCAGCCTGCTGGCGATTCTTAATTGTTGGCCTCTGAGTAGATGAAGAAACTGCCATGATGATCTCCCGAGGCCGGTCTTCCTGAACGGCTCGATCAGCCTAAGCAGGACTTACCGATGAGCAAAACTCTTGCTGTTGCTCGCCAACGCATTCATGACGTCCGTAATGCCGGGGAAGGCCCGCGTGTCACCCAACTGCTGAATGATTGGCGTCCAGGAGTCAGGCTAAAGGCTGAGATTCATGATCAGGCTGTCAGCCTGATCGAGCAGGTTCGCACTCAGGGGTCAGCCAACCTGCTTGAAGCGTTCCTCGCCGAGTACGGGCTCTCCACCGACGAGGGGGTTGCGATGATGTGTCTCGCTGAGGCACTGCTGCGGGTGCCGGACAGCCCCACAATTGATGCCCTGATTGAGGACAAGATTGTGCCTGGGCAGTGGGGTCGGCATCTCAATCGCTCCAGTTCGTCTCTCGTGAATGCATCGACCTGGGCACTGATGTTGACCGGGCGCCTGTTGAGTCCGACCCAGGCCGACAGCATGGTGGCAACGCTGCGCGGTGCGGTCAAGCGTGTGGGCGAACCTGCGGTACGCATGATTATTGCTGAAGCGATGAAAGAGTTGGGGCGCCAGTTTGTGCTGGGCCGCGATATTGGCGAAGCCCTTAAGCACTCGTTGGCCGCGCATCAAAAAGGTTATACCTTTTCATACGACATGCTGGGCGAGGCAGCCCGCTGTGAGGCCGATGCCCGGCGCTACCACCTGTCTTATTCCGAGGCGATCTCGGCCTTGGCGCCGAGCTGTTCCAGCACCCATGTGCGGGATAACCCCGGTATCTCAGTGAAACTTTCGGCCCTGCACCCACGTTTTGAACACGCTCAACGCCAGCGCGTGTTGGATGAACTGTTGGGGCGCGTGGCGGCGCTGGCGCAACTCGCCCGAAGCGCTGGTATGGGCTTTAACATAGATGCCGAAGAGAGCGAGCGACTCGATCTGACTCTGGATATTGTCGAGGCGTTAATGTCTGATCCCTCGCTTGTGGGCTGGGACGGATTTGGTGTGGTGGTCCAGGCCTATCATCTTGGGGCGGGTGCTGTTATCGACTGGCTGCATTGCCTGGCTCAGCGTCATCGCCGGCGCATCATGGTCAGGCTCGTCAAAGGGGCTTACTGGGATACCGAGATCAAGCGCGCCCAGGTACTCGGCCTTGCCGGGTATCCGGTTTTTACCCGCAAAGCGAGCACGGATCTTTCCTATATCACCTGCGCCAAGAAGCTGCTGGAACGGCGGGAGTTCTTTTATCCGCAGTTTGCTACCCATAATGCTCACACCGTGTCGGCGGTGATGGCGCTTGCGGGTGACCCTGATGAGTCGTTTGAGTTTCAGCGATTACACGGCATGGGGGAGTCGTTACTGAGTCGCGTGAGTGAGGTCAACGGATATCGCTGCCGGATCTATGCTCCCGTTGGTGCCCATAAAGATCTTCTCGCCTACCTGGTACGCCGACTGCTGGAAAACGGCGCTAATAGTTCATTCGTCAATCGGATTCTGGATCAAGAAATCAAAGCGGTCGATGTGGCGCGGGATCCATGGGATGAGATTCGGCCAGTAGCCCGGAATCCGGTCCATCCGGCTATCAGCTTGCCGCGTGAGCTTTTTGCACCCGAGCGGCCCAACAGCCGTGGATGGGATCTCGACGACAGTACCTGCGTTAGCGCGCTACAACGCCAGATGCAACCGTTCGTGAATGATCATTGGGATCTGACCCGCACCCAGCCAGGGGTTTTGGACGGCCCCGAGGTAATTGTGCAAAACCCCGCGATACCTGGCGAGAAGGTCGGCCTGATACGGGTGGCGTCGCCCGAGGATATTCCGGGAGCCCTGGCGCAAGCTCAAAGGGGGGTGCGCACCTGGGGTAAGAGGACTGCTCATGAGCGGGCTGACATACTGTGCCGTGCTGGCGATCTTTATGAAAGTCACGCACCCGAGCTTATCGCGTTGGCGGCCCGTGAGGCCGGCAAGACACTGGCCGATGGTGTCGCTGAGGTGCGCGAGGCGGTGGATTTTTTACGCTACTACGCTGCCCAGGTGATACAGGCCGAAGATTCCCAGCCCCGCGGTGTATTTGTGTGCATCTCGCCGTGGAACTTCCCGTTGGCGATTTTTACCGGGCAGATCAGCGCAGCGCTTGCCGCTGGAAATGCCGTCATCGCCAAGCCAGCCGAGCAGACGTCATTGATGGCGCTGCGGGCTGTCCAGTTGCTGCACGCGGCAGGGATTCCAACCGATACGCTGCAGTGCCTGCCTGGTGAAGGGGCAAGTGTGGGTGGCGCATTGGTGCAAAATCAGCAGGTCAATGGCGTTTGTTTTACCGGCTCGACCCAAACATCCC